>CALABV010000001.1 GCA_937886325.1 uncultured Geobacter sp.
TATCAGTGTGACTGGAGTTCAGACGTGTGCTCTTCCGATCTCAATTGTGTCTCTTTTCCAGAAGAAAGATTTGCTTTGAATAGGTCCAACCCCCCGGCTTTCTTTTTTTGCCTGACATACCTGCTTTTGGACTCCAAAATTCGCCCTTTGAAATAAACCAGAGTCTTTTCATCAGCACTGATAGCGGGCTTCAGTTTTACCCCCTTGCCCTCTGTCAACACCCTGAACCCGCTTCCGTCCTGATTGGCGATGCCTATTTGCATATCTTCGTAAACGTTCTTGTCTTTCGAGTTATAGGGAATGATCCTGAACACGAATCGGGATGAACGGGGTGAGAACCGTCCTTCCCCGATGAACACTTTCCCCTGCGGGATGTAACGGTACAGTTTTCTAGTGTTTATCTCATACCGATAGATGGTTTCGTCGCCGTAATCCTTGTGACCGCTTGCGCTGAACAGCAACTGATTCCCATCCGCGGAAAGAGAAAGGTCGTAGATGTCCTTGAAATATCCGAGTGAAAGTGGTTTGTCGTGTTCACTTCCGTTGGTATCGCATCCGCATGACAGAGCAACCATGGCAAGGGTGCAGATACCGAGAAGAATTTTGATAATTGGCTTCACCTGCGACTGTACATATCCGGATGTTCTATCGGTATGCATACCGGTTCCTCCCTTGAGCCCCATCTCGTTAACAATCAGGATAATTCGCTTCTTGAGCAGCGTGTCTCGCGCATTCCCTGACCCCGACAAAAAGGTAGATCATTGTCACAAGAAAGGACCACAGACCGGCAAAGGGCACGAGAACCCCTGCAAGTCCCAGAATTTTGTTGAGTATTATGCAAGGTGTAACCGCCACAACGGAAAGACGCAGGAGCGAATCGTATGAGAATGTAGCCCGACACCACGAAGCGAACAGCATTCCTATGGCTGCGTATACCAGCATCTGCAGGATTCGGAAGATGAACGAACCGGCAACGGCACACGGGTAAAAGAAAACGGCAAAATATCTTTGTGCCGCTTGCGTCCAGCTTCTCATCTTTTGCTGGTTCAATACGTACTGTTTGAAATTCTTGAAATCGAACGTTCTTGTTTCCACATCGTTCTTTTTGAATATCGCCTCGTTTCTCTTTACCAGCACAAAAGCTTCAGTCCCTTTCAGAGAAGTTATCGTGCCGGTTGTATCGATGATTATCGCATCCTTATTCGTTTGAGGACTCTTGATGATGTACGGTTGAGGGACATCGACGGATGCGCTGCCATCGGAAAAGGTGATTTGCGGAATCCGGGAGATGATTGGCTCCATATTCTTCCCGATGAAGCTCGATACAGAATAATGCATCTTCACCATCGTCGGCAACCAGCAGACCGCCAGAAGTGCCAGCAGATAGACAAACCCGGTGCCTTTCCAGACAAAGCATGCGTCGCGGTACAGGGCTTTTGAGAAGAATGAAAGATACGGAATCCTCAGGGCAGAGAATTTCCTTATGCCGTCGGAACGGAGTTCTTTTCGGCTACCGCCGGGTACAGGGTTGACAGTCGGTTTCCGATCGGCAACAGTTTCATCAAGATTCATCCTTCCATTCAGCCCGCTGCGTTGCGCGGCCCCATCTTCCGTCGTTTCCTTCGGGATTGGATTTTTTGCAGCCGTGGAAGGCAGGCTCAATGGAAACCTCGTTGAGCAGGCATTGCAGCGGACCGATGTCGTGCCGGTGGGAATAACGGACTCATCCACCTCGGCGGCATGGTTGCATTTCGGACAGGTGATTCTCATAAACGCTCCTCTTCATCAGGTAATGATTTCATGTATGCCCCCCATCTCCTCCTGTCCGACCATCCCCTTTGCCGAGGGCTGAACCGGCTGCGCCGCGAAGCGGAACACCTCGTCCACCTGAAGCCCCTTGGGAACCTGGTGGGTGATGAACAGCATGGTGACCTTGCCCTTGAGGGAGTTCACGGTGGCGGCGAAGCTCTCCGCGGTCTGTTGATCGAGGTTGGAGACCGCCTCGTCGAAAATGAGGATGCGGGGCCTTTTCAGCAGCGCCCGCGCAATGGCGATGCGCTGACGCTGGCCTCCGGAGAGGCCTACGCCGTGTTCCCCGATCTCGGTCCGGTATCCCTGGGGCAGGCTTTCGATGAACTCGTGAATACCCGCCTGTCCGCAGGCCTGGACAATCTCCTCGAAACCGGCATGGGGGTTGGCGTGACTGAGGTTGTCGTAGATGGTTCCGGAGAAGAGGACCGTCTCCTGGGGCACCACGCCGAAGATGCTCCGCAGTTCGTTGGCCGACATGTGGCGGATGTCGCAGCCGTCGATGAGTATCCTGCCGTCCGTGGGGAGATAAAACCCAAGGAGCAGCTTGGCCAGGGTGCTCTTGCCGCAGCCGGAGGGACCCATCATGACCGTAAGACGCCCTGCCTGGAAGGTGAGGGTGAGACTACGGTAGAGAAAGGGATGCTCCGGGCTGTAGCGGAAACTCACGTCCTTCAGCTCAATGACGCCCCCGTGGGGGCGGTTGCTCCGGGCCGGGGTGAGGGAGTAAGGTTCCGACGGCATATCCATGACGTCGCCCAGGCGTTTGACCGCGATGTCCGCCTGCTGGAATTCCTGCCACAATCCCACCAGGCGGAGCATGGGCTGGCTCATGCGGCCCGCGAACATCTGGAAGGCCACCAGCTTGCCCACGGTAAAGCCGTCGTTGCGCATCACCAGCATGGCGCCTACCATGAGGATCGACAGGGTCAAAAGCTGCTCCATGGCGTTTGCGACGACGTTGTAGGTATTGGCGAGTCCGCGGGTGGAGAAGCCTGCGGCCAGGTACGAGGCGAGAAAATCGCCGTAGCGGTTTTCCAGCACCGGCTCCATCTGCAGGGACTTGACCGTGGCCATGCCGGATACGTACTCGGTAACGAAGGCCTGATTGCGCGCGCCCAGGAGAAACTGGTTGTTCAGCCGGTTGCGGAACACCGGGGTGACGAGAACGCTTACGAAGGCGATGAGCAGCAGGATGCCGACGGCGATGAGGGAGAGTTGCCAGCTGTACCAGAACATGACCGCCAGGAAGATAATGAGAAAGGGGCAGTCCAGGATCAGGGTGACGGCGGCGCCGCTGACGAACTGGCGGATGGTCTCCACCCCCTGCATGCGGGCCACCAGGACACCGGTGGGACGGTGCTCGAAGAAGGGGAGGGGGAGCCGCAGCAGGTGGCTGAATACCCGGCTACCGAGCACGGCGTCGATGCGGTTGCCGGTGTGGAGCACCAGATACTGGCGCAGCCAGGTCATGACAGCGCTGAACACCATGAAGAGGAGCATGCCGAGGGCAATCACGACCAGGGTGCTCTTTGTCTGGTGGACCACCACCTTGTCGATGACCACCTGGGTGAAGAGGGGAGTTGCGAGTCCGATGAGCTGGATGACAAGGGACGCCAGCAGCACGTCGCGCCAGATGGTCCTGTGTTTCATGAGCTCCGGCACGAACCAGCGGAACCCGAATCTCGCGGTCGCTCCGCACTCCGCGAAAGGGCTTTCGGTTGAGTCTTTTCCGGATTCCGGGCCGTTCAGGACCGCCTCCCGTGAAACCAGGATTACGTAGGGAAGGAAGAGTTCAAAGGCATCGAGAATCCGGGCCGTAACCGGAGTCTGTGTTCCTGCGCGGAAGTAGAGGAAACGCTCGCTGTCGGTCTTCACAATGAGAACGGGTTTGGAAGGGGAAGGCGCATCGGCATGGTCGCCTCGGCTTTCAGCCTCCGGCGCGCCCGACTGATTCGTTTCATTTTCCTGTAAAAAGGCGATGGCCGGCAGGGGAAAACCGGCAAGCGTTCCTCCGGGCAGCAGTCCCAGATCACCGACCCTAAAGCCGAGGAAGGTGAGGGCGTCGTGCAGGGTTGCAAGGGAACAGGGCGGAGGGAACTGCCGCTGAAGAAGAACCGGATCGAAGGGAACCCGATGCAGGGAGCAGATACTGCCGAGAAGCCAGACGAGATCCGCGCCGCTCACATATACAGCCGCCATCCCTTTGCGCTCATCTTTAGACCGTTGTCGCGCCACGTCCCCTCCACCCCTGTTCGGCCCATAAAAAAAGCCCGCCGAAAAAAGGCGGGCTCTCCGATCTCGACTCGATCGGATGCCACTTCGACAACCCCTCTATCCGTCGGAACGGACAGGTGGTTTTGCGCTGCCCGGTTACCCGGGGTTTGCCTTTTCGGTGACAT
>CALABV010000002.1 GCA_937886325.1 uncultured Geobacter sp.
TTCCTCCCCTTATCCCTAATTTTCCGGAGCCGACGTGCTCCGGCCTCATTGAAGCGCTGTTTCCCGTTCCTCACTGCGCACCCTAATTTCATTTTCCGGAGCCGACGTGCTCCGGCCTCATTGAAGCCGCCTGGGTGGGTGGATTGTTGGATAACTGATGCAATATTTTCCGGAGCCGACGTGCTCCGGCCTCATTGAAGCAGTGTGCAAATCATTGCATCCTGGTAGCGCAACTCGATTTTCCGGAGCCGACGTGCTCCGGCCTCATTGAAGCCGGTCTTTGGGTCGACCGTGCTCCATCCTTCCGGCTATTTTCCGGAGCCGACGTGCTCCGGCCTCATTGAAGCGGCGCAAGGCGATACGCTAGGCCAAGTACAAGGGCTATTTTCCGGAGCCGACGTGCTCCGGCCTCATTGAAGCAGGTCGTTGAAAATGGAGCGGATAGACCAGACGAACATTTTCCGGAGCCGACGTGCTCCGGCCTCATTGAAGCTGTGTGGTCTTTGCGAACGGTACGCCGCTGCCGGTCTATTTTCCGGAGCCGACGTGCTCCGGCCTCATTGAAGCATTATTGCCCTGCGAATGACACCCTGTACGTCCTGATTTTCCGGAGCCGACGTGCTCCGGCCTCATTGAAGCACATAATCATGCAAAACGATACACTAGCGTAATAAAGATTTTCCGGAGCCGACGTGCTCCGGCCTCATTGAAGCGCTGCTTCGCTCCACCCATAGGGCATCCGATGCATCATTTTCCGGAGCCGACGTGCTCCGGCCTCATTGAAGCCGGAAGAACGGGAAGCGGATCGCGTTCACACTATCCTATTTTCCGGAGCCGACGTGCTCCGGCCTCATTGAAGCGATATTCTTCATCTGATACAGGGGGAGTTACGGTATTTTCCGGAGCCGACGTGCTCCGGCCTCATTGAAGCAAGAAGCGTGGGTATAATGTGTACGGGTTAGACAGATAATTTTCCGGAGCCGACGTGCTCCGGCCTCATTGAAGCTACACGCAAGGAGTCGTAGTTTTCCCATCCTCGCTCATTTTCCGGAGCCGACGTGCTCCGGCCTCATTGAAGCGACATGCTGTGCGATTTCCCGTTCCGCGAGGTGCGCATTTTCCGGAGCCGACGTGCTCCGGCCTCATTGAAGCGACCCCTCTCTTGGCCGGAATGTGTCCAAGATAATCATTTTCCGGAGCCGACGTGCTCCGGCCTCATTGAAGCTGCCATTCCATGAGCTTAACGAAATATTCACCCGTCATTTTCCGGAGCCGACGTGCTCCGGCCTCATTGAAGCTCCCCTCCCCTTTCAGTCCTCGAAGGCTTCAACGCTATTTTCCGGAGCCGACGTGCTCCGGCCTCATTGAAGCTACTTTCCTTGATTTGTATCATCCTCATTCTCCTTATTTTCCGGAGCCGACGTGCTCCGGCCTCATTGAAGCTGACTTCCCTTCGGCTCCGCTCACCGACCGAGCATATTTTCCCGTCTCTTCAAGTTCCAGCATCATTGGAAAGTATTGCTTCACCTCCCCCTTTCCCCAGCCTGCTTCTTCGATACAATTACCGGAAAGGAGGAACCACCCATGCCGTACATCCTGAAAGAAAGACGCGACGTACTCGATCCCGCAATAGAAGAACTCGTCGAAGCATTCAGCAAGCTGGACGCCGCCGATTTCGCCGGCAACCTGAATTATGTGGTCAGCAAGCTCCTGATACGCCTTTACCCCACGCCGAATTACCAGCGATTCAACGACATGGTCGGGGCACTGGAATGCTGCAAGATGGAGCTCTACCGGAAGAGAATCGCGCCCTACGAAGAAATGAAGGAACAGGAGAACGGACCCATCTGAGCCGAAACCGGTTGTCGCCACACCGGGAGTGACCCTGTCGAAAGAAGAGGGAATTGCGCGGATTGTTACATACAATTCTCTACTCCTTCATACAAAACCCCTCCGTGATGTGGTATATCGGTACAGAAGAAATGCACCATCACTACGGACACGGAGGGCACCATGAAAGTCGTGGCATTCAACGGCAGCGCCCGCAGGAACGGCAATACGGCGATTCTCGTTAACCATGTATTCGAGGAACTGGAAAAGGAAGGAATCAAAACCGAACTGATTCAGCTGTCCGGGAAGCGGCTTCGCGGCTGCACCGCCTGCCTCGTCTGCCGTGAGCGGAAGGACGGTTTGTGCGCGCTCAAAGACGACCCGATCAACGAATGGATAGGCAAGATGCGGGAGGCGGACGGCATCATCCTGGCATCTCCAACCTATTTCGCGGATGTGACCGCGGAGATGAAGGCCCTCATCGACCGGGCCGGATACGTGTCAAAAGCGAATGATGAGATGTTCCGGCGCAAGGTGGGCGCGGCGGTGGTGGCAGTGCGGCGAGGGGGCGCCATTCATGCCTTCGACACCATCAACCACTTCTTCCTGATCAGCCAGATGATCATTCCCGGCTCCTTTTACTGGAACGTGGGCATCGGCCGCCAGATAGGAGAGGTGGAGAACGACGAGGAAGGGATCAAAACCATGCGCACCCTGGGAGAGAATATGGCCTGGCTGCTGAAGAAGCTTCACGCGTAACCCTCCACGCGCCGGAGGGAAAGCCCTGTCTCTTCCCTCTTTCCTCCGGCGCCCCGCTCCTTCCCCAATCTCCCGCAATACCCGCATTCACATTAAATTTTACATATCTTGCGCCCCCGCCGTTGCCTGATGAGGGGAATCCGTTTATACTTTACGCACAATACATTGGAGCGATATCTCCCTTTGTATCCACGTGAAATTATACACATGCGAGGAAACCGTCATGAATAGTCAAATAACCTGCAAGGAACTGTTCCAGTGGATGTCCGAGGAAAAGGATTTCACCATAATCGATGTCCTTCCTCCTGAATATTTCGGTTCCCGGCACATTCCGGGCGCGGCGAATGCCTGCGTCTACGAAATGACCTTTCTCGATGCGATACGGGAAATCACAACAGACAAGAAGCGCTGCATCGTCGTATACGACTCAAGCAACCGCTCAAGGGCATCCGCGTGCGCCGCGGGAAAGCTCACCGCCGCCGGTTTCAGGGAGGTCTTCGAACTTACGGGAGGGATAGAGGAATGGGAAGGATCCGGCTATCCGGTGGATGTGCTGGGTCCCGACATGGACGAGGAACCCGCGCTGACCGACGGAGTCCACCCCGTCGATTGCGGGAACAGCAGGATGGAATGGACCGGGAGAAATATCTGTAAAAAGCACTGGGGCGCCATCGACATCTCGGGCGGAGAAATTGTCGTCAAGAACGGAATGGTCGTCGGCGGCTTTGTAACAATGGACATGCGGAGCATCAGGGACAGCGATCTGGCAGACGAGGCATTGAACGGCCTTTTAATCCGCCATCTCATGTCCGATGACTTCTTCGACGTGGAAAACCATCCCACCGCGTCCTTCGAGATCAACCAGTGCGGGTTTGACAAAGGAGCCACTCCCGGCACGCCGAATTACCTCGTGAAAGGGATGCTGACCATCAAAGGGACGGCAAAGGAGGTTACCATCCAGGCCATCATCGCGCCCGGAGAAAACGCCGGCATCCAGGCGCAGACATGTTTCAGCATCGACAGGACGGAATGGAACATCGCCTATGGGTCGGGAAAGCTTTTCGAGAAGTTGGGCATGCACCTGGTGAACGACATGATTTCCCTTGAACTGTTTATTTCCGCACGGTAATCCGACCACCATGATGCCTGCGCCGAGGCCCCTGACGGGGCCATTTCTATGTGAGTTCCGTGGACGGAAAAGGTCATCAAAAAAAAGCCCCAAGGAGAGAGGGAAGGACTCTTGTGACCTTGGGGGAGATATGGAGAATTTTATTTATAATAAATATTATAGTTTTGAAAGCAATATTTTTTATTTTTGGTAATTTTTTATCTTTCTGATGACATTTATTGCTCCAGCCCCCGTAGAGGTGAGGTCACATGGCACTAAAAATTGGCGGAAAGCCTGTTTTCCATTGAATTAACTTTACAAAAATTTTACCCTGTCGTAACACTTTCCAGCGCCCGAAGCTTTCCGTGTCGGGATGCGGTCGCGACCGGCCGCCATCCACCGGCATACAATGCAGGAATAAATTGGGGTTGCTTGCAGGAGTTCATTCCGACATGACTTGTTCCGTGAAGAACGATACCGATTCCCCGGTGAAGGTTTTCAACCGTTCCGCTCTCCTTGCTCGAATCGGGGGGAACGAGGAGATGATCCCCCGATTCATCGATATGTTCCTGGAGTCGGTTGAAGAGTGCCTTTCGAAACTGGAACGGGCCGTCTCGGCCGATGACTTTGATGTCGTTACAACAGTCGCGCACACATTGAAAGGTGTTTCCGGAAATATAGGAGCGGACAGGATGCATGGGGTGGCCATTGAAATGGGGAACTGCGCATCCAATGGCGATGGAAAGGGTATCCGCTCCGCTCTTGCGGAACTGCGTGATGAATATGCGCTTTTCAAGACAACTACGTGCGCCGTCCCGTAACGCCCATAAACGACAGGGAGTAACAGTGCGATGAAGGATACTCTTGCCATCCTGGCGGTGGACGATATCGAAATGAACCTCATGATGATCCGGCACATGCTGGACAGCCTGGGAGATGTGGAATTCCTGGAAGCCCGCAATGGCCGGGAAGCCTTGGATGTCCTTGAAAAAAGACATGATGTGGACGTGGTTCTCCTGGATCTGGAAATGCCGGTCATGAACGGTTTCGAAACGCTGGAACGGATAAAGAGTTCCGATGCGTTTCGTGACATCCCCGTCATCGTCCTCACGGCCGAGGCATCGGAGGTTACGCGAACCCTTTCCATGGGCGCCAACGATTTCGTGGCAAAACCCTATAATCCCGAAGAAGTGAAAATGCGCGTGCTGAACCATGCCCGCGTAAAAAAGCTGGGCGAACTCACACGCGACATGAATGTCATCCTGGAAGCCGAGGTAGTCAAGAAAACCGCTGCTCTCCAGAAAGCGCTGGACTTTTCCCGCAAGGCGGAATTCGAAATCTCACTCCGACTGGGTCGCGCCGCGGAATTCCGCGACATGGAAACCGGCATGCATATCCGTCGCATCAGTGAGTTGTCCAAGGCCCTGGCCCTGCTCGCCGGGATCTCGCAGGAAGACAGCGATATTTTGCGGCACGCGGCGCCTCTGCACGATGTGGGGAAGATCGGGATCCCGGATCGTGTCCTCCTCAAGCCCGGAAAACTGGATGACCCTGAATTGCAGGTTATGAGAACACACACATCTATCGGCGCCACCATTCTCTCCGAAGCCGACGAATTCCCGGTCATTACGGCCGGCCGGATTGTCGCCCTCCAGCACCATGAAAAATGGGACGGAAGCGGCTATCCCCTCGGTCTGTCCGGGACCGACATCCACATCTTCGGCCGCATCGTCATGATTGCGGACATCTTCGATGCCTTGATCTCCGAGCGTCCCTACAAGAAGGCCTTCTCTCTCGAAAAAGCCATTGAAATCATGAAGGAAGGGAAAGGCAAGTTTTTCGATCCCACCCTGCTGGAACTCTTCCTCGACAACCTCGACGTCTTCCTGAGGATCATGGATGAGTTCAAGGACAAGAATGAACCAGCCGATTCTGAAAGAAGCGAATTCCCGGCACCTCACTACCTCAACGAATTTCCCGCGGCCTGAAGGCTAACAATAAACCTGAAAACGGCAGTTGGAGTTGTCTGAAGAGAACGACTTCGGCCTGATTCGTTACTGCTCCCGGCGAAATGGAGCGTCACCGGCCGATGGTGTCCGAACCCGCAGGGTGAGTTCATCGGCTGTAGCGAAATGAGCCTGGAGCAGCAGAAGAAGGGCATTCGGAGTGAACGAAGGATGACTCCGACTGCCGAATAGAGGATTAAAAGTGAAAAGGTATCATCGGTTTCTCGACGGGTGGCACGCAACCCGGAGGGGACGCTTTTTCCCGCAATAAGAATAATCCTTCGCCCACCCTACCCTCCCCGGAAACACATCCAATCCTCCATCACCGCATAGCGCCGTAAAATTTTATATTGACTCGATATAATTCTCGTATATACATTTATCATGATTCATTTTCATCCACCCCTATTCGTGCGGAAAAACGTGTCGTATATCGGCATGCCGCAACAGACGACGCCGCGCGTAACCGATTGAATCGTTTCGACCACTGGGCCTCCTCGCCCTTTTTTGGCTTTCCCGCACCATCCTGACAACAGCAAACCGAAATTCTTCACACGGGCAGGAGACACGCACGTTCCATGCCTCTCGATGAACACGCAGGTACGACGGCTATTCCTCCCCGGGACACTGTCTTGCCGGGGAGCGAAACCATGCTACAGGGAGGTACGACATGTGGTGCAAAGATCCGTTTCTCGTCTATCTGAAGCAATTCGGATACAACGCAATCCGCCTGCCCAAAGCGGATGTCAGACCGTTACAGCTCCTGGCCAAGGACGGAAAAGAATTCAACCGCCTGGGAGAGATACACAATCTGCTGGTGGCGGGGAATTCCGTTTCACTGCCGAAACTCCTTGAAAACATCCCGACAGCGAGCATTTCCGGACAGAGGACGGGTGATTTGAGCCTCGGCATCGGACTGTCCATCCTCGGCAATATCATCGGGGCCATGGGGGGATCGAAGCTGGGATTGGACACAAAGTATCAGCACGCGAAAAGCGTTTCCTTTGAATTCCAGAATGTACTCGAGGACAGCGTTGAGATTGTCGAACTGGACAAGTACCTGGGCGACGCGGACGTCAACCCTTTCAGCAGGTATGTCGCTGAACTCCTGGAAGCAGACGACTTGTTCGTAACAACAGCCACGATCAAAAGCACGAAGTTCACGGTTGAAGCCAGGAAATCCGACGGCAATTCACTTGAACTGACGATCCCTGAAATTCAGGAAGTCGTAGGGGGTAATGTCAAGGTTTCCGGTTCCTCGTCCGTTTCGTCCAAGATCAGTTACGAATCTCCCATACCGCTGGTGTTCGGATTTCAGGCTGTACGCCTCTACTATGAGGACGGATCCTACACGGTGCTGGAACCCGTGGCTGCCGGCGCCGCCGCGATGAAGGCCCTCGACAACGCGCCGTCGGACGGGGCATCACGCCTCATGACGGACGGTCCGTTTGTCAGTTTGTGCGGCATGTAACATGTAACCGGCGAGGATATCATCATTGGATACTGGACGTTTGTCATCGAAATCGATCAGCGCCGGCGCATCTGCATCGTCAGATCCCTCCATGCTGGGAGGATACGGGGGCTCCTCTGGTCCGCCTGCCCGCTCGGGTCCCTGGGACCCTGACGAATGGAATTCGATGGGAGGAAGACATTCAACCAGCGTCTGACACTGCCCTGAAGCGTGCGGTGACAAAAGGAGAAAGAAATGGGCGCCACATCCGCCATAAAAAAATGGACCGTGATGGTATATCTGGCGGGCGACAACAACCTGGACGGCTCAGGAGTTGTGGACCTTGGGGAGATGAAATCGGTCGGTTCCACCGACGAGGTCAACATCGTGGCCCAGTTCGACCGGCAGGGGCGCAACGGGGAAAGCAGGCGCTTCTACCTGCGCAAGGGAGGCGACCTTGATGCGGATGCCGTAATGAGTCTGGGCGAAACAAACACCGGAGATCCGAAGGTGCTGGAAGACTTCATTACCTGGGGGATAACCGATTATCCCGCGGAACGCTGCATGGTAGTTCTCTGGAACCACGGCTCGGGGTGGGACGACACGAACATCTACCGGATGATCCGGGATGACCTGAACATGGATGTATCGCGCAAAGCCGGTATCATCGGGAAGACCGCCGGCGAGTCCCGGGGGATCGTCTCCTCCCGCACTATCCGCCAGGTCTCGAACAGGACCTTCAAGCGGGCTCTGTTCGACACCTCCGTCCGGATGGCGCTTACCGCGAAAGCCATTGCCTTCGATGACCAGGCAAAGGATTTCCTCGACAACCGGGAAATGAAAAAGGTCCTCACCGGTGTCCGGAAAAAGCTGAAAAGAAAGATTGACGTCCTCGGCATGGATGCATGCCTGATGAACATGGTCGAGGTTGCCTATCAGGTCCGGGGGAGCGTGGCATTCACCGTCGGTTCCGAAGAAACGGAACCGGGGGATGGATGGCCGTATGACAAAATCGTTGCCGAACTGGTGAAAAACCCTGATATGCCCGCCCGTGAACTGACAAAGGTCATCGTGCGGAAATACCTCGCTTCGTATGGCGCAGGCGACGGAGTTACCCAGTCGGCACTCGACCTTTCCCGGGCGGACAGTGTAGGTACCGCCTGCGACAGGATGGCCGAGACCCTGCTCGAAAACCTGAAGGACGATTCGGTGCGGAACGCTCTTCTGACGGCGCGAAGCCGGGTTCAGTCCTATGAGGTATCCGACTACGTCGATCTTGCCGACCTGGCCGAACTCATCCTGAATGAGACACCGAAAGCTCCCATAGCCAACGCGTGCGCCGACGTTATACAGGCCGTAACCCACGGCTTCGTAACAAAGTCAGGTCACAAGGGCCAGAAGATGGCCCATTCCCATGGGGTTTCAATCTATTTTCCGTGGAGGGGAATCTCTCCTCTTTACACCAAGCTCGATTTTTCCCGCGACACGGCCTGGAATGAGTTGCTGAAGAGGTTTCAGTCAGGCACGGAGCGACCCACGAAAAAAGGGGGACAGCGTGGTTTGTGATTTATTCATCCTGAAAAAGGCAGTTGGAGTCGTCCGAAGTGAACGAAGGATGACTTCAACTGCCGAATCCGGGTTCAATGCTCTTGGAAGAAGGCCGTGAATACCGCCCTGTCGAGATGGAGGATATGTCATGTTCAGGCAACGAATATTCATCATTTTCATCGTTATATTCATAATCAGTCTCAGCTACCATGCGGCCGCAACCGAACAGCCCGTCGCCATATTTCACGCCTTCGATCAGCACTACCCGGACGTGGAGCGCTTCGTCTGCGACCTGTCCACCCAGGGTTTCTCCCATGTCCAGATCGCTCCGGCGCAAAAATCAAATCCCAGCGAACAGTGGTGGGCACGGTACCAACCCGTGGATTACGGGGTCATCGAGGGCAAGGGATCAGAGCGGGATCTGAGGAAACTGACGGAAAGGGCGCACGGCTGCGGGATCAAAGTCATCGCGGACGTGGTGTTCAACCACATGGCCGACATGCCGGAATTCCGGGACCTCGATTTTCCCGGCATCGCCGGCGGGAACTTCCATGCCGGATGCGGGATCGACTACGGGGACGGCAACCGGACCACTGAGATGGACTGCCGGCTCGGCAATCTCCCCGACCTCGACCACACGAAAACGGCCGTCACGGATATCCAGAAGGCCCATATCAGGAAACTCCTCGATCTCGGCATCGACGGCTTCCGCTTCGACGCGGCAAAGCACATGCCGCCTGATGTCGTCAAACTGTATATCGACTATATAGACAGCGAGTGCAAGGGACAATGCTGGAACTATCTCGAAGTGATTGAGGATGGGGATACAAGGGCGGAAGACTACAACCACATCGCCGCGGTCACCGATTTTGTCCTGTACCGGAGCATGAAAAGGGCCTTCAGCTTCGGGGGAGACCTCCGCACTCTCAGGATCCCCCAGGCGGTCGACGACCCGCGCAGCGTCACCTTCGGCAGAAACCACGATACCATCCGCCAACTCAATCCCGAGCATGCAATCGATCCGTACGACAACGCAACCGACGCCTATCTTGCAACCGCCTACGTCCTTGCCCGCGAAGGAGGCGCCCCGCTTATCTTCAACTGGGACAACTTCGACAACGCCTTCATCAGGTATGGGGTCACGTTTCGCCGGATCATGCGCCAACGGGGGGATATGGGCGGAAATGTCAGGGAAAACGTCCTTGCAGCGGTGGACAGCCCGACCGTCCTGGTGATGGAACGGGGAAACGAGGGATTTTTCGTTGTGAACAAGGGGACGGACACCTTCGATATTCCTGCTCTCGACCTCACTTTCACGAACCTGGAGGGGTGCTACCGCGAACTCCGCAACAACTTCAACGTGGCAATTGAGAAACGCGACAACGGAAAGAAGTATGTGACCCGCTGGGGGACATGGGACCGCGGAGGGATGGAGGTCAAGGGAAGAGATGCGCTGTTCTTCATCCGCGAGCCGTGGAGTCAGTGCCAGGCGAGGTGATAGGTCGGCAGGAAAGGCCGGCAGGCGCGCAAAGACAAGATGAGATTTTTATGATTCCGGACAGGGATGTTGACGGCATTATGACGGATAGACCAAAGCTGATGCACGGGCTTATAGACAAACGGCAAAAGATGGTTATGCAGGAAACAGCAACCACACTCAAAGGAGGTTGATCATGTCGCGAGAAATCACCCGCGTCGATGCCCATTGTCATTTATTCAACGTCTTTTATCTTACCGACGAAATAGCGGAAATTCTCTGGGACAGGCTCTGGGGTAACTACCCCCACAAGGAGGAAGCTCTCAGAGCCGCACGAGGGGTCGGTCTGAAAGAAATCCGCTCATGGCTCGGCGACCTTGTGAAGCAGATATCTCAACTCTCCCATGCATCCTTCGGGTCGTATGAGGACAATTATCGCCTCCTCACGTCCGCCTACAGGGAGTGTTTTCAATCCGACGAGGAGATCATCGTCTACCCCCTGATGATGGACATCCATTACATGGCCGCGGATCCCTGCTCCATGCCTTTGGGCGCGGTCCCTCCAAAACGGGGAGGTCCCACTGTAAAAGACCCGCAAAAGGCCTTCGACGAGTTGTACGACGAGCTCAGGGCCGCGGTGATCAAGCGTTACAACGAAACCATGCAGGGCAGGGTGAGCGCAGCCAGGGCGCTTTCGACCCCATTCGCTCTCGTTGATGTGGAAAAGAAGCTGGATGACATCTACCGTGACATCTCCGCTCCGCCGGATCGGAGCCTCAAGGCGGGAATTACCGACGGTGTCGAAGTATCACGGGGATTCGAAAAGCAAGTCTGGGAATTGATGAATCTGCGTAAGGCGCATCCCGACACCGTGTTTCCTTTTTTCGCGGTTGACCCCCGGCGCATCGGGATCATGGATGTAATTACGAAAGGACGGCATTTCAGCCCGAAAGAGGCGCCCCTGGTCGGAAGAAACGGACCATTCTTCGGCATCAAGCTGTATCCGCGGCTGGGCTATACGCCGGCGGACATTGAAACGAACTGTCCGGGTCTCTTTCAATGGTGTCGTGACAACGACATTCCCATAACGGTCCATTGCAGCATGACCGGTTTTCCGCCCGGCCCGGGCTGGAAATACGGTGAATTCGGCGATCCGGAAAAGTGGAAGGTGATCCTTGACCGGTATCCCGAACTGAGGATAGATTTCGCCCATTTCGGTAAAAACGGGGATGGCTGGGCCTCGACGATCGTGGAACTCATGAAAAGGTCAGGGAACAATGTCTTCACCGATCTGGCCTGCTATACCGATGACGCCGACCTGTCGGCGGTCAAAGAGACGCTTGCTGAAAACCCGGCGCTGAAGGAACGCCTCATGTTCGGCACGGATTTCGACGTCATGCTCACCACCGACCTCATCACCCTTCAGAAATACTTCGAACAGTTCAAGGCCGGATTCACTGTTGGTGAAATGGATACCATGTCGCGGGACGTTCCCCGTTCTTTCCTCGGCGCCGAGAAGCCTACCCTGATCCGGAAAGGCACCCCGGAGATCATGGTTCGGGATATTGATCGTCATTCGAGAGCCGCCTTTGTCAAGCAACTGGTCGGGAGAAACAGGTTCGGCTGGGTTCGGGACCTGCCCGACATTCGGGACTACACGGTTCAGAAGGACACACTGTCCAAGAGGCGCCTGGAACTCGGCGAACGGAAAAGTGTCAGGGAGATGCTCGCCCCTCCCATCGCCAGGGCGAAGCAGGCCCTCCCACCGTCGGTGGATTTGACGCACTGGTGCCCGCCCGTCGAAGATCAGGGCGCCATCGGCTCCTGCACGGCTCACGCCGGCGCTGCCCTGGTCGAGTATTTCGAGATCAGGACCCAGAAGAGGCACATCGATGTTTCGCGGCTCTTTCTCTACAAGGTCACACGCAATCTCCTGAACTGGCGTGGAGACTCGGGCTCCTATATCCGAGCTACCATGCAGGCTCTTGTCCTGTTCGGCATACCACCGGAAAAATACATGCCGTATGTTCCGGAAAACTTCGACGAGGAGCCTTCGGCATTCTGTTATGCGTTCGGCCAGAGCTACCAGACCGCCAGCTACTACCGGCTCGACCCGGCCGGGACGAAAAACGATCAGGTGCTGATGAACATCAAGTGCACGCTGGCGGCCGGCTATCCCGTTATGTTCGGTTTCACGGTCTATGACTCCATGGGAGAGGCGGAGCGGAACCGGGGGGAGATTCCTTTACCGTCCGGGAACGACCGTGTCGTCGGAGGACACGCCGTGGCCGCCGTAGGGTATGACGACAGCGTCGTCATCCGGAACAGCGATCCCGGAAGCCTTCCGACCCGCGGCGCCATCAGGATCAGGAACTCCTGGGGAAGGGAGTGGGGCGAGAACGGATACGGCTGGTTGCCGTATGACTACGTGATAAGCGGGCTGGCCGTCGACTGGTGGACGGTCATCAAGCAGGAATGGGTGGATCTTGATAGGTTTCAATGAATCCGACCATATTCTCCTGAATCCGTTATGTCTGAATGCCGAGGGGGGAGGAATACCGGGTTTGAACGTCGCCGATGCCGGTTCACGCCGGGTACGCCGGGTGAACTTCGTCGGGCCGGTTCGACCCGCGCCAATGCAGGAAACCGAGGCGTTCCGCGAAGGCGAAGGCATCACGGATTGAGGATTTTTTCATGGCGTACGGGAAACGACTCTACATTCACGAACAGGAGATCAGGCATGGCACTGTACAGACTCGGCTCAAAGGGCGAAGAGGTCCGTAAAATCCAGCAGAAGCTTCAGGCGCTCGGCATCTACCACGGCCCGCTGGACGGCGATTTCGGCGGCGGTACGGATGGCGCGGTCAAACTCTTTCAGCAGCGGGAAGGGCTGGAGGTGGATGGAATCGTCGGTCCCATCACTTGGGCAAGACTTCTGGGCAGCGAGGCGCCGCGCCCTTCCATCGATTTTCAGACCCTCGACTATCGTTGCCTTGCGCTCACCGGCTCATTCGAGACAGGGACCGGAATTCCCGACTGTTTTGCCGGGGTCTCCGGAGACTTCGACGCCCAGGGAATAAGCTTCGGCGTGTTGCAATGGAATTTCGGCCAGGGCTCGCTGCAACCACTGCTGAAGAGGATGTTCACCGAATACCCGGAGCGATCGCGGTCCATATTCCAGGATCGCTTCGATCTGCTCCTTACGAAACTGAACAGCGAAAAGTCGGAGCTGATGGCCTTTGCCCGTTCCATCCAGCACCCCACCAGGCATTTCCTGTACGAGCCGTGGCGGGGCATGTTCAAATCGCTGGGAAGGAGCGATGAATTCCAGCGGATCGAGATGATTGCCGCCAACACCCTGTACAAAGCAGCGCGCCAGTTGTGCGCCGACTACGGCCTCTGGTCGGAGAGGGCGGTGGCACTGATGTTCGACATCAAGGTACAGAACGGGAGCATAAACAATGATGTGAAAGGCAGAATACTGGCCGATTTTCAGAGCCTGTCGAATGACTTGGGAGAGGAACAGCGTGAAGTGGAACGCATGCGGATCGTCGCCAACCGCCGCGCCGACGCGGCAAAGGCCCGGTGGCGGGAAGACGTGAGGGCGCGCAAACTCTGCATTGCCAACGGCGTCGGCGCGGTACACGGCATCCCCTATGACCTGGAAGAGCAATTCGGCATCGGGTTGCGGCGGGTCGAGGTCTGAAACCTGGTCATTGGTCCCTGATGGCTGCACACAACCGGGAAAGGCTTGAGATTCCCTTACTGGTACGGTGTGCCGTCCGGCTCCCTGACGGGAGTCCTGTCTCTGACCGCGAACACCTCGATTCCCGACTTTCCTTCCAGCGGGCATACATGCTCGCAGATTCCGCATCCGGTGCACAGATCGTCCACAACGTACGGTTTGCGCAGTTCGAACGTTCTCCCGGACGCATCCACAACCTGCTCCGCTTCGGTGCGGATGGCCTTTGCGGGAATCGGGCAGTGCTCCTCGCACACGATGCAGTTTGTCCCCTTGGCGAACGGCAGGCAGTGGTTGCGATCCAACGCAGCCTTGCCCATCACCTCGCGCCTCTTCTCTTCCACCGGCAGATCGGGAATGGCCCCGGTGGGGCAGACCTGCCCGCACAGGGTACAGTTGTATTCGCAGTACCCGAGACGGGGGATGAGGAGCGGGGTATACACCCCTTCGGCGCCGGCCTGGAACAGGGCCGGATAGAGCGCGTTTTTCAGGCACACCTTCATGCACTCCCCGCACCGGACGCACTTTTTCAGGAACTCACCCTCGTCCCGCACCCCCGGAGGCCTCAGCAGGCGGGCCTGGGCGTCGGGAGAGCGGAAACGGAAGAGACGCGCCAGGAGAAAACCGGTCACGAGCCCGCCCAGGATGACGCGCCGTTCAGGAAGGTACGGCCCTCCGCCGATGCCGGCGAAACCGAACTCCACCCGATTGAAACGGCATCCGACACGGCACTCCAAGCATCGGACGCACTCTTCTTCCCGCAGGGTATCCCGGTCGAAAGAGGTGGGGCAAAGACCGCGGCAGTCCCCGCATTCATCGCACAGAGCGGACGGGGTCCTGCGCAGGGGTGAGAGGCGGGCAAGGAGACCCAGCAGGGCACCGAGAGGACAGAGACGACGGCACCAGGCGCGCCTTTCATACCGTTCCAGCAGCAGGATCAGGAGAAACAGGAGGAACGAGAGGAAGGCAAGGGGATAGAAGGTCTCGCGAAAGGGGAGGAGATGGTCGCGCAGTATTTCGTAGCCGGGGGCGAGGACGTCCCTCCCCTCCCCCATCACCCGGTAGAGTCCGACCCATGCCTGGCGCACCGTATCGCCGAAAAGGGGGTAGAGGGAAAACGTCAGCGCCCGGACCAGGATGGCGATGGGATCGAGAAGTCCGACGAGGTTCACATTGAACATCGCGGCAAACAGGAGGGGCAGCAGGAGCCAGTACTTGAAGTTTCCCTGGAGAAAACGGAGCGGCCCTCTCTTCCGGATTCTCCCTGTGATCAGATCGAGGATCGTTCCCAGGGGACAGATCCAGCCGCAAAAAAAGCGGCCGAGAACCAGGGTGGCTCCAGCCAGGACCAGAGCCGGCAAAAGGAGCAGGGTAAAGGATTTCTCCGACAGCAGGTATCCTGCCGCCACCAGCGGATCGACCCGGAAAAAGCTGTTCACGGCCAGGGCTATCCGGTCGCTCCCCCGGTATTCCGTCTGGATGAACAGGACCAGAAACAGGAGGAGAAACAGGAGTTGTGAAATCCGCGCAGCTCTGAGTCTTCCCGGTTTCATTACTGTCAGGCCTTGAGCAGCCGAATCCTGCTCAGGTTCATCTCACCCAGCCCCCTTCGGTAGGCCGCGACTGTGGTGGATATATCCTCCGGCTTCAGGCCGAACAGGGTCGTTGCATAGGCGTCGGCGGCCACGATATCGCTGGACGCGATAACCTTGTTGAGCACCTTGACATCCCGCGGGTTGCCCCCTTGGGGACCGTTCGCGGTGAGGATCCGAGTGGCGTCGATAATCGTGAGGCGGCTTTTCAGCACCGCGTTGATATCGGCCAGCGCCTCATCGATGGAGCGGTGGATGAATCCCCGGTTTCCCCCCATAACGCCCATGATGTTCTTCAAACCGAGCGTCAGACCCGTCAGGCCGTGGTGCTTGGCGATGGGCACGTTGATGAAGACGTCGGCGGAAAGCGCCTCGTCGTAGAGTTCCCACTCCCGCAGGGTACGGCCGTTGAGCGTCACTTTTCTGAACCGCTCATCTTCCATGTGCTTCACGTCCACCCCCTTCATGCCTTTCAGGGCGGCCTCGATGCCGCTGGACGCATAGCACCGCCTCGGGTCGTTGCAGGTCCGGTCGAACACCTTGACTTTCCGCGCACCGGCGCGAAGGGCTTCCGCCGCGACCGTCCGCACCACCTGGGGATGGGTGGTGGCGGCCTGCTCCGGACGCCGGTCCCACCCGATATTGGGCTTTACGACAACCACATCGCCGGGTTTGACAAAACGCTTCATGCCGCCCAGGGCATTTACGGCCGCCAGCGTACCCCTTTCGAAATTCCGGTCCTCGGCAATGGCCACCACCGGCCTTTCCGCTGCACAGAGTTCCCGTATCAACACATTCGTAAAGAGGGACGACAGCCCCAGCATCTTGAGAAAGGATCGTCTGTCCATGGGCTACCTCCGTAGTTCTACCGATGGGAACAGCTATCTCCTTACAACGAGCGTCCCGGCAATCAGGTCATGGAGCGCCTGCCTGCGGGGCGTAAAGCCGGCCATGAGAAAACCGAACCCCAGGGGAATCGCCGATACAATCTTCGCCCAGTAGCGCCCGTTGGCCCGCGCCGTCGATATCCTTCCACCCTGGTCGTCGGTGACGAGAATACCGAGCGCCGCCTTGCCGAGGGTTGCCTGCATTGAGGAACTCTCCATCAGGGTATGATAGAGCCATCGCAGGAGAAAACCGAAAATGGCGCTTGCCAGGACGATCTCTCCCATGGCTTCCGAATCCGGTTCAGCTCCTGATACAATCGCAGACAAGACACTGAGGGAAAGATTGACGAAACCGAGCAAGGCCCTGTCGACCATCAGGGCCGCGGCGCGCCGCCAGAAACCGGCGTATTTCCCCTTGTCGCCGGAGGATGTCGGAAGAGACGTTTCAACTTTTGCATCGCCCTCCGAAGAGCGCGCAGGAAGGTCCAAACCGCAACCGGGACATGTGAGCCGGCTATCATCGACGATCGAACCACACCGGTGGCATATCATGGAGGGACCTCACGGCAGTTGTGTCATGGGGAAAGGATATCACTACGGGGAGGGACAGTCCACGGGAAACGACACCCATAACGTGAAGCGGCGAAATCCCAGAGGCAACGCGCTGAGTAAATACATTCATCAAATCAGTGCGGCGCGCCCGTTTCAGCGGCCGTCCAGCTCCGCACGGACCTCCTTCAAATATTCCCGCGGCTTGATGGGTTTCTGGATGAAACGGAAACCGTCCGTGCTGATTCCCTTTTCCATAATCACGTCGGTTGCATACCCGCTGATGAAAATCACCTTTACACCCGGACGAATTTTGCATATCTCGGCATATGCCTTTCTCCCGTTCATCTTGGGCATGACCAGGTCCATCACCACGAGCATGATCTCATCCCTGTGAAGACTGAACTGGTTCACCGCGTCTTCTCCGTTGGCCGCTTCGACAACACGATACCCGGCTTTCTCGAGCACGGTCCGATTCAGAAGCCGGAGCACATGGTCGTCTTCAACCACGAGCACTGTTTCGGCGCCCCCATAGGCGGAGACATCGTACCCGCCTGCCTCCACCCGCTTGGGGCTGCCATCGACCAAGGGAAGCCAGATGTGGAAAGCCGTTCCGATCCCCGGCTCGCTTTCGACGCTGATATACCCGTTGTGCTGGCTGACAATCCCGTATACCGCTGCAAGACCGAGCCCCGTCCCTTTGCCCACCTCTTTTGTGGTAAAGAACGGATCAAATATTTTCTCCCTTATCCGGCTCTCCATACCGATACCGGTGTCGGAGACGGTCAACAGGGCATATCGGCCGGACAGGGAAGAACCCATGTCCGGGACAAGATCCGACGGCGGAGAAGATTCGCCGGTGGATATGGTGAGAATTCCCCCTCCCGGCATGGCGTCCCGGGCATTGGCCGCAAGATTGATGAGCACCTGATCTATCTGGCTCGAATCGACCCGCACGTTCAGACCATAGTCGGCCAGAGTGAGCCGCAGCTCGACATCCTCGGATATCACGCGCCTCAGGATCTTCTCGATACCCTGGACTATGTTGTTGAGATCCGCGGGCCTCGGGTCGAGCACCTGCTTTCTGCTGAAGGCCAGCAGGCTGTTGATGAGATGGGTTGCCCTCTCCGTTGCCGCCAGGATCTGATCAATGTGGGGACGATCCGGGTGGTCCGGTTGCATGTTCATCTGCACCAGGGTCCCGAATCCGACAATGGCATAGAGAATATTGTTGAAGTCATGGGCAACTCCGCCGGCCAGCAGGCCGACCGCCTCCATTTTCCGGGACTGCTGAAGCTGCTCCTCCAGCTCCGCCCTCTCCCGGTCGGCGCGCTTGTTGTCGGTTATGTCCGTGAACATCGATAACTTCGCTATGGTTCCGTCGCTGTGGAAGATCGGCGAATGCACGGCATAGTACCAGCGATCATCCCGGGGATTATGCATCTCGCGCCGCACCGTTTCTCCCTGGAAAACCCTGTCATCGACATTCGTGTCGCCGACGGCGAGAATATCCTTGAACGCCTCGCGGCAGGTCTCACCCGTTGCATCACGGCCCACCAGGTCAATGAACTTCCGGTTCAGGAACTGGATTCGATGATCACGGGAGCAGATGGAGAGCATCCCGTCAAAAGCCTCAACAATGGCCTGGTAGCGGCTCTTGCTTTCCTCACCCGTGCGGCGGACGGTGATATGCTTTCGGGCGAAAGAGCTGCTCACCCACGCAAAAAGGATACAGAAACCCGTGAACCAGGCGATGAAGTAAAAGATAGTCCGGGTCCCCTGCCGGTAGGTGGTTCTCGGTGTATCCACCTGAATGACTGCAGCGGGCTTTCCGAAGATGTCGGACCTGAGGGAGTATCCGGAAAGCGCTCCGCCCGCGCCGGGACGCAGCAGGGGTTGACCGGTATCGGGAAAAGAGGAAAGGCTGACGGGGAGGCGGATATCGCCGGCGGAATAGAGACGCACGGGAAGCTTGGTGATGCCGGCTATCCTCTGCACCGCCGCGGGGTTCAGAAAGCGTCCCAGCACAAGGGTCCCGCGGATCGGGCCGTGAAACTCGCTGGTCAGGATCGGCAGGCTTGAGAGGAGGAGCAGGCCCTCCGGGAGAGCCAGGATGCTTTCATGCCTGCTGTCGACGTCGGCATGGGTGAGAAGAAGATTTCTCGGGGCAAGGATCGAGCGCAGGCTTTCGGGAAGAGGAGAGGAACGCTTTTTCTCCAGATCGTAGCAGCGGAAATACGTCCACTTTCCCTGATTGGTTACAAAGAGTACCAGGTTCAGACGAAACTTGAGGAAGAACGGGTCTTCCAGATTTTTCCGGATATATTCCCTGTTTCCGTCCACCACGAACCGGTACGTGTCGTCCCACCCCGCGTAATCGACCGCCAGTGCGGTTAGGGACGAAGATTCCTCGGCAAGGGCATTCACCACCCGCTCCACATTCGCGCGAGCCTCTTTTTCCTCCAGCTCCACGAAGCTCGGCAGCAGGATCAACCGGGCGGTTATCAGCAGCAGTATCAGGAGCGATCCGAGAGCAGTGATGATCAGCAGAAGGACTTTTGACGGAGGAAGCATGGGGTAGCCTCTGATGTATTTCATTGACTGCCATTAGTGTAATTCCTTTTTCACTCTTGACAAGCCCTGCATGCCTTTCACAGGGAACGGCGCCGCGTATCCGGCGCTCGCCGCAGCGCTGCCCCGAGGTCTTCCACCCGGAAAGGTTTTGCCAGGGAATCGGAAAAACCGTATTTCCGGAAATCCGACAGTACCGGATCATTGGAGTATCCGCTTGAAACGATGAGCACGGCTGACGGGTCAAGCGCCCGGATAACGGCCGAAGCTTCCAGCCCCCCCATCCTCCCCGGAACGGTGAGGTCCATAATGACCGTATCCGGCTTTTCCCCTCTCTTCAGCGCGTCCCTGTAGAGTTCAATCACCTCTTCACCGCAGGCGCAGGTCACAACCCGATACCCCAGCAGCGACACCATCTCCTTTGCCATATCACGGATGATTTCCTCATCATCCATTACCATTACGAAGCCTTCTCCGGTTGGGAAAGGGGAAGCCCCGGCACACTCCGCGCCTTTCTCGGCCGCCGGAAATTCCGCACATGCGGGGAGATAGACCCGGAACACGGAACCGACACCGACCCGCGATGAAACGAGTACCTGTCCGCCATGCTTCCTGACAATGGAATAGAGCGCGGTAAGGCCGAGACCTGTCCCGGTTTTTTTGGTTGTGAAATAGGGGTCGAAGATCCGATCCAGGTTCTCGGGCGGAATACCCGTCCCCTGATCAATAATAGACACGAGAACGTATCTTCCCGGATGCAGAGACGGTATCCGGTTTCCGGACAGGTGTTGGTTTGATGCCTCGACCCTCACCATCCCACCCCGGGGCATTGCCTGGCCGGCGTTTATCAGCAGATTGTTGAATACCTGGCCGATCTGCCCCTCGTCTGCGTCAATGGGCCAGAGGTCATCGCTGATCTTCATCTCCACGGCAACGTTTGAACCGTGCAGCGATAAAGACACTGAATCCCGGATAACCCGGCCCACGCCCATGACCTTCTTTACCGGATCGCCTCCCCGCGAGAAGGTGAGCAACTGGCATGTCAGGCCCGTTGCCTGATGCACGGCCTTCTCACACCGGACGATCCTGTCGTGCAACGGGTGGTCGGAGGGAAGGTCCATGCGCATCATGGAAAGGTTTCCCAGAATCCCTGTCAGGAGATTGTTGAAATCGTGGGCAATCCCGCCTGCCAGCACACCGAGACTCTCCAGCTTCTGTATGTTCAGCATCTGCCTTTCCAACTCGATACGGTCAGCCTCCGCCTTCCGTTGTTCCGTTATGTCCTGGACCGTGCCGATGATCTTCTCCGGAGCGCCCGACTCCCCGAACACCATCTCCCCGCGAGCCCGGACAATCCTTTCCGTGCCGTCGGGACGGATAATGCCGAGATCGGCCGTAAACGGCTGTCCGGTTCGAACAATCTCTTCAAAGGTCGCGCAAATCCGTTGCCGATCATCCGGATGCACCAGTTCAAGAAAACTCACGAACGTGCCCGGACTCACTCCGGCCTCTCTGCCGAAAATACGCCGGCACTCGGCCGAAGCGTAGAGGAGGTTGCCGGAAAGATCCCGCGTCCAGTTTCCCACCCTCGCGATGCGCTGAGCCTCAATGAGGTTCTTCTCGCTCTCGCGAAGAGCAGCTTCCATGGCCTTGCGCTCCCGGATATCATGAAAATTGCCTCCGGCGAACTCCCTGCCGTCGAGATTCAGGTAATTGGAGGTCACCTCCACCGGAACCAATTCTCCCGACGACACCCGATGCATTGTTTCGAAGCGCAGCAATTTCCCCTGCCTCAACTGATCCCTGATTCCGGGGAGCCCATCCATGTCGAAGCAGGGATCCCAGTCGGGGACACGCATGCCTTGCAGCGTTTCGAGGTTAATTCCGTAGTGGACGCAGGATGCAGGATTGGCATAGAACATCGTACCGTCCTCGAGATCGAGGACGTAGACCGGCTCTCTGGTTTTCTCGATGAGCGCCCTGAAAAAAGCCGCCTCCTTTTCAGCCGCCACACGATCGGAGATATCCCGGACGATGGAACAGTAATGCTCCCTTTCGTTGTAGACGAAATAACTGGTTGTTATCTCGACCGGAATCGCCCTCCCATCCCTGGCGGTATGAAACCTTTTATACTCCTTGCTCCCCTTTTCCCTCAGTTCTGCCAGATGAGAATCCACGTCCTCTTCCGCATACGCCGGGTCCACATCCGTAACCGACATGGAAAGCAGTTCCTCTCGGGTGTACCCCAGCATCCTGCAGGCTGCCGCGTTGCAGTCCATGAAGCGGCCGCCGTCATTCACCCAGTAAACCGCGTCCGTGATGTTCTCAATTGAATACGCGGTAAACCTGAGAAGGCTCTCACTCTCCCGGAGCCGTCGGTTGGCTTCCGCCATGCGGCGGGAATGCCGAAATATGAGGACGAAAAGGAGGAACGAGGTTACCAGGATGAAGCCGAACCCCTTGTACATGGATAGTCGGGTCATAACCTCCGGATCTTTGATGATTTTTCCCATAATCGTATCGGAAAAGTAGATCCAGAGCCCGCTGAAGAGAGCGTACAGCGCCACAATCCGGATGATCGGCGTCATAACACCATTGTCGCGAGCCTGTTTCATATCGTTTCTCCTCATCTGGATAATTCCGCGAATAATACCATGCGGGGCCGTGTCGAACAAGAGTGGGGATAGGGTGAAGCCGCTCCGTCACGGGATCACCACCGTATGAATCGGCGGAAACAAAGCAACTCCAAATTGACATTTCTCTGAAACAGGATATAGTTAGGCCACGCCATTCATTAAAAAGGAGGAGAACCATGGACATTCTGAAGATTTACGAGTATGCCCTGCAACGGGAATTCGAAGGAAAGCGCTTCTTCGAACAGAACGCAGAACGTCTGAGCCATGCGGCCGCCAAAGGCGCATTCAAGAACCTTGCAGCGGAAGAGCAGAAGCATATCGATTTCATACAGGGGCAGATTGCCCAGGTAAAGAAAGGCGAAGCGGCCGATATAGCCCTGGGAGAGGCACTGCAGAAGGAAGGCTTTTTCTCCGAGCGTGCGGTATCCGAGTCACTGGACAGCGCAACCCTTGAATCAATGGTGCCTGACCTTCCGGTTCTGCGCATGGCATACCTGATTGAGCACGACTTTGCCGAGTTCTATGAGAATGCGGCGGCCAAAGCCGAAGGTGAGGCGAAAAAGGTGCTTACCATGCTGGCAAACTGGGAGCGCGGCCATGAAGAGCTTTTCAAAAAGTATCACGACACGGCTTTTCAGGAGTATGCCGGGATGCCGTGGGGCGGATAGACCGGAATCCGATCCTGAACAATGTCCCTGCAAACGAAAAAAGGCGGCACATGCGTGTCGCCTTTTTTCGTTTGCAACGCCGGCTGCGGCATTGAACCCATCGCCGGTCCAGCATTATTAGTTCATGCAACCTGAGTGCTCCGCCTTTCCCATATTGCTTCTGGTGGAAAAGGATCCCTTGAACTCGGCACCGCAAGCATATTTCACCACTTCCATCCTGAAATTCGGCTTGATCTCGTCAATCAACGTCTCTACCGCCTCGCTGCCGCAATCGATACATTTTCTCCGCAGGTACTTCATTGTTTCTCCTTTTCTGATTATTCCCCTTCCAGGGTGTTTCGTCCTTCTATACATTGAACCGGAAATGCATCACATCCCCGTCCCGTGTCACGTATTCCTTCCCTTCGAGCCGCATCAACCCCTTTTCCTTGGCGCCCGCCTCACCCTGCGCAACGATATAATCGTCATAGGCAATCACCTCGGCGCGGATGAACCCCTTTTCGAAATCCGAGTGAATCACTGCCGCGGCCTGGGGCGCCCTGGTCCCGGCCGGAACCGTCCACGCGCGCACCTCTTTCTTGCCCGCGGTAAAATAGGTGATGAGACCCAGCATCTCGTAGCCGCTCCGAATTAACCGATCCAGTCCCGACTCGGTCAGTCCCATCCCGGCGAGAAACGTCCCCTTCTCCTCGTCCTCCAGTTCGGCTATCTCCGCCTCGATCCTGCCGCAAATCACCACGACCCGCGCCCCTTCCCGCTCGGCAAGCTCACGGACCTTTTCCACGAAGGGATGGCTGCCCGAAAGGTCGTCCTCGGCCACATTCGCCACGTACAGGACCGGTTTGTCGGTGAGGAGGTGCAAATCCCGCAGCAGCAGTCGCTCATCGTCGGTCTCCGCGACTCCACGGCCACCCTTCCCCTGCTCCAGCGCCTGCTTCAGACGAAGATAGAAGTCGGCCTCAATCTTCAGCTTGCCGTCCCCGCTCTTTGCCTGCTTCTCGACCCTCAGGAGCCTCTTTTCCACCGTATCCAGGTCGGCGAGGGCCAGCTCGGTCTGGATGATCTCGATATCCCGGATCGGATCAATACTGCCGTTTACATGAACGATATTCTCGTCATCAAAACAGCGGACCACATGAATAATGGCGTCAACGCTGCGGATATGGCCCAGAAACTGGTTTCCCAGACCCTCTCCCCGGCTGGCGCCCTTGACGAGTCCGGCGATATCGAGGATTTCGATGGTGGTGGGAAGGATGCGCTCGGGTTTGACGAACTCCGACAGCTTCTGCATCCGCTGGTCCGGCACATGGACGATCCCCACATTGGGGTCGATGGTGCAGAATGGATAATTGGCCGACTCGGCCCCGGCCGAGGTCAGCGCATTGAAAATAGTCGATTTCCCCACATTGGGGAGGCCGACGATACCGCAATTGAAACCCATGGAAACCTTCTTTCAAAAAAATAACGGCGAGTCGCCTCGCCGCGTGGGTTGAAAAGTTTTATAAAATACCACAATCCGCCCTGCTTTCAAGAAAAAAGTCTCTAATCTGAAGTCGGATTTTTCTTCTTTCCCCGGCGCCGTCGGCGAGGACGTCCCGCTTTCGGGTCTTTACCCTGTTTCTCCGTCGGAGGGATGACGTTTTCCCGTACAAAACGCTCCCACCAGGCAAGGATCCCGCCATCCTCACCCGTAATCCCGCATCTGCAGCGGAGGTAGGCAAGGGCCTCAGGAAAACAGCTCCGGCCCAGCACCCTTTCAGGGCGCTTTCCCGGAATCCTCCGCAGACGGTTTTGCATCGCAAGGATATCCCGAACCGCCACCCCGACGCGATGGGGAATCGCAACAAGCGGGGCCTGTGCGCCGAGAAATCCGGCCACCGCGCCGTTCATCGCCTCCTGGGGAGGAATCCCCTGGCCGCGCAGTCGCGCAGCCGCCTCTTCCAGGTACTCGCCGAACATGAGTGAAAGGAGCAGGGGGGGAGACACCTTTTCTCCACCGGAAACCCTGCGGTCTATCCATTCCAGATCCCGGCCGAGCCTCGCATGGGGGAAGCCTTCCGTCTCCTGCTCAAGCCAGACATCAAGCCCGGGGAAAAGCGGCGCAAACAGTCCTCCCCGGCGCATGAGCTGATAAGTCCGCTCACCTTCACCGGAGAGGAAAAGCTTGAGCGCCTCTTCGTAGAGCCGGGGCGCGGTGGACAGGGTTATTGCGGGGGCATTTTCCACCAATGCCCGCCAGGTGGCCTCCTCGATGTCGAACCCGAGAAGAGCGGCAAAACGCACCGCCCGCAGCATGCGCACCGGGTCTTCGGTAAAGCGTGCCCCGGCGTCGCCGATCGTCCGAATCACCCCGCTTCGCAGGTCTTCCATCCCTCCCACGTAATCGATGATGGAGAAGTCCGCGATATTGTAGGCAAGGGCATTGACGGTAAAATCCCGTCGCAACGCATCTTCCGCGGGTGTTCCGAAGACATTGTCGCGCAGCACCACGCCCTCTTCACTCACCAGGCGCCGGGGATGACGGGAAGTCCCGGCGCCATCGTCCGCTTCAGCGCCGGCTTCGCGCTCCCCCTCTTCGTTCTCTTTCAAGGTATGGGCGCGAAAGGTGGATACTTCGATGATTTCATCCCTGAAATGGAGATGGGCCAGCCGGAACCGACGTCCCACAAGACGGCAGTTGCGGAACAGTTTTTTAATCCGTCCGGGAACGGCATCGGTGGCCACGTCAAAATCCTTAGGTTCACGGCCCAGAAGCAGGTCCCGGACGCATCCGCCTACAAGCCAGGCGGTGTGGCCGTTGTCCCTGAGCCGGTAGAGGATCTTGAGGGCGTTGGGACTGAGCATGGCCCGCGAGATGGGATGGTCGGAGCGGGGAATGATGAGGGGTGTATGCGTTTCTTTCATGAAAACCGTTCTCTTCGGACAACTTCAAATGCTGTTTTTCGGTTCAAAGGAGGTACGGTGACGTTACAGGAACATCACTGTTGCCGCATGGATAAGCAGGCCGATGAGGCCGCCGACCAGCGTTCCGTTCATACGGATGAACTGCAGGTCGGAACCGATACTCAACTCAATCTCGCTCACGAAATCCTTGTCTTCCCACTGTTTTATCGTTCCGGAAATATGCTTCGCGAAACCCAGACGCAGGCCGTCCGCATACCTCCTGACCATCGTTTCCAGGTGTTCGTTTATGGAGTCTTTCAGGTCGCTGCTCTTTGCCAGGGAAGCCCCTAGCCCCAGCGCACATTCGGATATCCTGGTCCGGACTCTGGAGGGATGCCGGTCCAGGTCGTCGCGCAGCCAGGCTTTCAACTCGCTCCAGAGACCGTGCAGGTAGTCGGACAACCGCTGATTGGAGAGGAGCTCATGCTTTATCTCGTCGACCCTGGCACGCAGAAGCGGGTCATCCTTCAGCCTGGCGATGTACTCGTCGATTGCATCATTAAACACACGCCGCAGTTCATGTTCGGGGTCGGCGTTCACGTCCTGTATGAACTCGTTGATCCTTCCGGCAATCTTGTCGCCGACGCCGGCTAGGAACTGCTCACGGTTCGGGATGAATTTCATGAGAAGCGGGTACTCCTTTTCACACCACTTTCCAAGCGCAGCGGCAATTCTGCTCCGGGATTCGGGCAGCGAACTCCACAGTGCGAGTCGTTTCAGCGCTTCATTCAATACCGCCTGATGACGATTATCCTTGCGCAGGAACTCCAGCAGCAGCGCGGTGCACGACGAAAGATCCATCTTTACGATCCTGTCGTACAGGGCGGTTCGCAGGATTTTGCGCACCCGATCATCGTCCACGAAATCCAATGATTCGGCAAGGACACGGGATACTCCCCGCGCAACCGCCTCGGCATTGCTCTCTACTGAAAGATAGGCGGAAAGGCGCTCCGCGGGATTCATGCCTTTCAGCTTTGCCACCAATGATTCCGTTGCCAGAAACTTATCCCGGATAAACTCGGCCAGACTGTCGGCAATGGCCTCTTTCTTTCCGGGGATAATCGCAGTATGCGGTATGGGCACCCCCAGAGGATGACGGAAAAGCGCCACCACCGCGAACCAGTCCGCGAGCGCGCCTATCATCGCCGCCTCGGAAAAGGCGGCAACCCATTCCCAGGCGCCGCTGCCGTTCTGAATCCGCGCGATGACGAACAGTATACCGGCAGCCACCATCAACCCGCCGGCAATCGCCTTGTTCCTGCGTAAAACAAACCTCTTGTCAGCCACACATTTCTCCTTGTGCGAAGTTCACCCGGCTCCCGAAGGGATTCGAGCCGTGGCAGAATATACGTCAAATTTTCCATCGTCAAGGAATTCAGTATGTTCAGAATGGACGATGTAATGGAAAAAATCCGGACCCGACCTGACATTATGTACTTTTAATACACTATCTGCTACCATACGCAACGCAACGCACCAGAGCGGAAAGGATTGCCATGAACATCTTGATACATCTGAGCAGCAGCCTCCTCGGCGCGGCGCTGCACGAACTCCTGCTCAAAGAGCCGGAAGGATACCGGGTCTTTTCCACGGAGTGCGGCCTGGAAAAGACGGACTTCGTACCCGATTTCGTCCTCGCTGATACGTACTCCCTTCGAAGAGGCATTCCGCCTACCGCACGGGAGGGCAAGGTTGTACTCATAGATTTCGGTCTTGCCGAAGAAGAAATAACCTCTCTGCTCCTGTGCCATAAAATCGACGGCGTACTGTCGGCCACATCGGATGTGAAGGTGCTGAAAAAGGCGCTCCAGGCGATAGGTGAAGGCCAGGTCTGGCTAGACAACCGCAAGGTGAAGGCCCTGATTCATCATGCGGATTCCGCCAGGACGTCAAACATGGAGGAATGTTTCAGCAGAAAGGAGCGCGAGATCATCCTCCTCATCGCCCAGGGGCTCATGAACAGGGAGATTGCCGGCAGACTCTGCATCAGCGAACAGACGGTCAAATCCCACATCGGCAGAATCTTCCGCAAGGCAAACGTCGCACGGCGGTCGCAGCTCGTGCCCATGGCTTTGAAGTTCATGGCGTCGGACCCGCCCTAGTCGGACACGCGAACGCAGTACAGTACCATCCAAAAGGTACTCACCCAAAAGGCGGATGAAATATTCACCCATAAAGTGTACCTCCAACGATGCGCATTCCCTACCCGAAACGGCCTAACCCCTGTATCCCCAAAAAAAATAACCGTTTGGCGGCTTGTCAGGAATCACGAACTGTCATGTAATAGACATCCGAAATACGGCCGCTCCGGGCGCATGCGTCACGATTTGTTTCGCTGACCGGTTTCCCGGATAGAAACCTTTTCCTTCCAGGAGGATTCCCCGCCACCACCGGAAAAGGTTTCTTTCTACGCGCAAAGGAGACGCGGCACATGCGGAAGGAAGGCACTACACACATGGAGGTTGCTTATGAAAGTATCTTCGTTCATCGGACCATTCGCATTCGTGATAGGTCTCGGAATTCCCGTATCCACGGCACTGTCGTCGGAAACACCCTCACCCGCGGAGCTGCACAGGCTCAGCATGGAGCAGCAGGCCGTGGTAACCAAGGTTGAAAGCGATACCGTCACGTTGAGGTCCCTTGCCGACGACAAAAAGATCATCATCATTTCCCGAAAAGACGCCGGCGCATTGCAGGCAGGAGACAGGGTGGTATTGGACGGTGAAAACGTGATAAAGGTTGAACCGAATCCGAACCCGTCCGGCGAGGCGACACCGCCGGGGGACACGCCGGGCCAACCGCCGGCGAAGCCCCCGACGTCCACCGGTACCGGCGGAACCGACAGCGTCCCACAAAAGAAATAACGCGCTGATCGGATACGAACAATAACCCAACACACCTTCCGCAATCCCTCCTGACTACGATCCCGCCAAAGAAAAAAGAAGGATCCCGGCGCCTCCGCCGGGATCCTTTCGAAAAGCTGCAATAACCGACGCCCGTGCCGGCCCGTACCATGACGCGTCAACCGTTACTTTTTCACATCAATTCCGTAGGATTTAATCTTTCGATGGAGATTGCTCCGCTCCAGTTCGATTGCCTCGGCGGTCTTACTGATGTTCCAGTTGAACTCCTCCAGCTTCCGCAGGATGAATTCCTTTTCGAACTCGTCGCGTGCCTCCCGCAGGGTGTCGCGCTCCAGCAGACCCTCCAGCCGTCCGGCTTCAGCATCACGCGCCGCCGCGCCCGATCCGACGGAATCGGGAATATGGGCCGCGGTTATGGTGGCGCCCGGGGTCATGATGACGAGACGTTCCACCACATTCTTCAATTCGCGCACGTTTCCCGGCCACGTTCCTCCCTTCAACGCTTCCATCGCTTCGGGAGTTATGGTCTTCCGCTCATTCCCCTCCCGCAGGCTGTAGAGTTCCAGGAAGTGCTCGACCAGGATCGGGATGTCCTCTCGCCGCTCCCGCAGGGGGGGCACGGTAAACGGCACCACGTTGAGCCGGTAGAAGAGGTCTTCCCGGAACGACCCGGCCCGGATCTCGTCTTCCAGAACCTTGTTGGTCGCGGCAATGATGCGCACATCCACCTCGATGGTCCGGTTTCCGCCCACCCGCTCGAACTTTCTCTCCTGGAGTATCCGCAGGATCTTCGCCTGGATCTTGAGGGACATGTCGCCTATCTCGTCCAGGAACAGGGTCCCCCCGTCCGCCTGGTCGAACTTCCCCTTTTTCTGGGCTACCGCGCCGGTAAAGGCGCCCTTTTCGTGGCCGAACAGCTCGCTCTCGATAAGCTCTTCGGGTATGGCGGCGCAGTTGATTTCCACGAACGGCCGGTCTTTGCGCTGGCTGTGAAAATGGATGGAGCGGGCAACCAGCTCCTTGCCGGTGCCGTTCTCCCCGGTAATGAGAACCGAGGCATTCGTTGGAGCGACCAGCAGTATCTGTTCCTGAAGCTTTACCATGGCCGGAGAGGAACCGGTCATCCCGCGCTCTCGAAACGCCATCTCGCGCAGGGTTTCATTCTCATCCTTCAGGCGCAGCATACCGAGCGCATTCCGGATGGTAACCAGCAGCTTTTCCAGGGACAAGGGTTTCTCAATGAAATCGTATGCCCCCATCTTGGTGGATTTGACCGCGGTTTCGATGGTGCCGTGCCCGGACATCATGATAACCAGGAGGGACGGATGAAGATCCTTCATCCGCTGCAGCGCCTCGATGCCGTCCATGCGCGGCATCCAGATATCCAGCAGTACCAGGTCCGGAAGCTCTTTCCGGATCACATCGAGGGCGGTGACGCCGTCATTGGCGAACAGGGGCCGGAAACCCTCGTCCTCCAGAACCCCCGCAAGGGAGGTCCGGATGTTGTCCTCGTCGTCCACTACCAGTATCTTCTCGTCCATACGCCCTTTTTCCCCGCGATAATGAATATTTCGGAACTCTACACATACGATCCGCTTGCCGGAAGCTCGATGATGAACTTTGTCCCCTTGGGCTCATTGTCCCTGACGCGGATGAAACCGCGATGGTCCGTGATTATCGTATTGACGATGGCAAGGCCGAGGCCGGTTCCCGCCTTTTTCGTGGAAAAATAGGGCTCGAAAAGCCGCGGCTTGTCTTCGGCGGAGATGCCGTGCCCCGTGTCGGCAACCGTAAAGGTGGCAATCCGAAGTTCGGGATTGTAGCCGGTCTCGATGGCGATGCTCCCGCCCTCCCGGCCGATGGCGTCGACTGCATTGTCCAGCAGATTGATGAGCACCCGCTTGATCTGGTCCCGATCCAGCAGGATCAGGGGCAGCGTCTCGTCGGCGGAGAAGCTGAAGGAGACCTGCCGATGGGACTCCTGGTAGAGGGTAACGGCCTCCCGGATGACATCGTTCAGGCTGTTGGGCGTGGGTTGTGCGGCCGGCATGCGGGCAAAACTGGAAAACTCGTCCACCAGTATCTTCAATTCGTCCACGGACTTGATAATCATCCCGGTACACTCGTCGAACGCCTTTTCTTCTTCGCCGAAGCTGGACAGATACTTTCTGCGGAGACGCTGGGCAGAAAGCTTGATGGGAGTGAGGGGGTTCTTGATCTCGTGGGCGATGCGCCGCGCCACCTCGCGCCAGGCCGCCATGCGCTGTGCCTTGAGGACCTGGGTGAGGTCGTCGAACACCGCCACGGTGCCGATGAATTCTCCATTCTCATCCCGCATCACCGAAAGATTGACGGACAAGGTCCGTTTCCCCTCCCGCATGCGGACATCCACCTGCCTGCTGATTGCGTCCTTGCCCGATTCCGCGAGCTCCCGCAGCAGCCCCTTGGTGATCTCCTGCTGTTCGGGGCGGAGAATCTCCTGGAAGGGCCTTCCCAGCACCGATTCCGACGAGATGGAAAGGAGGCGCTCGGCCGAAGGGTTGATGGTAGTGAGAATCCCGTCCCGGTTGACGGAGATGACTCCGGCGGTGACGTTACCCAGCACGAATTCCATGTAGCGGCGCCGCTGATCCAGTTCCTGATTGCTGCGGGTCAGGCCCTGGTTGGCATCGCTGAGGGCACGCTGGTGGTTCCGAAGGTCTTCGGTCATCTTGTTGAAGGATGCCACCAGCATCCCGATTTCGTCCTCCCCTTCCCCCTCCAGCCGCACATCCAGGTTGCCTTCGGCAACCTGCCGCGTTGCCTGGGACAGCTCCCGAATCGGCGTGGTCAGGCTGTTGGCCAGGTAGACGCCGAACCAGACGGCAAGAAAAATGATCACCAGGGTGATCAGGAACAGCGTCAGGATGTACCCTCCCCGGATGGGAGACTTCAGAAGCTTCAACTGCCGGTATTTGTCATAGGCTCCGGAAAGAAGGGACACCTTGCCCGCCAGACTGTTCGGAACGAAATACCCCACCGCGACAACGCCGACAACCGTACGGGAATCCGTACGGGACAGGATCGGCACGATTCCGCGAACGAGATCCGCCTTTCCGACGGAATTCACCCGGCTGAACTCCTTGCCTCCCAGCGCCAGGTCGAGATCCTCCAGGGAAGGCCGGAGATATTCGCCGACGGGGACGTCACGGCTGACGGATCGGGCAAGCATCTCCCGGCGGACGGAAAAGACCTCCATCACTCCCACGTTATACTCCCGGCGCGCCTTGCCCAGATAGTCGCCGAGCCCCTTCGCCGAACGCCCTTCCAGGTATCCCCTCTCCCCCAGGACCGCGCCTGTCAGGCGTCCGAAATGCAGGGCCTGCGCGGCGGCATCCCGGTAATAGGTCTGGGCTATCTCCATGGAGCCCGACAGGGACTGCTCCACCTGACGGTCAAGCCAGTTCTTGATGGTCATGTTGATGAAGCTCGCCGACACGAAAAAGAGAAGTATCGTGGGAACGAACGACAACCCGACAAACGCCACCACGAGCTTGCCGCGCAAGCGGGAACCGAAGGGATTGCGCCTCCGCTCAAGGATGATGCGCGCAACATTGCGGAAAACCAGGTAGACCAGGAGGATGATAAGGAGAAGGACGATGTTGATAAGGCCGAAGATGAAGATATTGCCGATACCCGGCGCCGCGGGGCTGATATCGGAAAGCTGGAACTCGGCCAGGGTAAGGAAAACGATGAGGAAGAGCGATACGGCAATGATTATTGCTTCACGCTTGCTTTTCCGTGCCTCGGCTGGGCTGAACCTGTTCTTTCTCGGCTGTTTCATCCGCAATCCCGTATCCGTATCGTACCGCTCACTGTAACCGACTTACCCGTCCATTTCAAGCAGTGAAAACGAGGCATTTCCCGTCCTCGTTTTCGCATCGCCGGCAAAAAAAAACAGCCCCGAAGGGCTGTTCGCAGATTCCGCATTCCAGAAACGGTGTTACGCTTCCGACCACGCGAGTTCCGGCGCGGAGAGGGGGGATACCGCGGGGACGTCGCGGCCGTCGGTCGCTTCAACCAGTTTCCAGCAGTCGGGTTTCGCAAGGATTTCGGTAACCAGCTTGTGGTTCAGGTCGTGTCCCGACTTGTAGGCCTTGACGTGGCCGATGAGAGGATACCCGGCAAGGGAGAGGTCCCCTACCGAATCCATAATCTTGTGGCGCACGAATTCGTCCTCGTACCGGAGTCCGCCTTCGTTCAGGATGCCGTCGTCGCCGATAACCACGGCATTGTCCAGGGAACCTCCCCGCGCAAGGCCGTTCGCCTTGAGGGTCTCCACCTCGATGAGGAAACCGAAGGTCCGGGCAGGGGCATACTCGCGCTCGAAGACCTCGTCACTGAACTTCATGCTCCGGAACTGGTTGTTCACCACCGGGTGGTTGAAGCGCATGTCAAAGGAGATACGGAAATAGCGGGACGGGATGATGGAAATCTTCTTGTCGCCGTCCACGACGGTGATCGGCTTTTTCACCACCAGGTACTTCTTGGGACGGGAGAGGCTCCGCACTCCGACTTTCCGGAGGCCCTGGACAAAGGGAGCCGCGCTGCCGTCCATGATGGGGACTTCAGGTCCGTCGATATCCACGTGCACGTTGTCTATCCCGCAACCGCTGAGGGCGGCCATCAGGTGCTCGATGGTGGACACCACCGCTCCCGCCGTGCCGATTGTCGTGGAAAGCCGGGTATTGACCACGTTTTTCGCGATCGCGTCTATGGAAACCGAAGGGGTCAGATCGATGCGGTGGAAGACGATGCCGGTCCCGGCGTCCGCGGGGCGCAGTGTCATGGTGACGTCCTTGCCTGAGTGGAGGCCGATCCCCGAAAATACCACCTTGTCTTTTACCGTTTTTTGTAAGGCCATCAGAGGCTCCTTTGAGAAGTTGTGGGTAAGCTTCTCATGAATCAGCAACATCCGGGCCAACAACAGACGGATGGCAGGGTGCAAGTTTATTCAATAAATTAAGTATGTTAAACATCGCCTCCCCTGCCGATCATGGGGACACAGCTCTCTACTGTGGCGTAAACGCAACAACCGGTGTTGCGCATGCGCCACAGGTTTTCCGGTCCCGTCATAGCCTGGTTTCAAATGAAGGGGTTCAAGGAGGACTCATAGTTCCAGGTTCATTCCGGCGTGATAGAACTTCGGACCTTTCCGCTCGAAGGGTATGGTACAGAGCATACCCTTGCCGGGACGGAAGGAGAAGGACTCCAGGAAAGCGAACGATTTTTTCCGGGCTTCGGTAACGGTCGCGAGGAGGATAACCTCCCCCATGTTCCGGGCATCCTCTTCCCTGAAGACGATGGGGGCGATGCGCTCGGGCAGGCAGGGGATCGGGGCGACGGCAGGCTGTCGAAGGGTCAGGATCCGCCCGGCACGGATCAGGTGAGGGGGAGAGGGAAACGGGCATGCCGGGACAAACAGGTTCGGAAGGCCGTTGTCGGAACCGCCATCTCCGACGGGCAGGGAACCGGTCAGGCTCCGGAAGGCCGCACGAGTGCCGACGGCGCCCTCCCGCGTGGTGACCTGAAACGGCAGGATCCAGAACGGGAGCCGCACGTCGCCGACGCCTCCCGCGTGATGAAGTTCGCGCCGCGCCGGCGATCCCTCCGTGAGTTCCCAACACGAGGCGCACGAGGCGCAGACGAAGATCACATCGTCTTCACCCGCCGATAGGCGGTTGCCGCACTCCGGACAGAGAAGGGGGATAACCCTGATATCCGCGGTTCTATCCATGACTGATATCCTCTCTCCTCTCCGTCAACCGGAAGAAGAATCCCGCCAGCGTTGCCGGTGAAAGTCCCCGGGATGCATACATCCAGCCGAGAAATGCGAAAAGCGCCAACCCGCCGAGAGCTCGCTGCAGGGTCCATGCATATACCAGGACCAGAATGACCAGCATCGGTGCGAACAGACGGATCTCCCGGCATCCGGGGAACCGTGCCTTCAGGATTCTGCCGTTGACGGCATCCACGACAACCGGATACATACGCTCTCCGGCCGTGAAGGTAAGCCGCCAGACCGGATAGGAGATGATGGCGAGCCTTTCAGCGCAGATCCGGATACCATCCCTGATGCGCAGGACCCCGTCGGGCCGCGATCGGTCCCGGGCCGCGGCCAGGGCCTCGCGGCGCACCTGGTCCACCCCTTTCACCGGGTCGTAAACCGTGCCGCGCCGCTCCAATTCCGCGTTGTCCATTCCCCGCAGGGGGAGCACGGCGCCTGCCAGCGCTATGCCCCGCAACCCGAAGGCGGAGCAGTCGAATGCCGGAGAACTGAAGTCAAAGGGAGAGGCGACGGTTTCGAAGACCTGCTCTCGGGGACCCCTCCGTTCCACGGTCCTTTTGGTTCCGTTTTCATCGACCAATTCCTCCCGCACCACGCTCTCGCGTTCCATCCACTGCCATCCCACCGTCAGCCCTTTCAGGGACCAGAACGGCAGAAAGCAGAGCTTGCCCTTTTCGAATCTCAGCGATTCCACCAACCCCGTATCCACGCCTGAAACAGCGAAGAACTTCCGTGCGGCGCTTCGGGCTTGAGGGAGGTCAAGACGCTCCTCCAGATAGAAGCGGGGTATCCCGGCTTCGCCGGAAACGGCCAGGGATGTCCCGCAGGAAGGGCACAGGGCATTGCGCGTCCCTTCGCGGAAACTGAACGGGCTGCCGCACTGGGGGCAACTGATTGCGGCCGCCATGGCGCCGTTCACGTCGGAACCTCCTTCTTCAGCAGCATACGATACGCCGGATAGAGAATCGCAAAGGATATGACAAAAGTCCCCGCCCGGACTACATGACTCCGGATCAGGAGCCCTTCGATGATGAGGAGAAAGGCGAAGCAGACGATCATCACCATGTGACGGATAGACAGGAGAGTACCGGTGGACACGGGATACCCGATAGCGAAGACCCTCCCGTCGGGGCCCGAGACAATGGCGGTATACTCCTGTTCCGCTGCCCGGCACTTCAGAAAATAGAGGGGGAGAAATACCAGGCTCCACGTCCCCTTCCCTTCATCACCCGGCATGCGTTCCCGTGCCTGCTCCCTTGAAATGGACGGTGCCGGATAGTCCCCCGTTTCATCCAGGAAAACCAGGTCGCCGGCGGGAAGAGTCACGTAAGATATTTCCGGAAAGGGATGCTCCAGGGCAGGGATCAGCCTGCGTCGATCCCCGTTGTGGGAGACCATCCAGAACGGAAATGCGATGTAGTCGACGGCGACCTGTTCGACGGGATCGGTGAAAAGGCCCGCCTCAAGGTGCGCCGTCAACGCGCTCCATGCCTGGCGATCGTCGCGCACATGCCTGAACGTATATTCCGCGAGCCCCTTTCCTTCGTGGACGACAAAGGAGGAGGCACAGAAGGGACACCGGTAGAACCGGCTTTCCGTCAGGGCTTCAACGGGCGCGCCGCACTGGGGACAGAGGATCTGCACCCGTTACTCTCCCATGGAGGCGCCGCACGAACTGCAGAACCGGGCGACGGCGGACTCTTCCTTCCCGCATTTCGGGCATTTTCTCGCAGAGGCCAGACGCACTCCGCACGAGGGACAAAATACAGCTCCCGCCGGTATCTCCCCATTGCACCCCGGACAGCGGCCGGCGGCCGCGAGGCGCACGCCGCAGGCAGGGCAGAACGCGGACCCTCCCGGTATCCGCCCATGACAGGAGGGGCACTCGAGGGACGCAACCGCGGGCCCGTCCTGGGCTTTCACTCCCGATCCCATCACCATCCCCGGGATCATCATCCCGAGCCCGGCGCCGACGCCGATCCCCATCCCCTGGGCCGCGCCGCCGTCACCACCGGACGCGGCCGCCTTTTCCATGCTCTGGGCGGCCTTGAAACGGAGGTAACCGTCCAGATCGCCGCCCAGGGCGTTCATGGACCCCTTCTCGTCGATGACCCGCTGCACCTCCGGCGGGGGGGTGATGGAGTTGATGTAGAAATCGGCCAGTTCCAATCCATACTTGCTGAAATCGGCAGTCAAACGACCCTTCACGGCAAGGGCCAGTTCATCGTACTGTCGAGGCAGATCAAGGAGGGTCTTCAGCGTTTCCCCCAGCAGGTCGTTCAGGCGTGACACGGTCACGTCACGGAGAAATTCCTCAATCTGGAGAAGGGTGTAGACTCCCTGAGTGCCGGCAAGCGTATTGATCAGCGGCAACGGGTCCGTTACCCGGAACGTATAGGCGCCGAAGGCGCGCAGCCTGACCATGCCGAACTCCGCGTCCCGGAACGCCACCGGTTCCCTGGTTCCCCAGCGCATGTCGGTAAAGGTCTTCATACTGACAAAGCACACCTCGCAGCGGAACGGCGAAGTGAAATCCCACGGCAGGGAGAGTATCTTCGTCAGGATGGGGAGATTGTTGCTGGACAGGGTATGCCGCCCCGGACCGAAAGCATCCACGGCCCGGCCGTCACGAAAAAAGACCGCCCGCTGGCTTTCACGCACCACCAACTGGGAGCCGAACGTGATCTCCGCCGAGCCCTCGGCCGGGATGCGGTGCACCAGTTCCGCACCGGTCTCGTCGAACCACTCGATTACTTCCAGAAAAACGGCATTCATCCTGTTAACGGCCATGAAACCCTCCTATTTTCGAAACAGCCAGAGAATCAGAGAGAGAATGAGGGAGATGAGGAGAGAGGTGGCAAGAGGGAAGTAGAAGGTGAATTTCTCTCTCTTGACAAAAATGTCGCCGGGCAGCCTGCCCAGCCAGGGAATCTTTCCGGAGAGAAGCAACAGCGCGCCGACGGCTGCAATCACCAGACCGGCCACGATAAGCATCCTGCCCAGACCTGTCACGTGCCAGCCTCCGTCGTGCGCGGCGCCTTCGGCGCATAACGCTCCTTCTCGCTGTAGATGCAGCCGCAATATTGCTGCCGGTAGAGTCCCATCTGCTTTGATTTGTCGATACCCTGGCGCCAGCCTGTCCGGTAATCCTCGTAATGAAAACGGACTCCATGCCGTTCCCCTGCCCGTTCACCCACTTCACGGATCGCGTCATGGGCCTGGTAGCGGCTGTAGAGGAGGGAGGTGGTGAAGGCCTCACAGCCAAGTTCGGCCGCGGCGCGCGCCGTTTCTTCGATGCGGGACGAATAACAGTAGCGGCAACGCTCTTCCGGCCGGGAAGCAACCGCGGCCAGGAATTCCTCCAGCAGATACTCATCCCGGTACACAACATGCAGATCTACCTGTGAGGCATACTGCTTCACGGCCTCCAGGCGGCGCAGGTATTCCTGGTAGGGGTGGATATTGTGGTTGAAAAAGAAGCCGGTGACCCGGACACCGGAGGCGCGGAGGGTTTCCAGGGGGTAGATGGCGCAGGGTGCGCAGCAGATGTGGAGCAGGATATCCATGTCCCGCATAGTAAACCATTTCTCTCGGCAAAGGCAATGGCGCAGTGCGCCGCTGAATCCGGGAGTATCGCGAAAAGCTTGAATCGATCTGTAACGGATTCCATGTGACGGGGACAGGCCGAGTCACCCGCGCGGCGGCGAAGACCCTTTCTTCCATTCCCCGTAGGCGCGGAGATCCCGTTCAACGAACCACAGGCAGAGCGCCGCCACCAGCGCGTCATCGATCAAGCCGACAATGGGCAGCACGTCCGGAAGGAGGTCCAGAGGGTTGAAGACATAGAGGAGCAGCAGGGCAATAGCGACAATCGTATGCGCCGGCACTGTCCGGTACGAGCCGTTCCGGTAGTCCCTGACCAGCGAAACGGCAAGCCGGACATCCTGAAGGATACGGTCGAGCGATGGCATGCCGACTGGTTTTCCTTGCATAGCGAGTCCCTTCCGGCTGGATTCTTACCACCAGTGGCGGCCGACTTCAAGCGCAATTCCCGCGCTGACGAAGACCGGATGCGGGATCGGAATGTGTATTCTCCGGAAACGCTACTTTGTGTCCATCCGGAAACTCAGGATGTTACACTATTGGTTTCCACTTCGAAAACTAATTTACGCACTTTACACGGCGTAACTTTTCATCAGCAGTGCATTTATAGGCGCTTTTCGGAGTCTGCGCTTTCCATTCGATTCTGGTCGGGCCGCGTTCGACGTCGGACACCGAGATCTGATCCGGCGAATAGGTCCCGACAACTCTCGCGGTTTCTTTTCTCAAATCCGCGTGAGGGCCCTGGCAGGCGACGCACATGCCGCCGATACAGAGTATAGAGATTATGACTTTTTTCATGTTCCCTCCAAGTCGAAAAAATAGGGTGGCATACGCGCCTCTCACATACCGCGTTCCGGTCATGAAGCACTATAAAAACAGGCTTCACCAACTTTTGTCAAGCATTATATGAAAAGTCTAATTTCCTGCACATAGTACCCTGAATCCGTGGTTTCAACCGATGCGACCCAGGAACCCACGCACCTCCGCCAGATATTCCCCCTCCTTTTCCAGGTGATGCTCATGGGATGCGTCCTCGAAAACAACCATTTCCGAACCCGGCAGCCTGCTCCGGTAGAATGCGGTCGTTTCTGGAGTTGCCTCATCAAATCGGCCACAGGTAAACAGGGCGGGAGCCGGGATCTCCCCCAACCGATCGGTGCAGTCGAAGTCTTTCAAAATCCCGATCATGGTGAATTCACTGGGACCCCACATGTCTTGGTAGACCTCAAGCCCTATCTTGTCCAAGGCACGTACCATGCAATCCGGCCAGGGGTCAAGGCGGCACACGTGTTTTCGATAAAACGCGGTGACGGCCTCCTCGTACTGCGGATTATCATACTCCCCCTTCTCCTCGCACCGTTCGATCACCCTCTTCACTTTATCGAGCATATCCTCCAGATACCGGCGAAGATCGGCAACGAACCTCGGCGAACTGAGGCAGGGAGCCGAAAACACGACCCCTGCAATCCCCTCGGGCCGACAGGAGAGCAGATATTCCGCCGCTAGCATGCATCCCCACGACTGTCCGAGGAGATGTACCCGATCAAGCCCCAACACCGCCCGCACCAAGGCCAGTTCCTCAACGAAATAGCGGAGAGTGCGGCTTTCCGGATCGCCTGAACGGTCGGAGTTCCCACAACCAAGCTGATCGTAGAAGATCACCGGACGCTCGTCGCTGAGAGCGGAGAGGGGCTCCAGGTAATCGTGGGGGACTCCCGGCCCTCCATGCAGGATAAGAAGAGGTATGCCGGGAGAACCGCTTCCGTGTACGGCATACCAGATTCGGCCGAAACGCCCGTCGAGAAAGCCTTCTCCGTTGCTCGCGCCCATTCAAGCACCCCCTTGAATATTCTTGTTTCCGCAACGGGCGACACCACAGGCCTTGTCCCCGCGGGAAACGATGGACAACCATTTTCGAAACAGACCGCCATTCCGTTGACATCCGGCAGTCGGGAATGATACGCTCCTCACCGGAATCCGTCCATTCAAAATTCTCCGACGCGTATCCCTTCAGAAAACATCAAAAGCCTTCCCTTTCCATGGAGGAAACATGCATACCGTTGACCTGCGCGGTGTCAGTTGCCCGACAAATCTCGTGAAAGCCAGACTGGCCCTGGAAACAATCGATCCGGGCGAAACCGTGCAGTTCCTGCTGGATAACGGAGAGCCGGCCAGGAACGTTCCCCGAAGCCTCAAGGCAGAGGGGCACAGGATGCTTGGGCTGGAAGAAAAGGATGGCTATTCCGTTCTGACCCTGGAAGTCTCGTTTCAGGAAACGAAAGCCGCCGGTCCGATCCGGGAATATTCTTCGACAAAGATAACCCGTGACGGCAGGGAACCGGCAACCGACCCGGTCATGGTGGAGGAGACGATCGAACTGATCATCAACGGCACGAAGCTCTCCTCTATCGTCACGACTCCCGATCTGCACAAGGAACTAGCCGTGGGATACATGGTAACGGAAGGAGCCGTCAAGGACCGGAAAGACATTGAGGAAATAACGGAAAAGGACGGATGGGTGTACCTGACGATACGATCGTTCAAGCACTTCGACCTGTGGTACGAGCTTCGATCATCGGGCTGTATCGGCGTAAACTGGGATAAAAGGGACGATGATCTGTTCCTTCCGGTGAAACAGACCTTCCGCACAGAGGTCCTTCTGGACAGCGTAAAAAACCTCTACGATGACACCCAGAACCGGACGGGAGGCGCTCACAGCGCGAGCCTGGTGGACGCGGACGGAAACCTGATGTACAAGGCGCTGGACATCGGCAGGCACAACGCCGTCGACAAGGTCGTGGGCATGGCGGTCCTGAACGGTGACGACCTTTCCCGGATGTTCCTGGTATCCTCGGGCAGGCAGCCCGCGGGCATGGTCATGAAAGCGGTTCGGGCCGGGATTCCTCTCATCATCTCCAAGGCAGCGCCCATCAGTTCCGGCGTCGACAGCGCGCTCCGCTCGAACATCACCCTGTGCTGTTATGCGACAAGCGAAAAATTCAAGGCCTTCTCGGCCCCGGAAAGGATAGTCTGAACCGTTTCTTCCTGGTGGAATCCCGCACGGAGCGCCACCATTGAAAACGACCCGTGATGAAATTGTTGCCTGAAGGCGTTACGTATTCAGGTTGTACTGTATCAGACTGTTCAGCAGTTTCTGCTTATCGCTTGTTCTGATTGGTTGAAAAGCCGGTCTGCCCGGCCAGGCCGATGGCGGCTATATCGGCGAGGAGAGTGCCGACGGTTTCAATGGTCTTGCGGAACGGGGTGTTTCTCACGTACTGCCACCTGGCATCGCCCTTCGCATGCTCGGGCATCTGGAAATTATAGAGAATCGGCAGCTTGACGTCCGTCAGGCTTGCCGCATGGACCCTGAACCATGCATCACCGGAGGGTATGACGTCCGTCAGGTATTCCACCAGCACCTGCCCGTTGTCAAAGATGGTGGTGGTCAGCTTTCTGCCCGAATCCACGTTGCCGATGGTAGCATCGGGAAGCACCTGAACGAGATTCAAACCGGCAAGGACCACGTTCTTCGCCATGTGATTGACACTCTGGGGAATCCCCTCCACCAGGTCGCCAAGCAAGGCCTCCTTCAGCTTGGACCCGGAATAGGCAAGCCTTTCCACCACACCCTGCGGCCCCTTCTCCTCGTCAGGGTGCCATAATCCGAACGTCAGCGCGCTCCCCAGATCCTTGAAAAAATCGACGCAGGTGCCGACCAGGCCCCGCTGCGTTGCCTCCCTGATCTCGTTGTTCTCATCGCGATACCGGAATTTTGACCCCATGAACAGGTTGCCGAAGAAATTTTTGACGTTGCCGAAAAAGTCGGACACGTCCTTTCCGACCCTCGCAACAAACGATTCCCTGTCCTTTGAGTCTTCCGACACCCTGTTTTCATCCAGGTAGTACCGGTCACCGCCCGGGTTGCGCAGGAGCTGGTCATCCTTGTACTTCTGCCAGCCGCTGACCTCGGCCGAAGTTTGTAATCGGCCGTCCCGGCGCGCAGACATTTCCGCGGCTCCCTTTTCGTTCAGGGCGGATTGCGTCTGGCCGGGCACGGGCTCCGATGGAGCGACAGCGGCGCCCCGGCTTCCCGCGGAAGCGGACGGGGGCGTATTTTCCCCGGCGGCAGGCAAGGCGTCCCGCACGGCGTGTCCCGCTCCCGGTTTCGCGGCGGCGTCTCCGTTGACCCCGCCCGTGTCCGCGGAACTGCCGACCTGTTGAGCATAAGCTGCCGCGGCGTCCCTTCGACGGGGGGCTGCCTGATGGAAACGCAGACACTCATTGGAGGGACCGAAGACAACGCTCCGCACCCCGTGGGGCAGCGCCTCCGAAGAACGTCCCGCAACGGCCGTGCCGTCACTGGACAGCGACGCGTCCAGGACCGATGCGAACGTGGCCGTGCCTCCCTGCGAGGCCTTGCCGGCAGCGGAGGCACGGGGGAAAAGGGTGGATCCGGAATCGAAGATTGGTTTCGTGTTCATTGTGTAACCGAAATGGATTGGAGGCCATGACAAACACCCGAATCCGTCATGACTGAATGCCGAGGCGTTCCGCGAAGGCGAAGGAGTGACGGCGTCACGGAGTCAGGAAACAGGGAAGTCCGAGAGTATGGAAGCAATCAGTATGCCATTGACAATCTCTTCGTCTCTACTTCATCCCAAATCATCCTCGATTCTCAGCAGCTTGACGCTTTCGGAGGTTATCTCCAGCGTCTCAATCTTCTCCAGCGCCTTTCTGACATCCATTTCCCTGGCATCATGAGTCACGATCACCACGGGCACCGGCGCCCCGTCCTTTTTCGCGGTCTGGATGACGGACCTGATGCTGACCCCGTTTTCGCCCAGCGCGCCGGCAATCTTCGCCAGTATGCCCGGCCGGTCCACAACGCTGAAGCGGAGATAGAACTTGCTCACCGTCTCCCCGATCGGTTTAATGGGAAGGCTGATTATCTTTTCGTCCAGATACCCCAGGGGAGCGCTTCTCCTGCCGACACCGACCAGAATGTTCCGGGCAATCGCCATCAGGTCGCCCACCACGGCGCTCGCCGTCGGCTCCATTCCCGCCCCCCTGCCGGAAAACATCACCGTTCCCGCATAATTCCCGGTCACGCGGATGGCGTTGAATACTCCGTCAATAGCGGAGAGGGGGTCATCGACCGGCACCATGGTCGGCTGGACCCGTGCCTCCACCCGTTCACCATCCCTTTTGCCGATTGCCAGAAGCTTAATCCGGTAGCCGAACCTGCGCGCAAAATCGATATCCAGCGCGGAGACGGAAGCGATGCCTTCGGTATGGATGTCCTTGAAATCGACCCGTGTGCCGAAGCAGAGGGTGATCAGGAGGCAGAGCTTGTGGGCGGTGTCTATCCCCTGGATGTCGAATGTGGGGTCGGCCTCGGCATAGCCCAGATCCTGGGCGTTTTTCAGAACCGCGTCGAAATCGGCCCCTTCCCGGGTCATCCTCGTCAGTATGTAGTTGCAGGTGCCGTTGAGGATACCGAGCACCGTCCAGAATCTGTTGGCCGCCATATTCCCCTTGATGGCCGACAAGACCGGAATCCCTCCGCCGACCGCCGCCTCATAGCGGACCTCCACCCTTTTGCGTGCAGCGGCCGCGTAGATTTCTTCCCCATGGAAGGCCAGCAGCGCCTTGTTTGCCGTGACCACATGCTTGCCGTTCTCTATGGCGGCGAGGACATACTCCCGGGCCGGGCTGTAGCCGCCGATGAGCTCGACGATGATGGAGATGCCGGGATCCGAGAGAACGGACTGGAAATCATCGGTAAGCACGCCCGGCTCCAGGGGTATTCCACGGTCCTTCTTCGTATCGCGCACGGCGATGCGTTTCAGGTTCAGCGTCGCGCCGAGTTTCTCCTGAATGATCGAGGCGTTCTCCCGGATCAGCCGCACCACGCCGGAGCCGACCGTGCCGAAACCGAGCATTCCCACCTGTATCTCTTTCATCTCTCTTCTCCTGTTACGCAGATATGGTATGGGTTATCTGCCTGTACGAGACAGAGTAAATCATCCGTTTCGGATATCAAGGACGGAACACCACTGATGACGACGGGTCAGCGCCTCTCCCACACGGTCATCTGGGCGACGGTGTGCTGATACTTGCGTGCGGTCTCCCGCAGGATGAAAGGCACGTCGAGAGGCTCGGCCGCGAGACGGAAGCAGGGCGCAAGTATCTCCTTCAATCCGTCCAGGGTTCGAAATTCCTCACCGTTCCGCACGAAGCCGCCCGGCCACTCCTCGCGCGGGGTGAACTCGGGGAGCCAGGTGTAGGGCGAGGTGAGGACCAGCAGCCCTGCCGGGTCGAGCCGTTCATGGATGGAGGACAGGAAGCGCCGCGGCGCGGGAAGCCGGTCGATGAGGTTCCCGGCAAAGACCAGGTCATAGCACGCCAGGTCTTCCGGAAGCGCCATGGCATCGGCCCGGACGAATTCCACGCGCTCCCGGACCCCATCCAGGCCCACCTCGGCAAGTCTCCGCTCCACTGGCTCAACAAGCTCACCCTCAACCGCTATTCCGTACGAAATCAATCCCGTTTCCCGCATCAGCCTGGCAACCCGGATGAATCGCTCCGAAAAATCCACCCCGGTTACATGGGAAAAATCCCGCGCCAGTTCGAAAGAAGACCTCCCCACGGCGCACCCCACGTCCAATGCCCGCACTTTCTCCCTCTCCTCCATGAACCGGACGCAAAGCCGGGCGCAGCGGGCTGGAAAATTGGGCACTCCGAAATAGTCCCGTCCGTAGTGAAACTCGCAGTACTGGGAAACCAGGAGTTCGGTCTCATAGGGATTCACATCAGTGATTGCACGTCTCTCCTTGCCCATGATCGTATCCCCTTGTTTCAGGCGCCTTCTCCCCTCAAATGGGAAAACTATCGTCCCGTCAAGCCTACCATTACATGGCGGGCTTTCAATACCAGCAGGGAGAACTCGCTTTTCTGTTCCACTCCCGCCTGTTAGAAGATATAATCCGCGCCATATCGAACATCACGAAAAACATTTAAGACACCGCCATACGGAGGAGGCCATATCATGAAACCGCTATTCGCATTGGTCCTGACACTCTCGCTGCTTGCCGCCGGAATCCAACCCGCCCGCTCACAAGACACCCCGTTGCCGAAACCTGATGTGTTGACGGAAGAAACCATCCATACCTCCCAAAAGCTTTCCACGTACGACACCCTTATCATCCGCGATTTCACCACCGACGGTGCGGAGTATTCACGGGTCGACGCCGAGGAAAAGGGGAAGATAGACGCCATGAAACCCCTGTTGTCAAAGACGATTTCCGAGAGTATCACCATGGAACTGAAGATGAAAAAGCTGTTCAAGAACATCGTGCATAACGACGATGCAACGGGAAATGCAGTAATCCTCGAAGGGGCCATAACGGAATTCAACGCCGGAAGCCGGGCACTTAAGTTCTTTGTCGGCTTCGGCGCCGGAAAGGCGTACCTGAAGGCGAAAGGGCGCCTCATCGACGCCCGTACCGGCCGGGAACTGGCGACCTTCGAGGATCGGGAAACCGGCTACCGGGGAGCCGTAAGCATGGAGAGCTACCTGGATCTGTTCCCCCACCAGGCAAAAAGCCTCGGCGAGCACATATCCCGCTTCATCGAGAAGCTCTACTGACTTCGTCGAAGCATCCCGCTTCGGCATGATGAAACTGCTATGACCGACAAGGAACTGTTTGAGGAACTGGACCTGGAGGGTGACGGAAAGCTCTCCAGGGAAGAGGTGCGTGGGGCGGCGCGGCTGTTCGGCTGGCACTGGCGCGAGGCGCCCTTTTATGCCCTGCTCGACTTCCTCACGGTGCGGGAACCCCTTGACCGGGATGCTTTCCTGTCCTGCATGGGGCAGATTGCCGGGGATCCCCACGGCGTCTACGGTCAGGTGCTGCTTCGTGGAGCGCGGGCGTGGAACCGCGCCCGTGCACGCGGTTCGGATGCGGAGGGAACGACACGACCCGGAACCGGCGGCGTCCTTTTTCGGGAAGGAACTAGCGGGGATGTCCTTTTCAGCTTGCTCAAGGATGCCGCCGGTGACACGGCGGCCCGCGATTTCACGCATGCCATGGATCGTCTGGAATTACCCGTTTATCGTGCACAATCGGATCGTACGGTGCTGCTTATTATCGATCCCCAGCGCTCCTTCACCGACGGAGAGTGGATGCGCTCCCTGGGACCGTCGGGAGAGAGGGAAACCATGCCGATCCGCCGTGCCTTCGATACCTGCGCCCGCCTGCTGGAGGCAGTCTATCACCGCATGGGGATCATGTTCACCCGCTGCCCGTTCCCGCCGGAGAGCTACGAATGGGACCAACAGCTGGAGGGGATACTCGACGCAGGGCAGGACTACTTCATAAAGCCGAGCAACAATGTTCTGATGCCGGCCACCAACGGATTCCGGGAATGGATGGCCGCGTTGATGGGACAAGGAATTAAAACCCTGGTGATGGGAGGGTGCACACTGAACAGTTGCGTTCGCGTGTCGGCCTGCGCCGTGCGCGATGCCTTCCCGACGGATGGACTGGGTGTGGTGGTGGATCTGAGCCTGTGCGGTGCACGGGCCTCCAGCTATCTGGGCTCCCCCCAGTTCGACGGCGCGTCGCCGGTGGAGTCCGCCATACTCCAGATGCGGGAGGCAGGGGTGGTGGTCGCGGAATCCGTGGAGTGGCTCATGTAGCCTCTCAGCCCATCACGGCACGACCGGACAGGAAAAGGCGTCGGCATGCTTCTATGCAGGGCTGTTGAACTTATACGCGCGAAAGACCTCCCAGCTTTGTATCTCACATGATTTCAACGAAGTCAGAGAAACAGAGGCGGCCAGGGTCTTTGTTTCTTTTCCATCCAGCACATCCTCCTTAAGCGTGAAGGAAACTATCTCGCGGCCATCAAGCCCCTTACCGGACAGAATAACCAGCACCGCACCGCGATCGCCTTTGTTATGGACGTCCACCGTTATCCTGTATTCTGAGCAGAGAGAGCCGCTATCCTCCGGGCTCCCTGCCGTAACCGCGAGGATTCGAACGACTTCCAGGTCATGGTTGATTATCACTGCATTCCTGTCATCCTGATTACCACTATCCCGTACGACCTTCTTATTCACATTTTGACTGTTATTTCCCTCGGCAAACGGCATCCGGCCCGTTTCCGAGGCGCGGGAATCCCCCTTGCGCACTCTTGCAGCCGTAAACCTTCTTTTTGCCCTCAACTCCTCAAACGTCCTGTTTCCAGCGCGGCTTGCCGTCACCCGAATCCCGGCAGCCCCTCCCCCTCTTTCCGATAACGGGTATTTCAGGCGCGAATCGAATTCAGATTCTTCGACGGGCAGTACTAATGATTCGCTCTCCAGATTAAACGCGAGACCCTCGCACAGTGTCCCCGAGAAGAACATCAGGGTAGTTGCCAGGGCGGTCAGCATGGTCCTCATTGTAAACGATCCTCCCTTATCCCTGTTCAGCACCTTCAGTAATCCAAAGGAACGCAGTCGGCAGATAAAAATAGCACCAATTTTTGCGAAAGCAAGACGATTTGTGGATGATAGTGGCACCATTGTCAACTTCGTGCTCCAGTTGTCCCTGGCACATGGCGCCGTCCGTGCTACATTTAAAAAACGGGAGACGCAAAGCGGAGCAAGGGAGCGTCCATGGCCGCCAACCGGATTGGCCTCTGAAAGGAGATGCAAATCATGAGATCTTTGATAGTGGGAACGATAGGCCTGCTGCTGGCGGGAATGGCAGCCTATGCGGCTGCGGCAGGCGATGGAACAGTCACGAAGCAGGCAGGGCAATCTACCGCTAAACTGGATACGGCGACCTTTGCCGGCGGTTGTTTCTGGTGCATGGAACCGCCCTTCGACAAACTGCCCGGTGTTGTCTCGGTTACGTCCGGCTATACCGGCGGCACGGTGCGAAATCCCTCCTACGAACAGGTATCCGCCGGCGGCACGGGCCATGCCGAAGCGGTGCGGATTGTCTTCGACCCGGCAAAAATCAGGTATGAAAAGCTGCTCGATGTTTTCTGGCGCAACATTGACCCGACCGCAAAGGATCGGCAATTCTGCGACGTGGGTCATCAGTACCGAGCGGCAATTTTCTATCACTCGGAATATCAGCGACGGCTTGCGATTGCATCAAGGGAAGCGCTGGAGAAGAACAAGCCTTTCAAGGGCCCCGTAGTAACGGAGATTGTGGCGGCAGGCGACTTCTACCCGGCCGAGGAATACCATCAGCAGTACTACAGGAAAAACCCGATCCGCTACAAATTCTACCGGACTTCGTGCGGCAGGGATCGTCGGCTCAGGGAACTCTGGGGAAATGACCCGAATCCCGGATCATGAACCGGATTCCTTGTGACAGTCCACACAGTTGACCGGGCCGGACTTCCTGTTTTCGTGGCACCCTATGCACAGCTTGTGTGGACGGTACTGTCCGGATTTCCTGATGGAACCGGGCGCTGTCTTGTGGCAGGTTGTGCAGTCCTTGACGGCTTCCTGATGTTTCTTATGAGTAAATATGATATTACCGCTTTCGGACTGAAGTATGATGACATCCTGGGCAAACCCGGTCCCGACACAGGAAAGGATACAAAGGGCAGCGCATGTCCAATGAAGTGCTTGCATTGATTGCGACCTCCTGATGGTGCTCATACGTTCGGGTCCGCAACCCCTTCACGTTTCCATTTTTCCCATAACTACCTGATTGACTGCCTGATCATCCTTCCGATGGCGCCTGGTCACGGGGCAACTCCGGAATAAGGGAATCTTTCTTCCGGTACACCATCCCCTGAAAAATGGCCACCACGGCATTGCCGTCATCGGTGACAGTGACTGAATAGGATGCCAGCTTGGAATTCAGCGACTGTTCACTGGCTTCAGCGAACAGAGTGCCCGTGGTGGCTGCCTTGACAAAGGAGACGCTGGCGTTGATGGCCATTGCCAGTGTTCCATGGGAGTTTGACGCAGCCGCGAACGCGAAGTCGGCCAGCGTGAAGATGGCGCCGCCATGTACCGTACCGGCCGCGTTATAATGAAACGGCTCGATCTTCATGGCGGCTTTCGACCATCCCGGGCCGACGTCCAGGAGTTCAATTCCGGCATGACGGGCGAAAAGGTCCTTCGTGGAAAGAAACTGCTGAATTGCTTTCACTTTTTTCACTTTCTTGACCTCGACTGTTCAAGATACTTCATGTCTTTCTTGCCGGTCCAATCCGCCACCTCATTTTCTCCCGGCGGGTTTCCAGGTTTCGTTATCCGGATGCCGGATTCTTTCATTTCTCTCTTACGCGGGTAATCAGCGGAACTTCCAGGAGCGGCGAGGGATTGTCGGAGTTTCCGTTTTCGCACTCACTGTTCAGGTAGAGGGTCTTGCCGTCAGGGCCAAAGCAGAGGGATTCCCCTTGTACCCTCTCGGGCATGCTGATGCGGCGCGGGGGTCGGGAACGATGTACAAGGTGTAGTCTCTTCTTGTGGCCCTTGTATCTCCAACATCAACGACCAGCAGAAAATTCCCCTCTTCCGCAGTCGTTACGGGCGCTTGAAGCAGCAAAGCCACAACTGCGATCGCCCGACAGAGTACCATTGTCATCTGGACTTCTCTTCCAGGGCAGAATTCGTGACCCCTTCACTCCTGCGTCTTCGCGTCATGCCTCGGTTTCCTGCATTCGCGAGGGTTGATCCCGACCGACGAAGTTCCGCCCGGCGTAACCGGCGTGAACCGGCATCGGCAACGTTCAAATCCCGGCATTCCGCTCGCCTCGGCATTCAGACATCACGAATTCGGGTCAGGGTCAAAGCCGGCCGCACGGACGATTGACGCCAACCGGACGCTACGGCTTGTAGGTCGCCGAAAGGTAGTCGACAAGTGTCTTTTTCTCGGCTTCCGAGAGTTTTGCCCCTTTGTCCATCATGCGAAGAACGGTCGCCTCCCACTGCTCACGGGTCTTCTCCGCTTTTTTCGCCCGAGTGGACGCGTGGCATTCCGAACAGCGTTGCTCCAGAAGCTCCGCACCGTTGTCGGCGGGGGGCTGGCCGACTGCAAAAGATGAAACACCAATTGCGATACCTGCGACCGCTGCTGTCAGCATAATCCTTTTCATGATTCCTCCATGGTATGACGGCTGATGACTCCCTTGATCTCCAATCTTCTTTCTTGAGAAGAATGTACCGCTAATCCGGCACGTTGCAAGCAGGTTGCGGATTACCGAGGTTCACCGGCCGGAATTCGTTGCTCTCTTTCCTCCCGCATGCATGCATTCGGCCTCCGGCCTGCATGCCCAAGGACATGCGATATGACGGGTCGCGCACTCAGTTCAAGGTTTGTCCGCATCCCCAACGCGCTCCCATTCCGCCGAAATCACTTTCCATTCGTCCGATTCGTTCTTGAAAGCTACGTCAAACGCATACACGCCGAGCGACTCGGGAAGGACGGCGGGCGCTGATTCGGCAGCGCCCCTGCTTGTGAAAACCGCCCGGAATGCCGCCTGTGCGGAAGCGTCGGCAACAGACGCATCGATGTTGGTAATGTAGACGGATATTTTCGGGTACTGATAAAAATAGGCAATCAGGAGCCCTCGTATGCTTCCGAAGGTATTGCCCCGCGAGTCCCGGTAGTCTCTGGAAATGGCGGCGCTGAATTTCCTGGTATCTTTCTCTTCAGCGGCTTTCTGCAGGGTCCTGATAACCTTCTTCACTTTTTCCGGCTCGGTTTCTTTGTGGCAACCGGAAAGCGGGGAAAGCATGAGGCAAAGGATGATAAGGGAAACTATCTTTTTCATGAAACTCCAGGCTCCACTATCGGTTCCGCGGACTGCCGTCATCCGGCTATAGAATGTCCCCCGATGGGGTCTATACAGTATCTCTATCACTGCATGGGAAACTTATCCACGCCTGCTTCCTTGTACAGATTTGCGCGAGGAACCGAAAATATTAACCTTCCCCTTTCAAGCTCACCTTACAGGGCAACTACCCTTTCATGCTTCTCGACAACATGGGGAAGACCATTCTTGTAGCACCGAATGGGCAAGTCATTGGCTATAGCCGCAAGGCACATGTTGCAGGAGCTGCACAATGCGGTTTCTGTTCTGCCTGTCCTGATGTTTTTCACGAGGGAAGGCTCCTGGACGAACGGCCGGCTCATGGATATGAGATCCGCGTAACCTTGCGAAAGTATTCCCTCCATGTGTGACACCCGACGCAACCCGCCGACTGCGAAGACTGGAACATTCTTGACAGCCGACTTGACTGTGCGGGTCGCCTCCAGGTTGAATCCTTCAAGGTCGTCAAAACGGCCGGACAGCTGCCGCAGCATCAAACGGGCCAAAGGCCTCGTATACCAAGGCTGGATCCTCGCTAACGCGCTAACCGGCACACTGCCCCAATACACATTCATGAAAGAGTACGCGAGGGTGCCCGAACTCAATTCAAGCCCATCTATACCCAGGTCGCACAGCCAACGGGCGTACTTTACGGCCAGGGGCGGGGTTATCCCTGTTTGCGGAGTATGCTCATCGACGTTGAGTTTCACCAGAATCGGCATACCTGCCGGCACTACCTCCCGGGTTGCCAGGACAATCTCGCGTAAAAAGCGAAAACGCTTCTCTTCCGAGCCTCCCCAGTCATCGGCCCGATCGTTGAAGAACGGTGAGAGGAATTGGTTTACCAGGTAGCCGTGAGTGGCGTGGATCTGCAGACCGTCGGCTCCGGCCACGACGGCACGGCCGGCAGCAGCTGCAAAGGCCTGGATGGCCTCACAAATCTGGGCCTCCGTCATCTTCTGCGGCCGGACAAGGAAGAACGGATCGCGTCCCTTGCGAGAAGGGCCTAGAGGTGTCTGGCCGATGATCGCCGACTTGGTCTGCCGCCCCGCGTGGGCCAGCTGGAATGCGATCCGACCCCCTTCCTGGTGAACGGATTCTACGAGCTTTCGCAAGCCGGGGATCATGTCGTCGTTGTGGATGCCGGCCTGGTATTTCATTGAGCGTCCCAACGGATGCACGTAGAGATAGCCGGGAATGATGAGACCTACCTGCCATCGGGCCAGGCGCCGGTATCGCTCGACCAGTTCCTGGCTCACTTTGCCCTCTTCCGTAGCCATGGCCTCGTAGGTTGCAGAGTGAACGAAGCGATTCTCGAGCTGCAGGCCTCCAAGCGATATGGGCTTGAACAAAAGGGACATGATGATACCCTCCTTCTATGCAAGTATTGTAATGCACAATGGACGCCATTCAAGAATTCGCCAACAAGATCCATGAGTGCCTCGCAATTCGGGTTTATCAGCGAAAAACAAAGGGGTCGGAAAACATAGGGGTCGGGGGAAAACATAGGGGAAAACATAGGGGTCGCGTCTACATTTTTCATTTTATGTAGAATGTAAACCAGACTCTTCTAC
>CALABV010000003.1 GCA_937886325.1 uncultured Geobacter sp.
AGAGACGCGCCCCTGGAAAGGACCGCACGCGGCATTATCAATTCCTCGTTTGGCTGCGCCGGGCAGCGCTGTATGGCGCTCCCGGTCATCGTGGTGGAGGATGCCATAGCCGATGAACTCGTATCCTACCTGGTCAGGTTCGCCAAGGAACTGGTGATAGGTCCCGCGTACGAGAAGGAATCCCAGTTGGGTCCGCTTGTCTCGGAGGGCCAGAAAAAATTCGTTGTCGACTGCATCACGAAGGGCGTGGAAGAGGGCGCCGTGCTCGTCCTGGACGGAAGGAACGTCGTAGTGCCGGGCTCGGAGAAAGGCTATTACGTCGGGCCTACCATCCTCGACCACGTGAAGCCGGGAATGTCCTGCGGTGACGACGAAATTTTCGGGCCGGTCATCAGCATCAAGCGAGTGAAGGATTTCGAAGAAGGAATCCGGTTGATGAACGACAACCGGTTTGCCAACGGTTCGAGCATTTTTACCCAGAACGGCTACTACTCACGCGAGTTCGCCCGGAGGACCGACGGAGGCATGGTCGGCGTCAACGTCGGCATACCGGTTCCCATCGGCTACTTCCCGTTCGCCGGGCACAAGCAGTCCTTCTTCGGAGATCTGCACTGCCTCGGCAAGGACGGCGCGGCCTTCTTTACCGAAGCAAAGTGCGTGACCACCAGGTGGTTCGACGAAGAAGACCTCAAGCAGACCAAGATCAGTACCTGGGAAGGAACGTTGACGAAGGAATAAATTCAGCAAGGCGGTTGAAGTCTTCCGGAGGTAACGAGGAATGACTTCAACCGCAGAATCCCGGTCACACCTGCAGGCCCTTGATGCTTCCATGAAAAGGGATGCAAGCGCCGCTCGCCTCGGACAGCGCATCAATAAATCATAAAGACAGAGAGGCTTTTGGGCCGGACAACGAACCGAAAAGGAGGAGGTGACGAGTAACGCAGGCAGGGCAGATGGATGAAAGGTCAGCAAGAGAATCGGAGAGTATTCGTATCGAAACCAACAAAGGAGGAACTACAGATGGGCGTATGGGATATTGGTAAGGATTTCTTGTGTCCGGCGGTGAACTTTATTGGAGCGGGAACGGTGAAAGTAACGGGCGAAAGGGTCAAGATCCTCGGCGGGACCAAGGCTCTCATTGTCTGTGACCCATTCCTGGCAAAGCTGCCGGGAGGCCCTGTCGAGAAGGTGGTTGACAGCCTGAAGGCATCCGGTATCGACCACGCGATTTTCGGCGATGTCCATCCCAACCCGAGAGACACGGATGTCGCCGCAGGTCTTGAAGCCTACAAAAAAGCGAACTGCAATATTCTTGTTTCCGTAGGCGGAGGGAGCGCCCACGACTGCGCGAAGGGAATCGGCGTCGCCGCTACCCATCCGGGCAGACTCATCGACTATGCCGGGATAGAGGAGTTGACGAATGCGACTCTTCCGCTGGTCGCAGTCAACACCACGGCCGGAACAGCCAGCGAGGTCACTCGCCACTGTGTTATCACCGATACTTCCACCAAGATCAAGTTTGTCATCGTGAGCTGGAGAAATCTTCCGCTAGTCTCCATCAACGACCCGGAACTCCACCTCCTGAAACCCCCCGGACTGACCGCTGCGACCGGCATGGATGCACTGACGCATGCCGTTGAATGTTATGTCACCTTGGCGGCCAACCCCACGACCGACGCAGTTGCGGCGCAGTCAATCAAGCTTATCGCCAACAATCTGCGCAGGGCCGTTTCCTACGGACAAGACCTGGAGGCCAGAACAAACATGGCGCACGCTTCCCTCCTGGCAGGAATGGCATTCAACAACGCCGGTCTCGGCTATGTCCACGCCATGGCCCATCAGCTTGGCGGCCTGCTGGATATGGCCCACGGTGTCGCAAATGCGATTCTCCTGCCTCATGTGGAGCGATGGAATCTTCCGTGCAACCTGAAAAAGTTCGGTGAAATCGCGGAGATGATGGGCGAGAATATCCAGGGCCTGTCACCCAGGGCCGCGGCGGAAAAGGCGGTTGACGCCATCGTCCAGCTTTCGAAAGATGTGGGTATTCCTTCCGGTCTGAAAGAGATGGGAGTCAAGGAATCCGACTTGGCGCCGATGGCGAAACAGGCCATGCTGGACGGGAATGCTGGGTGCAACCCGAGGGTAGGAACGGAAAAGGATCTGCTGGCAATTTTCCAGGCAGCCATGTAGCGATGTGACAGGCGAAAATAACCCATGAGCAATACCGTAACTCAAGGGTGGCTGATTGACGTGGCTACCCTTGAGTTTTAGGGGGTATTTTTGCTTGAAATCCGGCGCAGGGGGAGAGCGATTGTTATGGAAGCTCAGAAGCAGTTGATTCTACGAGGTGACACATGAGCACGTACGAGGGGAAGGGCAAGATACTGCGAATATTTATTAACGAAAA
>CALABV010000004.1 GCA_937886325.1 uncultured Geobacter sp.
GAACGAGCGGAAATGCCCGGACCGTGGGAAGATTCTTCGAAAAAAAGGGGCACGAGGTTCGCTACGCATCCGATGATGAAGGGGCACGGGAGGAGATGACCGCACACCATCCCGAGATCATCATCCTGTTTGACGGAACTGAGAAGGTGAGCTCAGCTGAGTTTCTTGATGAGTGCCGACGACTGTATCACGGCGTGTGCCGTATTGTTGTCATGAAGACACCGGATCCGGCCCTGGCGCTCAGCTATACGTGCATGGGCGCTGTTGCCTGCCTCTGTGCGCCCGCACCACCCGGCATGGTATACGAAACCGCGCGGGAAGCGTTCGGGGTACGTGCGCTCCTGGAATCGGAGAGACACCGCCCAACAACTGACGCCGCTGCAAATGACGGCCGGACCTTCCAGTCGTGCAGCAAGCCGATTCTGAACGCTGAAGGGAAGGTTGTGGAGGTCGTCCCTACCATGACCGATATCTACGATCGTAAAAAAGCCGAGCAAGAGAGGATTGAGCGTGAAGAAAGACTGAAGAGCATCTTTCGCGCGGCCCCCATCATTGTAGGTGTCGTCACCGATCGCATCATCACCGATATTAATGACAGGATCTTCGAAATGACGGGGTATCGGCAGGATGAGCTTATCGGGAAGAGTTCCCGGGTCCTGTATCCCGATGACTTCGAGTTCGAAAGGGTGGGAACGGAAAAATACAGGGTCATGGCTCAGAAAGGGGTCGGAGCCATGGAGACCACGTGGAAACGCAAGGACGGGGGGCTCATCACGGTATTCCTCAGTTCCTCTCCCATTTTTCCGGGGGATATCTCAAAAGGAGTGACATTTTCCGCCATCGATATCACGATGAGCAAGCGTGCGGAGGCTGCCTTGAAGGAAAGTGAGGCGCGCTTCCGCCTTCTCGTGGAAAGCGCCCCGGACGCCGTATACGTTCAGGCCGGCGGTGCTTTCGCCTATGTGAATTCCGAGGCGGTCCGCCTGTTCGGGGCGCGGAGCCGGGAGGAACTTCTGGGACGGCCCTTTTTGGAACGATTTCACCCGCGATTTCACGGTGCCGTGCGTGAACGTATGCGTCTCATTAACGAGGAAAGAATCCCCCTGAGACGTGTTGAACAGACATGCCTCCGTATGGACGGAACTCCGGTGCCGGTCGAGGCTTCGGCAACTCCCATCAGCTATGGAGGCTTTGATGGGGCGCTGGTTTTTGCCCGGGACATATCCGAACGCAACAGGGCGGAAGAGATTATTGTCCAGTCCGGCTGGCTGCTGTCATCCATCAGGGAGGCTCAGAATCTGTACATTGAGGGAGGCGATGCCGGTCGGGTATTTCAAACCCTCCTGGAAACCCTGGTGGAGATTACCGGCAGCGAGTACGGATATCTACATGAAATTATTCGTCCTCTCGACACGGGCGCCTGCCTGCGAAATCTCGCCCTGACGAATATTTCCTGGGACGAAGACTCGAGACGCCTCTACCGGTCGCTGGTAGAATCCGGTGGAACGTTTCACAACCTGAACAACCTGATCGGGGCACCTGTCGTTACGGGAGATCTGGTTATCGCAAACGATGCTCCCCGTCATCATCTTTCCGGCGGAACCCCCCAAGGTCATCCTCCCATACGGAGTTACATGGGTATTCCCATGTTTTTCGGGGGCGAACTGGTGGGGGTTGCCGGCATTGCAAATCGTGAAGGTGGATATTCCGAGGGAATGGCGAGATTTCTGGAGCCGTTTATATCCACATGCGCCACCGTTATTCACGCTTTTCGCAAGGACCGGGAGCAGGATGCCGCAATGAAGGCCCTGCGGGAAAGAGATGAAAGGTTCAGAAAGCTTGCCGAGAATATTCGGGAGGTCTTCTGGATAGCATCTCTGGATGGGAAAACTCTCGAATATGTGAGTCCTGCCTATGAGGATATCTGGGGGCGTTCTTCCGACTCCCTGTATCGAAATCCAAGGAGGTGGCTGAAAACGGTTGCTGGAAGCGATCGTTCGGAGATCCTGGATAAGCTCCGTAGAGAAACCAGCGGCGACTGGAAGCGAATCGAGCTTCCCAGCTTCCGGATCACTCGGCCGGACGGTACCCTGCGCTGGATAAAGGTCCATGGGTATCCGGTCCGGGATTCCGGCGGGAAGGCCCTGCTCATGGCGGGAATAGCGGAGGACATAACCGAGAAAAAGAAGGTGGAGGAAGAACGCGCCCTTCTCATGGAACAACTCCATCAGGCGCAGAAGATGGAAGCAATCGGCCAGCTTGCAGGTGGGGTAGCCCATGACTTCAACAATATACTGACCGCAACAATCGGTTGCAGCCAGTTGCTCCTCAAAAAACTTCCTCCTGTCTCAGCGTTGCGCAGCCATGTGGAAATGATCCTTTCTTCCGGCAAGAAGGCCGCGGGACTGACGCAAAGTCTTCTCGCCTTCGGCAGAAAACAGAATGTCGAACTGAAACCCGTCAACGCCAACGAGGTTATCACAAAGGTCGCGAAGCTTCTCTCGCGACTTATCGGAGAAGATATCGACCTTCGCCTGGAACTTCTCGGTACCCCCCTCGTAATAAATGCCGACATCCTGCAGATTGAACAAATACTCATGAATCTGGCTATCAATGCCCGGGACGCGATGCCGTGTGGTGGCACAATAACGCTGAGGACGGACCGTGTCCACTTGGATCAGGAACTCATAAATGCCTACTGCCGGGATGAGCCGGGGCACTATGCCGTTATCTCGTTCAGCGATACCGGTACGGGCATCCCCCACGTCATTCTGGACAGGATATTCGAGCCGTTCTTCACTACCAAGGAAGCGGGCAAAGGCACAGGGTTAGGCCTTTCCATCGTCCACGGCATAGTTAAGCAGCATGGGGGATACATAGGGGTGGAAAGCATTCCCGGACAGGGAACCACATTCCTCATTCATCTTCCGATAGTGGAGGAAGAGAACAACAGCACGCCGGAACTGGAGCAAAATGCCACCGAGGCGGGAAACGGGACCATCCTTATAGCCGAAGACGATGCGACGGTCAGGATGCTGCTCAAAATGATCCTCGAAGAAAACGGCTATGTCTGCATCGAGGCGGCTGACGGACAGGAAACAGTGGAATTTTTCAGACAACAGAGGGATGAGATCGACCTCGTCATCCTCGATGTGGTAATGCCGCGCATGAACGGCGGAATTGCCTTTCAGGAAATCAGAAAAATACGCCCCGATGTAAGGGTCCTCTTCATAAGCGGCTATACGCGCGATCTTATAAACCAGAAAGGCATTCTTGATAGTACGGTCAAGTTCGTCTCAAAGCCGATAACGCCCACGGAATTGCTGCACCATGTGCAGGAGATTCTGCGCGGCTGATCATCCTCCATCCCCCGCGGTATGCGGAAGGCGGGGGACTACACCGCCTCCTTCTCCCCGAGTCCGACACGGAACAGGGTCTGCCACTGCTCTGTGTCGCGCCACCCCTCCTCCCGGTTACGGGGTGTCACTATCTTTACCTGGTCAAAGAGCAGCACGGGCCGATCCGGAACGACCCGTTTCGCCAGGTCCTCCTTGCGGCGCAGCGGCATGTCACGGTAGAGAAGACTCAGGTGCGGGAAAAACTCCCGCTCTGCTTCGTTTTCGCCGACCCCGGTCCGCATCCTGTCATGGATAACCCGGAGCCTCGGTTCTTCTTCGAATTCCAGAAACAGGCTCCTGAAGTACTCTTCGCGGCAGCCGATGCCCCGGATGCGCAGGGGGAGCGGCCCGATGCCGGAAACCGAGGCGGAAACCACCTTCTTCAGGCCTTCCAAATCGTCAAGGAAACCCGAATACACGGTAACGTGGGGCTCGAAAGCGGGCGTGTCATTTGTGCGGCACAGTTCACGGATGAGATTGGCGGTGTACGTGAAATCGGCGTCGCACGGCGTCAGGAACAGGGAATATCTGCGCATGGTCTCCACCTGCCTCGGAATGGTTCCATTGTACTTCCGATTCCCGGCAGTTCAAGGAAAGACTCGGGGCAATAAAATAAAATGCGACACAGACAGGGCACGGGAAGATAAACGACTGGTACGGCAAGAGAATATGATGGGGGTGTGTCGGATTCTTGCAGCGAAGGGATATTGGGGATGATTGGTGATGCCGCAATGCCGCTTCGCTGTCGCGTGCAACAGCGAAGCGGCGTCGACGCTCTTGCGGGAAGCCTTACTTGGCGGGTTGAGCCGGTTTTGCCGATTCAGCTGCCTTGGCAGGTTTGGCTGGTTTAACCGGTTCGGCCGGTTTGGCGGATTTGGTTGGCTTTGCCGCTTTTTCGGTTTGTTTCGCGATAATATTTGCCTGTATCATGTCATATGCGGGTGCAGTCAGGACCTTTTTCCATTTCAATTCGTCTTTCCTGGTGTACGGACGACCCTTCATGATCTTCTTCACGTCCTGGTCGGTGAGGCCGGGAAGGGTTTTCAGTTGCTTGGCCGATGCGGTGTTGATGTCGATCGGTTCCACTGTTTTCACGACGGCAGCCTTCTTTTGCTGTTGAGCGGCCGCCCCTTTTTTCCCCGGCTCGGTCTTTACCGTAAGCGAAGGTTTTTCAACCTTGGTCGATACCGGTTTTGTCTCTCCCGCGGCAAACGCGAACGCAACCATGCATACGACAAGCAATGACGCCGAGATCAGATGAAGTCCAGCTTTTTTCATAGAGAAACCTCCCAAGTTTTTTTTCAGTCAATTGAATTAGTCCCAAAATGGTTCCGTGTCAAGAGGAAAGCACGGGTCTTGAATGACGGGATTTCGGAAAGAGGCGCGAGGGCCTTCCGAAGGTATCCTTGAAAGCAGGCGGATGTCCGGCAGTCGCCCCTTTCCGCCGGGCTGTCTGTCCCGGGCGTCGTGGCACGGGCAATCTCGTTGACCCGCTGCTCAGGGATGCAGTATACTTTTGTCGCCGTACGCTCCTCCTCTATTCTTCAATCACGGCTGTGTCCCCGTTCGTGTCGCCGCGCATCCGGCTGAAGAAGTATCCGTATCAACCGGGTTGGAGATGGAAACCCTTTTCAGTGACTGCCTCGACGTTACTTGTTTGAAGGAGAAAAGAACTTGATATTCTCACTACCCCGTTTTTCAGCAAAAAGCATATCTATCTGTATCGCGGGTTTCTTCCTGATTGCCGGTCTCGTTTCACCGGCAGTCGCCCGCGGAAATATCGCCACGCACCCCTCCCTGCGGCCGGGCTACACGTCCATCAAGGTCTTTGATCGCAACGGGAGCTTTGTCGGCCGGATACAGGCGGAAGGCAAGTACTGGGTCTCCATCGACCGCATCCCCGTGTTCCTGCAGAATGCGGTGGTGGCAATCGAAGATTCCCGTTTCTATGAACACGGCGGGATTGATGTCCGGGGCATCGCCCGGGCCCTGGTGAAAGATGTGATCAAGGGGAAGATGGTCGAAGGAGGCTCGACCATCACCCAGCAGCTTATCAAGAACAAGTTTCTGTCCGGTGAGAAAACCATTGACAGGAAGCTGAAGGAAGCCCAACTGGCAATGGATTACGAGCGGAAGTACACAAAGAAGCAGATACTTGAGATGTATCTCAACGAGATCTATTTCGGCAACGGCGCATGGGGAGTTGCCCAGGCCTCCCGTCTCTATTTCGACAAGACGCCGGAGCAGTTGTCCGAAGCGGAATGCGCGCTGCTGGCCGGAATTCCGAAGAACCCGTCCCGCTACAACCCCCTGGCGAAGTCTTCCGAGGCCGGACAAAGACGAAATCTGGTTCTCGCGCGCATGGCGGAACTCAACATTATCTCCCGGAAGAAAAAGAACGCGCTCTCCGCACGGCCAATTACCTTTGTCAAGCCCGGCGAGGCCCCACAGTATGTGACCCACATCCGCAACAAGCTGATAGAACGGTACGGAGCGAACATCATCGAACAGGGCGGGCTCGAGGTTACAACGGCCATGGATCTGAAAATGCAGAAACTGGCGGAAAAAACGCTGCGCGATGGGGTCCTGCGGATTTCCCCTGATCTGCAGGGAGCGTTGCTGTGCCTTGACCCCGCTACCGGCGATGTCCTGGCGGCGGTAGGGGGAGTGGATATCAGCAGGAATTCCTATAACCGCGCCTTTTATGCCAAGCGCCAGCCCGGTTCGGCCATAAAGCCCTTCATTTACGCGGCGGCCCTGGAAAAGGGGATTACCGCGTCAAGTCTGTGGAATGATACGCCGGTATCCTACGACCGTGGAAACGGCGAGTCGTGGAGACCTCGGAATTACGGAAACGAAAGATACGGAGAGCTTACCCTCCGCCAGGCGCTCGCCCATTCCAATAACGTCATCGCGGTAAAGGTGCTGGATGATATCGGGGTCCCCTACTTCACCGACTTTGCCGGGAAAGTGGGGCTTTCGCTGCACGCAGCCAACGGCCTTTCCCTGGCGCTGGGGACCGATGAGGTCTCCCTCAGTGACCTGGTTGCCGCCTACGCCCCCCTGTCCAATGGCGGGACTCGACCCGTTCCCAGGACCATTATCCGAATCTACGACCGTAATCGAAATGCCTGGACTGAGAACCCGCCATCGCTCGAGCCGGTCCTTTCCCCCGCAGCCGCCTACATTACTACCCAGATGCTGCGTGACGTCATGCTGTACGGTACCGCGAAGGGTCTGAAATCATTCGCCCTGCAACGCCCTTCGGCAGGAAAGACCGGCACGACCGACGAGTATCGTGATGCCTGGTTTGTCGGCTATACCCCGCAGATGGTAACCGGCGTATGGGTCGGCCATGACAAGCCAAGGCCGGGTGGGAAAGGCTTCACGGGAGGCGCGATCAGCGCCCCCATCTGGGGACGGTTCATGCGTTCCGCCCTTGCCGCGAAACCGGTCATTGATTTTCCGAAGCCTGATACGGTGGTTACCGTTGCCGTGGATCCCGCGACGGGCAGGCCGGCGACCGCCGGATCTCCCTCACAGCGGGAGGAATTATATATAGCGAAACCCGAGCCCGCGGAACCCGCTCCGGAACAAGGGACAGGTTCCTCACCGGCGCCTTCCGCCGAGGGGACTTCCGGGGAAAGCCGGAAGGTACCGGGGCCGGAAGGACAGGAGTCAACCGTGCCGGAAAACGGGCGAAACATGCCATGATGTCTCGGATTCGTATCTGCCTCTGAAAGGAGTTTTGAATGTTCACCAAGGCAAACCGCGATGGCTACAGGGAAGCGCTGCCGGGGATAGGGATGAAGACCCTCGTATACGGTGAAAAGACCCTGTTTACCGAATTCAGGATGGAGGCGGGTTCTTCTCTGCCCGCTCACGCCCATGCCCATGAACAGACCGGATACCTGGTTGAGGGGCGAATCCGGCTTACCATCGGGGATGAGACGTTTGATGTGGAAAAGGGAGACAGTTGGTGCATTCCGGGGAATACCGAGCACAGCGCGGACATAGTGGAGACCTCCACGGCAATCGAGGTCTTTTCTCCGGTGCGGGAAGAGTATCTGCCGAAAAGGGTCTGATGATACCGGTTCAGCCGGGGTAACGGCGAGGAGGAAGCATGACCGCGAACTATGAAACCGCGACGCTGGGAGGAGGATGCTTCTGGTGCGTGGAAGCGGTGTATCAGAGTCTGAAAGGTGTCGAGAGCGTGGTGTCGGGCTATGCGGGAGGACATGTTCCGTATCCCCTGTATGAGCAGGTATGCATGGGCAATACCGGCCATGCGGAAGTGGTGCGGATCACCTTTGATCCGGAGGTGATTTCCTTCGGGGATATCCTAGAAGTTTTCTGGCGAACCCACGACCCGACCACCCGCAACCGGCAGGGGCATGACGCGGGACCCCAGTATCGTTCCATTATCCTGTATCACGGCGAAGAGCAGCGGGTTGTTGCGGAAAAGTCGAAACAGGAGGCGGACGCATCCGGATTGTGGCCCGCTCCCATCGTGACGGAGATTGTGCCGTTCGACGCATTTTATCCGGCTGATTCGCGCCATCAGGACTATTACCTGACGCATCCGGAAGAAGCCTATTGCCAGGTTGTCATTGATCCCAAGATACGCAAAATGAAGAAAGAGTTTTCGGACAAGGTGAGGGATGGGTTTCCGGATGAAGGGTGATGGCGTACTGATAGAGTGTCCCGGCGACAGGGGAGGGGCTTTATGAAAGTCGCGGCCATAACCGGTGGCGGGCAGGGCATCGGAAGGGCGGTGGCGCTTCACCTGGGCAGGGCCGGGTACGGGGTGTCCGTCGCGGATACGGATCGGGAGGCAGGTGAGGAGGTTATCGATCTGTTGCGCCGTGACGGCATTGCGGCGCTGTTCGTTCCCGCTGATGTGTCGGCGGCAGGCGAGGTTGAGCATTGGATCCGGGAAACGGTCCGGGAAGTGGGTTGTCCGGACCTGCTCGTCAATAACGCCGGAATCGGCCGTCGCGCCCCCTTTCTGGAGCTGGCCGCGGAGGATTTCGAGCGGGTAGTGGCGGTGAATCTGCGCGGGACCTTCCTCTGTTCCCAGTCCGTTGCCCGCTGCATGGTTGAGAGGGGCACGGGCGGAGCCATCGTGAATATCGCCTCCACCCGCGCTTTCATGTCCGAGCCCGGTACCGAGGCCTACACCGCATCAAAGGGCGGCATCGTATCCCTTACCCACGCCATGGCCGTCAGCCTCGGTCCGCACGGCATCCGGGTCAACTGCATCAGCCCCGGCTGGATCGAGACGCGTGACCGGCAGTATTCCCGGCGTTGCCGAGAACCGCTCCATTCGGAGCGGGACCGGTCCCAGCACCCGGTGGGCCGGGTGGGGCGGCCGGAAGATATCGCGGAAGCATGCCTGTTCCTGGCCGAAGCGGCCGGCTTCATCACCGGCCAGAACCTGATCGTGGATGGCGGCATGACGGTGAAGATGATCTACGAGGATTGAGAAACAGGGATGCCGCGCACGGAATGGATGTGCGGGGGTATTTAATTTCGAGTCCTTTCAATCGCCTCCAGCACGAAGGGATAGATTGTATCCACCACGAGGCGGTACCCTTCCGCCGTTGGATGGATGCCGTCAGCCCGGTTGAGGCTCGGGTAACCCGCCACCCCTTCCAGGAACAGGGGGATCAGGATAGAGCCCTCTTCTTCCGCAATCTCCGGATAGGCACGGGCAAAGACCTCGTCGTAGTCCCCCTTCCGTGGCTTCAGGTTTTTCATCCCGGCCAGCACTACCGTAATCCCCTGTTCCGAGAGGGCTCGGACGATGGCTCGGATATTCCCTTTCATTTCCTGCGGGGGGACGTTGCGCAGCCCGTCATTGGTTCCGGTCTGAAGGATGACGATATCCGGTCGCAGCGCAAGAATCCGGTCCACGCGCGCCAGGGCCTCGCCGCTCTTCTCTCCGTTTATTCCGGCGTTCATCACCCGGTACTCATGGCCCGCGTCCCGAAGCTTCCGCTCCAGGAGAGCCGGATAGGATTCTTCCGCTGCAACGCCGAACCCGGCGGTCAGGCTGTCACCCACCGCAACGATTGTTCCCCCGCTGCGGCTTTCCCGTTGCAGCGGGCTTTCAGGAATACAGTGTCTTTCATTCATGGTAGTTTACCCCTTCCGATACGTGCGTCGTCGAAAAGGTATCCCCATCACATTTTCGTGTCAAGGGGATGATGGACCTTTTCCCGGCAGGAAATGCGATATGAAACGGAGGCCCCACAATGAAGCATCTACTGATGGCAACCTTCTTCCTTCTCTCCCTTGCCGCCTGTCCGGGGTATTCCCTGGAGGCGCCGGCCGATCGGCAGCTGGTGGTATCCGTCACCGCCTCGTGGGATGATTTCCTTGCCGAAGTGTACCGGTTCGAGCAGGTAGGCGGCGAGTGGAAGAGGGTGGGCGCAAGCCTCCCGGCGGTTGTGGGGGAGAAGGGGCTTGCCTGGGATCCCGCCGTTCCGGAGCGCGACCCGGACCGGGCTCCGAAACGGGAAGGGGACCTCCGCGCCCCGGCCGGCAGATTCGACCTTTCCGGCGCCATGGGGGCTGAGTCCTCCCGCCCCTCCGCCGTTGCCGTTCCCTTCCGGGCAATCAGGGTCGGCACGCACTGCGTGGATGACTCCGCATCCGCCTGGTACAACCGCATCGTTGACGAGGACGAGATCCCCGGATACCACGACGGATTATGGAAATCGTCCGAGCGGATGTGGGTGGAAACCGAGCTGTATCGCCTTCTTCTTCTGGTGGAGTACAACACGCGGGATCCGAAACCGGGAGATGGCAGCTGCATCTTCGTGCATATCTGGCGCGGTGAAGGCCGCGCAACGACGGGTTGCACCGCCATGGCGGCACAGGACCTGGAAGACCTGTTACTGTGGCTTTCACCGGAGATGCGCCCCGAACTTGTGCAGCTTCCCCGTGATACCTATTGCCGGCTGTGGCGGAAATGGGGCCTGCCCGCGCCGGACCTTCTGGAGGAAAAGGGCTCTGCCGGCGAATAAACAGTAGCCATGGCTCCTGAGAAGCACTGCATGCATAGTGCGGTGGGTTCCGCACGGGCGATGCTACGGCTCCTTCCCGGGAGCCCGTTCGATTGCGCGCCACGGTGCGAGCCACCGCATCTTCGAGTGCACCCGCAGGTTGTCTTCAAGGAAGCAGCACCATCTGCAGTTGCTGTTGGAGCCCAGCGAGGAGAGGCCGTTGACTGTAGAGCTTTCCGCACGGAAGGAGGCGTAGGGGGCGCCGTGCCATATCTGCTTGAAGCCGGTCTCGTTGAGATTGCCCATGGAGAGGTAGCAGAAGCCGCAGGGAAGCACCGTTCCATCAACTTTGATGCGTGTATAGAACCAGCCTGCGTAGCAGGGAATCTTCCGGAAGGCGGTTGCGCCCCAGTCGTAGCGCAGCAGGACATTGTCGATGTTGTGCTCCATGCCGAGCGAGGCGAGGCGGTTCTTGGCTTCGGTCAGGTCTTTCCGCAGGATCGGGAGGTCTTCCGCGGTGAGATCCGCATCGGAAAACTCATCCTGCCATGCATTGAAACAGGAGAAGCGCAGGCCGTCGCAACCGAGTGAGCGGGCCAGGTCAATCCTCTCGCCGATGCCGCGGTAGTTGTAGCGATTGAGAGGCTGGGTCAGGATAACTTTGGGGCGCCGCACGCCGCGCGCCTTCTTCAGTTCCACGACCCGTCCGGCGCCGTCCTTGGTTTTCCGGAAGTTATCCGGGTTCACGCCGGGATGGTTTTTCTCGTAATCCGCCGGATTGTTTGCCCACAGGGACACCTTGAGAATGTCCAGCCCGGAATCCAGAATGGCTTCCGCGACATTCTCGTCAATCAGGGTTCCGTTGGTAAATATCTGCACCGTGCAACCGGCCCGCTTGAATATCGCCACAATGTCAAATAGCCGCGGATGCAGCAACGGTTCTCCCTCGCCGATTATGATCACCTCCCTGACGCCGAGTCCGGCAAAGTCCCTGCCAAGCCGCTCGACCATATCGATGGAGATGTCCTTGACGCCATGATCTCCGGGCGCGGTCCCCGATGTTTTTGAAGAATGAAACTGGCACCCGACGCAATACATATTGCACCGCCTCGTTACCTCAACATCCACGTAATAGGGGCCTGTGAAAGCTGAACGTCGGCTGAACAACCCCCTCAGCAAGTGTATTCTCTTCATGCTACCGGATAGCCACTGCACCCTTTCCCTCCCTCGCATCGCCTTCGTGACGCCGGTATGCGGCCCCGCCCGGCAGCTGCATGGCTGGAAGCCATGATTCCGTTACATTCTACCGGTGTATAGGGGGTTCTTCAAAGGAAAAAAGCAGCCTGCTCCGGAGGAAGGACATTTTGCGTACTGTTCCGTACACGACGATTCATGACGTGTGCTGAATTCGGTGAAGTTGGTCCATAAGCGATGCCAGCCCCAGTTTGTCGAAGTGGATTTATGAAGAAGGATTTGTACATGCAGGAGACCGGGTCGGTGACGGAATCCTTTTCGCGGTGAAAGAGGAGGGGAAACGGCTCAGTTCTTACCTCTGGAAAAAACCCGTATAACCTGCTATGTGGTAATCAATCCCCAACATGGAGGCGGAGAATGGAAAAACTCAGTGGCGTGCTCCGGAAGCTGACCTTTGATGACCTGCGGGGATGGGCAGGCTCAAAGATCTTCAGTCGTGGCAAATCCTACATCAGGAATGTGGCCGGACTTTCCCGCATGGAAGACGGTACCCTGGCGGCCTGGGTGTCGGGGAGCGAAGAGTACGCCACCTCGGTCCGCCTCGACCCGGACGGTAATATTGAGTATTTCTGCACCTGCCCTTATGACTGGGGGCCGTGCAAGCATGCAGTGGCGGTGGTACTGGCGGCGGCGGAGCAGGTGAAGCTGAAGAAGGATATCCCCCTGCTCATCGAGAAAGACGATCTGTTTCTGGCCCTGTTCGACGATTCAGAGGACGGCTACGAAGTCGATGATGAATATGAAGACGACGGCGAATGGCCGGACGAGGATGAGGTGCCCGAATTCACCGAAAAACCCGTTTCCGAGAAAATGAAGGGAACAACCAAGCTACGGAAGATACTCGAGGGTATGGACAAGGAAGCACTGGTATCCGTGCTCATTGATCTGACGGCCCGCTATCCGGAGATCGAGCGCGGGCTATTGGAAAAGGAGCAGCTAGTGACGGGTCGGGTCGACAAGGTTGTAAGTTCGTTGCGTCGGGAGATCGGGAACCTCACCGCCGAGTCTGCCTGGTACAACCCCTGGAAAGGCGAGGGGAACCTGCCCGATTATTCCCATGTGCGCGAGCAGTTACAGGCGCTCCTTGACAAGGGTCATGCCGATGCGGTGCTTCAACTGGGCGAGGAGCTCTGGACCAAGGGTCAGGAGCAGGTGGAGCAGTCCCACGATGAGGGCGAAACTGCCACGGCCATCGCCGAGTGCATGGAGGTGGTGCTCAGGGCCGTGTCGCAATCTATCCTGACGCCGCCGGAGCAGTTGCTCTGGATGATCGACCACATGCTGGCGGACGAATATTCCCTGCTGGAATCGGTCGGTGAGATTCTGGAGAATAAGGCATACACCAAGGAGCATTGGCGCCAGGTGGCGGATTCTCTTGAGGCCCGATTGGAGTCTTTCCCCAAATCCATATCAGCCGGTTTCTCTCACAGGTACAGGCGGAGTGGGCTCATGAACATGCTGCTGGACGCCTATTCCCGGAGCGGCCGTGCGGAGATGATCATCCCCTTGCTGGAAAAGGAAGCGGATGCCTGCATGGGTTATGGCAACCTGGCGGACGCGCTGTTGGCTGCCGGGGAAAAGGAAAAAGCCCGCCTATGGCTCATCCGTGGTTTTGACCGCACCATTGCCGATGCGCCCGGCATTGCGGCCGACCTGCAGGGACGGCTGCGGGAAATGGCAGAAAAAGAGAAGCGGCATGACCTGGCCGCGGCCTACCGTGCCCAGGATTTCTTTGAGAGCGCTTCCCGGAAGACGTACGCCGACCTGAAGAAATCCGCGGAGAAGGCCAAGGTCTGGCCGCCGGTCAGGGAAAGCGTTCTCAGGTATCTTGAGACCGGCAAGCGTCCCGATGCGGATGACGGAGGAAAAAAGGCCGCGGCTTGGCCGTTGCCGTCGCCGGAGGTGAAGCGGCCCCGGAATGCGAAGGAGCGTCACGGTCAACGATTCCCCGATCTGGATATGCTTATCGACATCGCCATCCTGGAAAAGCGGTTCGACGACGTGGTGGCTCTCTACCAGGAACTGCGCAAGACCAAGCGCTGGGGTTGGGGGAAGGATAAGGCCGTTGCCGACGCCGTGGCGGAAACCCATCCCCAGACCGCCCTCGACATCTGGCGCTTCATCGTGGACGGGTTGATCGCCCAGGTCAAGCCGAAGGCCTACGAAGAAGCGGCCGGTTATCTGCGGCGCATGTACAAGGTCTATCAGACCACCAAGCGCTTATCGGAGTGGCAGGACCTGCTCCTCGAACTGCGGAAGGAGCACAAGGCCAAGCGGCGGCTGATGGAGGTGCTTGACGGCCTGTCAGGGAAGAAGATTACCGAGTGAAGTCGGGTCGGTGCATGCCGAAAACCATAACAACTTTAGCCTTGACATAAAGTTATATAAAGTTATATTGGGGTAATGATGGAAGTAGTCTGGCAACCAAAGGCACTGAAGCAGCTCAAGAAAATCGGTTTGCGAGTGGTTCAGGAAAGAATCCTGACGGCAACGAGGGGGCTTGCGGATTTCCCGGCATGTCCGAACGTCAGGAGATTGACCAATCACGAGTATACGTACCGGCTGCGTGTCGGTGACTGGCGGATTCTGTTCAACGTTTTCGAGGAAATCAGCATTGTCGGCATTGAAGAGGTGAAAAAACGAGATGAAAGCACATACTGATTACCAGACCATAGATTTCCATGGCAAACCTGCCTTTGTACTGGTACCGTGGGAAGAATACAAGCGTATACGTCCACTGCTTGAAGGAGACAAGGCCCGCGCCACCGGCATCCCCCAGGCTGTAGTCGAGGCCCATGTGCTGAACGACGTACCCATGATCCGGGCATGGCGTGAACACATCGGCATCACCCAGGGAGAGCTTGCCGACCGCATGGGGGTCAGCCAGGCCGCCGTCGCCAAGCTGGAAAAGCCCGGTGCAAAGCCGCGCGCCGCAACCTTTAAGAAGGTTGCCGAAGCGCTGGGGATATCGCCGACGCAACTTGAAGTGTAAGATGGCTCTCCGCCAACCTGCTCTTTTTCGACCGTTCCGGGCTGACCAGTGAGGTCTGGTACTTCGAGCAGCCGCTCCCCGAGGGGCGAAAGAACTAGACCAAGACCCAACCGATCCAGTTCGAGGAGTTCAGCTCCTGTCTGTCCTGGTGGAACAACCGGGAAGAGAACGAGCGGGCCTGGCGGGTGCCGGTGGAGCGGATTGTCGAGAACGGGTACAACCTGGACATCAAGAATCCCAACGGCAAAGAGGATTTCGAACACCTGCCGCCGGAGCAGCTGGTGGAGGATATCGTCAAGAAGGAGCAGCGGATCTTGGAGATCATGGCGGAGGTTCGGCAGGCGCTGGCGGGGGGGACAGTGAGTAAGACACAGTGCACCACGAATCATCCGCGGATAATAGCCACGCAGTGCGTGACCAATTAGTGGTTCTGCATCCTGAGCCTTCGTATCTCCGTCTGCTGAGCGAGATGCAGAAAGCAGCGGGTGCGGATGCCGCTCAAGGGAACTCCCAGTTTGCAAAAATGCCCGATACTGTCGAGCGAAACGATGCAGAAGACGTGTATGTTTTTCAGTTGAATGGAAACGCCGCATGGTCGATAACCTTGACAATCTTCAAGGCAAGATTGACGCCCTGAAGAACCTCCAAACCGACACCGCCGCCGAAGTGGAAACCGTGGCTGCCATCAATCCTTGATAAGACATTCAGAGGGGATTTAACCGCATAAATAACTGTGATGGGCAACAGAGTTTTACGGTACCCATTCTTATTTCGAGACCTATGATTATCCACTGCACGCAAAAACTCGCCGCCAAACTGCCGGAAGTCTCGGCAACGCCCCTGAGCGCAACAAGCCCGCTGGGCAGCTGGCACGCCCACCTCTACACCATCGACCGTCGACAATGTGTGCTCTTTTGCCATGACACCACCTGCTACATACTCTTCAGTGCCCGGTTACGCAAGGAACAGTTCGCCGACCTGGGCCGACTGCAACGCGAGCTGTTTCTCGCCACGCTGGCGGCACAGGGAGTGGCAACTGGCGCTCTCAAGCGGGTCGAACTTGCCCTCGAGCCTCCCCGTTTTGACGTCGCAACCGACCGCTCTGTACTCGGCGCAATGAATGTCGCCAGCAGCGACCTGGACTGCCTGAAGGTAGAGGTTGAGAACGTCTTGGCCCTGGACTCATTGGGAACAGCCCGGTGGCTGAACGACAGGCCGGTCAGCATCAGAGGAAAGTGGAGTTTTCCGGCAAAGGCGATGCTGGAAGTGATTCAGGATTGAGGGGAATTCATATCGTTTGTGATGACGTCTCAACGTGCGCCATTCGCGTTTCGCGAATGAAGAATCAGTCGAGAACCTTAACCATAGGAATTCGGAAACAACAAAGGGGCCAGGCAACTCTGCCTGGCCCCTCGTCTATTTGGTGGAGATGAACGGGATCGAACCGTCGACCTATGCGTTGCGAATGCGTTTTTTTGATAAACACCATATATCTCCACATGCAGCAGTAAGCACTTTTATCTATTAAATTTAGATATTTATATCCATTAGTTTGTTTGCCGTTGCATTGCATGATTGCTCATTGTATTATCGCCGTGTGCTTACATTGTGCTTAAATTGGAAGGGCTGTCAAAATGAAAGCAAAAATTGGCAAGGAACTGCTGTCCAAAATCGAACCGCAAAACAGACCCTACGAGATATACGATACCGAGATGAAAGGTTTCACTTTGCGGGTGCAGCCGACCGGCACCCTGATCTTTCTCGTCCGTTACCGATGCAACGGTAAGCAGACCAGGGTTGTAGTCGGAAAACATCCGGTATTTACCCCCGTACAAGCAAGAGATCAAGCAAAGAAAATTCTCGCCGGACTTGTTCACGGTGTCGACCCCGCCGCCAAAAAGGTAACGCAGAAGAAGCATACCCTAAAATCCTTTATCGAGGAAGAGTATGCTCCCTGGGTTGAAGCCAACCCCAACCACAAAGACGGCAAAGGAACCATCAAAAGGCTTAAATATTTTTTCACGGAATTTGGTGAATACTATCTGGAGGATATTAACCAGCGTCTGATCGAACACTGGCGTACGAGGCGACTACAGGCAGGAAGAGAACCTGCCACCGTAAACCGTGACATCTCGGTACTAAAGAGCATGTTTACGACAGCAATAGAATGGGAGCAAATTTCCGCCAACCCCTTGGCAAAATTGAAACCAGCCAAGCTGGATAATGCAAGGGTGCGTTACCTGAATGACGGCGAGGAAAAATGCTTACTGACAGCCTTGAATGACCGTGAGCGTAAGATAAGGGAGGGTCGCGCCAAGGCCAATATGTGGCGTGCGGAGCGAGGGTATCCCCTCTTTCCGGATTTGTCAGCGGTTGCATATGTTGACCACGTGAAACCCATGGTGTTGTTGTCGATGCATACTGGAACAAGATGGGGTGAATTGGTGCAGTTGACCTGGGAGAATGTAAATATCGAAAATGCCATGTTAACGGTATTGGGCAGGACAGCCAAGACCGGCAAAACAAGGCATATACCATTGAACTTAATCGCCTTGGAAGCCTTGAAAGCATGGATGCAACAGACAGGTGAGATATCGGGATTGGTCTTTCCAGGAGCGGAAGGAAAGGCACGAAACAACATTAAAAAGGCCTGGAACAACCTCTTGAAAATGGCGCAAATTGCAAATTTCCGCTGGCATGACCTTCGTCATAATTTTGCCAGTAAATTAGTTATGGCTGGAGAGGATCTGAATACTGTCCGGGAACTAATGGGACACTCAGACCTGAAAATGACACTGAGATATGCTCACTTGTCGCCCGAACATAAGGCTTCTGCTGTTGCAAAGCTTGTCAGATAGGAGCGGAGTGTTCTTGACATCATAAAGGATTCCTTGGCGTCGGGGGACATGTCAAGGTTTCAGGTTTCAGTAAATTTTCCGTCCATCAGAAACACGGTCGGAGGGGGCGCAACTCCGAGACCGGCGACCCCCCCCACCACCATTACCGCCCGAAAGATCCTCACCTTCAAGCCGAGTATCCTCCTTAAGCGGGAAATCAATAGCGGCTGACGATCGCTGTCGCTGTTATCACTTCGCTTATCTACCCATCGTCGCACTCTCTTTTTTGAAAATCATTCTGCTTCAATATGACTCATTGTGTCGCATATATAGTATAAAATGTTATCCATTTGATTTTACTTGTGCACTCTGGGAGGATGTAGCTGATCTATGACACCGAACAGAATCGTAATTTCTCCCTTTCGAATAGACGCGGTGACGGTCCCCGGTAATGGCGGGCTCATAGGCATGACCATCTGCCCGGGGAAGGACGAGTACGCTGGATTGGGATTGATGTCGGGACCGTGGACGCGCAATCTGGACCTGGATCTGCCGCAGTTTTATCGGATAGCGCGATGAGTCTTGCAGCTTGAAAGGAGATACTGATTCATGACTTCTAAAAGGATTAAGTCCGCCTTTTTGCGGGGTGTTTATGAAATTGATGTAGAAGGCGGGATGATCACGCTTCCCGAAGCATTTCGCACTCAGCTGCCGACTGAAGGCGATGAAGGAAAGGCCTGGCTCTGTTTTTCCCCCAACGGATTTGGTGGGTACCGGGTAACCCGGCTGCTGGACCCTGCGGATGCGGCCGAATCCTCGTGCGCCTTCGTGCGGATGGACGGACAGGGGAGAATTGTCCTGCCGAAGGATTTGCGGGCTGAGCTGGAAATCGAACAGGCGCGGGTGGTGGTGCTGGTGGGAATGCTGCACGACTTTGAAGCCTGGAGTCCCGGACGGCTGGAACGGCTCGCGCGAGCGGAGGAAGAGGAGTCTGCGCTTTCTCTGTCGACGAAAGAAGAATTGAGAATGGGGTGTGATTGATATTGTCACAGATTGATGGTACGGATGGCGTTATGAAAATCGTTATCCATCGCGGCAGCAATGAAATCGGAGGCACCTGTATCGAACTGGCAACGGCCGGGACGAAGCTTCTCCTCGACCTGGGGCTTCCTCTTGGCGGC
>CALABV010000005.1 GCA_937886325.1 uncultured Geobacter sp.
TCGTGATTTCCTTTGTCAGGGGAACCGCGCCTGGCTGCGCGTAATCAGCCGTCCCGCTGCCGTCGTCAATGGTCGCCGCCGGGGTAATCCCCTGCCTGATTTCGTCAATACTTGCCACGGGTAGCCTCCTTTTACATATAATCGCGGTCGTCGTTGTGCTGATAGTTGTGACTGGTCGAGGTGCTGGTGCTTTCGGATTCACTGGAACTTACGCTCGCCCCGAGGCTTGCGCTTGCGGAGACACTGGTGGCAAATGCGGCCGCAAGGTGGGACATTACCTGCATGACCGCCTCGATGGCTGTCGCACGCATGGACAGATAGTTCTTTGCCTGCTCAATCTTGTTCATATCGGTACGCCAACATGCCTCACTCTCGCTCTTGGCCGCCTCAGTGTCGGCCTTGAACTTGTCGGTGGATGTTGCGAGTTCGATTTTTCCGACCTCCGCCTCACCGAGCCATCCATCCATCTGAGACTTGAAAACGGCCGCCTGGGCGTTGGCCTTTGCCGCCAGGGCGTTGTAAACCGTGGCGAAAACCTCCACCTTCTTCATGGCCGCCTCGAAGCCGCGAAGAACGATTTCTGGTTCTACCTTGGCAGCGTCAAGGGCTCGTTGCTGGTCGGCGGTATGTTTGCTTTCCGTAACATTCTCGAGGTCCACGCCTGCCTTGACGAACACTTCATGCTGTTGCCGAGCGACTTCCACCATCTTGACAGCAATATCCTTGCTGGCCGTCTGGTCGCCCGCCAGAAATTCCTGTCTGAGCCGTCTTTTCGCTGAGAGGAGCTTGCCGTTGGGTAGGCCGAGATCTCCGGCACTGCTCGCCGACCAGTCATCCCCTACGCCGTCGAGCTGATCTTGAAGGGCCTGCTCACGACGCAGGCGGTCGCGGTCCATGAGAGCCTGTTCGGTGTCCGCACCGAGCGGCGCCCCCCCTCCTTCCACCCCGACGCGGAGCACCTCTTTCAGCGCCTCGCGCAACATCGAGGAATACGGAGTATCGGAATAGCTGAATCCAGGCATTGGAGTATCCACATCAGGGACAGTCATCTCCGGAAAAGAGGTGGTTGGCGCGATTGGTTTCTCGGATGTCGCCAGAGAGAGACGCTCGAATTCCGGCTTATTGAATACCGGAAACAGTTCAAGAGGTTGAAGGCCAATCAGAAATTCTTTCAGTGTTTCAATAGTCGCCTTGGCACTTTCGTAAGCGTCAGACGTTCGGAACATAGATTCGGCGAATTTTCGCTCTACCAAAGGATTGGATGCGGTCGGCATTGGTTACTCCCGTTTCTTCCGTGTTAGGTCTATCAGCACAAGATACCCTCTGGCTTTATACTGCTTGCCTTCAGCTTCGATAAAATGCTCAGAATCATCGTCAAGGTCGCACTGCACGGAACGGTGAAGCGGCACTTTCGCCGCATTGAGATACCCGTACGTAATAGTGTTTCTTTTGTTCACGACGGCCCCTCCGATGCGGGTTCAATGGTGTATAGAAAAATCTCCCGGCCTTGTCGCTTCACTACTTTGGGCTGCTCCCACACCTTCCGGGCATCGTAGATGTCACAGTAGACCATCCAATTGAAATAGTCGCCGGTGCTGTTGTCGGTAAAGTGGGAGCTGGATTCTTCGTATCCCCATGCGTAGTCTTTGCTTGTCGTGAGCTCACACGGCTCCAAGGCTCGCGTACTCTCGTAGTCCACCCCGTCGAGGGCCTTAATCCCGTCAAACGAGATTACCGACCCATCGATGGTGCGGTGTCGCACTACTCCGTGAAAATAGAGGTTCTGTGTCGCGCTGTCCTCGCTTGATTCTTCCTCCGAGGCGAGGATGCACCACCCTCCATTTTCGTCCTGCGGGTCGGTGTTCTCCCCACCGATCTCGATATAGGGCGTAAACTTGTCGTATGCGTCAGACCTGCTTGACTCGGTGACTGCCCGATAGTAGCTGACCAGATACGCCTTTGTTTTCGGCCCCTCGAAGTCGGCATATTCAAAGGGCCACGGCGTAGCCCCCCCGTCCGGTGCGGGGCGAAGCGTACCGCCGTCGGCCATGTAGGGAACATCCCCCGACCCGCTGCCATTGACTGATGCTGTACCCCGCGCACGAAGGGGGTTCCCGATAAGGCTCCCCCCGAAGGAGTAGCACCCTACTGTGTCTCCGTCATAGGTTGTGGAGTCGCTTGCCGACCCGCTGGCCGAGATTGATTCACCCAGGGGCGAAGTGAAGGCAATACTGTTATCGGTCGAGGTCGTAAGCGTACCTTCCCAATAACTGAATGACTCGTATCCGGTGGGCGCAGAGGAGCAGACATTCGGCACCTCGGTCTCCGATACACTCCCCCCTCCCGTCTCCGTGTTCGCATATTCAACGGACTGCGACAAGTCATCCGGATCGTAAATGTCGTATAACTGATACTCGTCTTTGACGAAGAATAGCGGGGCAAGGTTCTCGTCGCATACGACATAGGCAACTTTGGGAAACCCGGTTTCCGGGTCCGTCTCGTCCGGGTCGTCAACCGCGTATGCGATGAACGGCAACGCACCTTTCTCTTCTTTTTCGGGGGGCTTGCCTTCCGGTTTGTAGATGGTCACGTATTCTCTCCCGTCCGCCGTGAACGCGATCATCACCGTGCCGTCATCGAACTTTCGGGGCCCGATGGAGTAGAACGGAACACTCCGGGAGAGCACCCGGAGTTGAAAGAGTATCCGGTTCACTTCACCGAGATAGGCTTTGCAGCCTTCCTTGTCTCCCGAAACCGTGATTTTTGCCCCGAACATGGTGAAGGTTGACATAAGGTGCCCGTCATCTCTTCCTTGAGAGATTCGATACCAGGAACTGAAGCTGCTGTACCGAGAAGTCACCGCCGTCCACGTTGGCTATCCGGTAGCGCCAGGTGTTGCCGGTCACGCCCTTGTCAGGCTCGAACCTGAGCGAGGCCAGGCTTCCCGCGGGATCGCCCGAATCGGTATAGGTGTCTCCTGTCTCGTCATCATCGGCAAAGAGGGTGAGTGCCATATCCCCGGGAGTGCGAGCCAAAATCCAGGCGTCTTCGATCATGGATTCGAAGCCGTTGCCAAAGTCGATATTGCCGGATTCAAGGAAGGCATCGATGTCCGTTCCGGCATCGGTGGCCCCGGTCAGCACAAATATGCCTTCGTCGGTGGTAATGCCGTAATACTCCCCTTCGTGCTCGACCAGAGAGTTGAATGGATAATTAAGGTACTCGGTCACTCCCCGATGGAACAGATTCACGCAGATGGCACGAACGGCACCAAGGGAGACGACGCCTGGGATTGCCCCGGATAGAGGGACGGAGAAAGTGGCGAAGCCGTGAATCAGACCGGTAAGCGCCGGTACCGGCGCAGAGAGCAGAACCGCCAGATCCGCAACCCTGCCCGTCGACACCGACATGACCGGGAGCACCGCCGAAAGCAATACGGATACGCTTGACGAGCGCCCTGTGGTCACCGCGAAATGCGGCAAGGCCGCGCCGAGAACAAGGTCCACTTGCGCAAACTTGTTGGTCAGGGCCGTAAGAACCGGTTGGACCCCGGAGAGATTTACGTCGAGGCTGACCCACCAGGGGGTAGCGGAGATGCCCGGAATGGCAGCGGAGAGGATGCTACCAATGATGTTGCCGTACAGTTCCCCCGATGCGTACGGAAGCGCAGCCGACAGGGGAGCATCAATTGTGGCCGTTTCGGGAGGAGGTCCGGCCAGGAAGTTGTCGAAATGACCTATCAGGGAGTACGACGATGCCATGCTCACCGCCGCCAGAGAGATCCATACATCCCCTGTCTGGCTTGCCGAGCCGAAGGTGCTGAGAGGCACCCATCCATCCCCCTCATTGTAGTACGTCTGCCAGTGTGCCTGGCTCTCCCCGTCGATGATTCTGGTGAGCCGAATCTTCCCGGACGTGGCTGAAGTGGCTACCCACTCCATCTCGTCGTCGAAACCATACCCTACTGCGTATCCGCCGGAGCTCTGGATATAGATGCCGGGACCGGCCTCGCCGAACAGGTTGGCGGCCAGCCCGAGCGTCCACGACTCCCCCGCCCCCGGGTTCGTCCCCAATGACCAGTCAACGGAAACGTCGAAGTCGCCCGACAACTGGTCGTTGGACTTTACCCTGCCGGTCCCGTACTGTGCGGTAACCTCGACCTTCAGAGCCCCGGAATCAAGGGCGGCTGACCCATCGCTACTGTCGTCGGCCCATTGGTCGAGGGTGGTGAAATCGTCGTTGACGAGAGCCATGGATGTGCTCCGGTTATGCGGTTACGACAGACTGCTCGGTAAACGTGGCGGAGTCGATGGTGACAGTGGCACCCACAGCGATTGCGGTTGAAGACATCTCGAAAAACGCCGCCGCAGTCGCCGCGTCCATGTCCATACGAATCTGCGTGGTTGACTCCCCTTGCGCGTCTGCGATGGAGCCGATGAACCTGACCCAGGAGATCGTCCCGGCGGCCTCCCCCGACCCGGACCACACCCCGGACTTGACGATGGCGCCGGAGGATGTAGCCCCAAACTGGAGTCCGTTGACCGGATCGACACCGCCGGAGAGGTTGGCGTCGGTCTTGGTGATGGTGGTACACGTGGAAGACACGACATAGCCGTTAGCCTCGGTGCCCATGCCGGGAAGCGCGTAGATGGAAATGACCGCGCCTGATGATGTCGCATGATACCGATGCTGCCATGTTCCAAGATTGATCTGTGCCGCGACATCCGCGGCCGTCTGTGTAAGGGAACTATTGAAGGCTACCGGCACCGCCGAACCGAACCGGTTGGCGGCGAGCAACTCCACGGAATCGACGGTAATGGAGTCGACGGAACCGGAAGCCCCGCCTGTCAGGGTGACCGACCCCGAAGCGCACACCTCGGAGGTTTTCGCCGCGCTGCCGGCTGTGAACTCGATAAGCTTGGTCGCGCCGGTCGGCGCACTGTCGGCAGACGTAGGTTGCGGACCGGAATAACCGATGATGGAGCCGTTTTGAAGGGCAGACTGAAGACTGCCACCACTTGCCCGATGATCTCTGAATGCCGTTGAAAACCGTACTACGCTCATAACTTTACCCCCTTACCTGTATACTGAGATGTAGAAAACCTGCTGCCCCTTTTTCCGTATGGCGCTTGCCCCGGTCGTCCCGGAAGGCATCTCGAATTTCTCCTCCGTAAGGTTGAAGATCTGCCCCAGGGGCAAACCGAGGCATATCCCGGCATCGGTGTGTATCACCGGGAACCGCCCCTCCGTTTTCAGCCCATAGACCCTGAAAGCGTCGACATATTGGATCGGAACATCCTTGACGGGGGCATCCAGGACTTTGATGAATGCCATCTTGGTGATAACCGCCCCTTCACCATAATACAATGCCTTTTCGGTCCCGACATAGATACCGCACGATTGCTCGGATGACATGGGCGCGATTACTCTTCCCGGCTCCGTGAACGGCTGGAATCCCGCCTCCGAATCCGTCCGGGCAAGATGAGTGTCGTCTGACATGCACAGGAGCTCTTCAAAGAAGGTCCAAAGTCTGCCGCGAAAGAATGCGATTGCTTGCCCCGGCGGGGTCATCTCCTTGAGATCATTGTCCGGTGCGGCGAACAACCTGGCGCTACCGTCCGAGATCTCGCCAATCACCACGCCGTTGGTAAAGAAGATCCTGCCTGCTCCGTCACAGTACCGCATCTTGTTGTCGTTCCCAACCCCAACAAGTGGAACCGATGTCTTGGATGCGGGATAAAAGCGATACATGACCCCTTTCCTCACATAGACGAACACCCCCGATGATGAATAGCCTGAGTGCGCACCAACCATGGGACCGAACAAAGCGTAGCCGTCCCGCGTGGATGGCAGCCCGCGATCATCCAGGTCAATGTTCTGCGTCGCCGAAAGGTCGGAGCGCGGGTCGTCCTTTGTAGGGAGCTTGAGTTCCCATAATTCGTTCTTGTTATTCGTCCCGGTCCAGCCGGCATAGGTGATTTCTTTCGCCATGTCTCAAAGCCTCAGAAGAAGTGGCCGCCTCCTGACGGGCGCCGCAATGGCCGCTTGGCCCGCTCCATGTTGATGATCTGGTTCATGTAGCTTTCCGGATTCTTGAGGTCGTAGCACATGCCGTAGTATTTCATGGCGGACTGCGGGTCGAGCGTTTGCGAATCCTTCTTGTCGTATGCGTAGCGGCACATCATCTCGGGGATGAAATCGTGGTACTCTTCAGGGATTTCGGGGGAGTCGGTCGTCGCAGACATGGCGCGAAGAGGAAGCCTTACTATCCGCAGCCGTCCCGTATCAGCCGAAACCGGGATGCGGTTGAGGGAGATGTACCCCTCCGTGAAATCCATACAGAACCGCTCCGGGTCTCCGGTGTCAGTTTCCCAGGTCGGAGTGTCGATGTCGAAGTCGGCATAACTCTTCTTTTCCAGGGCGTAACCAAGCGTATCAAGCACAATGCCGCCATCCTCGATATCGACGATGCGCGGGTCCTTCTGGTAGTGCTGCTGGCCCGCGACGACGAAAAGGCGGGAGAGGCATGACCCGTTTGCCATATCGGCAACCGCCGCGCTCAGACCGCCGGAACAGGTGACGGTAATATCGTAGCCGTTGGGCGTGGTGCCGGTTCCGGATGCCGCCGAAACGGTAGCGACTGCCAGGGCCGAGGTTGCCGAATAGTTCGGGCTTGAAGTGTAGGCGGTGATATTGGCCGCAAGGTCGGCTGCCGTTTGCGTCAGGGTCGAATTGAATGGGACCGCCGCAGAGGTCACGGTAACGCCATTCACGGCCACGGAGTCGACTTGTCCAGCCGTTCCCGAGAGGGTGATGGTCCCGGTTGCCAAGGTTTCCGTCACGGTCGTACCGTCGCGCAGCACCCTTGCCTGGCGGCAGATGTCATTTACCACCCGGTTGGCATAGCGATAGACCTCTGTTTGCGACCAGAGAGGCTTTGACCCGGCATCTTTGACGATGCCGCGGAACTGCGTTTCTATCTCAGACAGCGTGAGGCTCATGTTCTACTCCTGATTATGGGGGGCGCCGCTGGCCATCAAGCTCGCCATTGTCCGGCCAGGACTTGACGTGTCAGTGCTTTTTGAGATAGCCGCCGGTGCAGCCCGAGAAATTACCAAACGGTGTCGCGGAATTGATGACGCCGGTCTGCCACTGCCCGGCAACTATCGGTGTCTTGACATAGCTCGCCTTGGTAGATGTTGAGGTGGGCATCCACCGTTCGTAGCAGTCGGCCGCCGAGTAGACCGAATAGGCCAGATCCTTGCTGAAGTCCACGACGGTCGAGGCAACGGTAAGGACCTCGGACTTTGCGCCGTGCCATGCCGCGCCCTGGATAGGTGTGTTGCTGCCCGCCTCGCGCTGCAGTTTCTCGTCCAGACCGAAAGCCACACCACATGACAGCACGATTATCGTGCACAGTAAGACCAAAAACCTTTTCATCCCTTCCTCCTTCTGCGTCGCGGCTCTTTTTTGTCCGTACCGTCAATGTCTTCTTTGTGCACCACCCACTCGCAAAAATCGCCGTTCTGATTGAGCAGATATTCCTGGTGGCTGCCGCTGTTCACCTCGGCAACCATGTCCGTATCATTGCCGGTCAAGTCCGGCCTCGGTTCAAATTTGTAGACAAACCGGTCAAGGCTTACGATTGCGATCCGTTCCCCTGCCCCACGTTCCACATTGCACTGAATCAACATCGCGTGGCCCTCCTGAGCCCTATTGTGTCTGCACTTCCAAGTAGACGTTCGACGCGGTTGAGTAGGCACCAAAACCAACGGTAGCGATGTTCTTGCCGACCTTGAATTCTCCGCTCTTGGCATTCGCGTAATTGGTCGTCGGACTCGCAGTTATGGTGGAAAGCTTGTATTTGCAGTCAACCTGTGTCCGGTTCGCCCCGGTGTAGCACTGGAATTTAAGCGCATACTTGCCGTCAACCGACACGTTTGCGTACCCCTTGGTCCCGAGATTGGTCAGCGTGACAGCGGATGGAGCAAAGTCATCCGACGCCTTGCCCGTGATGTCCTCGATCTGTTCGCCGGTGTTCTTGACGGCAAAGGATGTGGCGGCGTTCATCGCCATGCCGACGAAGACAGCCAGCACAAGCAATATTGAAAGACAGATAAGCCTGTTCTTCATGGGATCCTCCGAAAAGGGGGAGGACTTGCACCCTCCCCCGATGCGATGTTGAGATTGTCCCGACTTACGCCGGGGCGACGATCATGGAAACAGTGAGGCCGCCGGCCGCAGCCGTGGCAACTGCCGCCACGAACTTGGCGATTACGGTGCGGTCTGAGGTGGATGTGCCGATGGTCTCCAAAGACTGAGTGCCAATCCTGGCCTGACCCCCGCCCTGGGGGATGGTTGAGGCTGTAATCATGGTCATGTTGGCCGTCAGGTCGTCGCCGGTAGAGTTAAGGATACCGACGGAGATAGTGGCGGTCGGGGTCCCGTGGCTGTCCAGGTCGTCGGACTCAAGAATCAGATCCACAATGCGATAGCCCGCGGGAAGAAGCGCCAGCTTGACCAGGTTATTCTGCACCACCTGGGCAGCGGTTAATTCAATCGTGCGGAAGATATGCCCCATCTGAATGGGGGTCGGTGCCGGTTTGGCATTCCAATCGGCAGGGGTGATGACTGCCATTGTCTTTCTCCTTTCCCTGTTATCAGGAAGGGGAGGTTTTACCCTCCCCGGTTAAGGTTGTCGATTAGGTCCCGGGCTTCTTGGCCGCCGTGTCGATGGCGATAACGCCGAAGTCCTTGGAGTTGAAGGTTACTTTCTTCACCCCGACGATGGTGTTGGTGGAGATAACGACACGGTTGCCGTTGTCGCGGGTCTCCTCGTTCCAGCCGAAGCGCAGGCCGGTACCGGGAGAACCGAAGGCGCATACTGCCGCCTGGATGCCCATGAACAGGGCGCGATGCGCTTCTACGGTTCCAGGTGAGGCGGAGCCGTAGTCGGTGAAGCGGACCACGTTCGGATGCTTGTGAAGAACGACATCGTTGTGCATACCGAGGCCGCCCTTCAGGATGGGCGAGTTCTTGCCGAGTGCCGCTGCCAGGGCCTTCTGGATGTCCATCCAGTCGTTGGTGCCGGTATTGGTCCGCAGGTCATACGCCTGATACGGCGACATCACGCAGACATAGTGGGTCTCGCCGTCGATCTGGATGGGCTGCAACTGCGGAGTGCCTTGCGTACCTCCGCCCATCATCTCGGCATAGGCAACCGCCTTGTCGATGGGCGCCAGGGTCATGGTGTCGCCGGTATCCACATCGGACTTCTGTGTGGCATTGCCGCCGTAGACCAAGTGATCCGAATCCGGGGCGGTGAAGGAGTTGTTGGCGAAACCGGTGTAGCTGGTCGGAAACACGTACTCACTGTTGGTGCCGCGAGCGCCGGACAGGTACATGAAAAAGATTTCGTCAAATACCCTGGCCCACCAGTCGGTCTGCCGGGCCTTGGCGACCTCGCGCAGTTTGTGGAGGGTGCGCTTCCTGGTCATCCTGCCGCCGGTGTCGGCCCCGCCACGAAGCTGGTCGATGTAAACCGAGTCGGTATAAAACTCCAGTTTCTCCTCTTTCCCTTCCAGAACCGCATCGCCTTCTCAGTATCTTCGAGCAGGATCGCTAATCCTGCCCCGTCCGCATGGACCGCTCTACCTTTCGGTAGAAGTTGAGACTATATCTTTACCCTTTACGGGTAGCGCGCACTTCCGGCCGCTTGGCCGTACTCTCTTCCGAGATAGTCGTTGAACCTTCCTGATGAGGGCAGACACCACCATTTCTAGCTCTTCCCAAATTACAGTTAAAACAAAGAAGCTGATAATTTTTAGGGAAGTTCTGTTTGATGATGTCTCGATAAAACTGTGACCCGCTAGTGTAACGACCACTTTTTCTTTCAAAATGACCGTCATTGTTTACGTGATCAACAGTCAAAAACATGTGGTTAGCTTCCCCGCAGCAAGCACACTTGTTGCCGTATGCCTCATAGATGAGTTTTCTGTCTCTTTCTCTATGCAGCATCTTGAATCGTCTGTTTTTGGCGTTGTACTCTTCGCGGTTTTGCCTCCTGTACTCGTTGGCCTTGTCTCTATTCCGAGGCTTAATGGTTTCAGCATTGTTCGCATAATGCGCTTTGTGCCATTCAGCGTCGCATTGAATACAACTATTTTTCCTTAGAGATTTGCCTCTATTGTTGTACAGGCGGAACTCGGCAATGTCCTTAGACTTGCCGCAAACCCTACATGTTTTTGTTCCCTCGAACAGGCTTGGCTGCTGATTACCCATTTGACCCCTCCTTGATCGGTTCGTTGTGCGGCTAAAGACTACATTATAACGAGCCGTTTCAAGTTGCAAGCCTATATATGAACTTTTTAGAGCATTCACGTTTATCATTTCTGATTTCGTTGTAGCGTTCATATCTTTAGGGCTTTCCAGCAATTCACGCGCTTTCCAATGCTGCTTACACAGCAAAGCGGCAGATTTTGTTTACCGGCTGCATCTTCAACTGCATGGAGAGGTCGTATGTGATCAATTCGCCGGCATCGCTCTCCAGGTCGGTGAGCCGCCAGATTGGAGTGGTCGGCACCTCGCCGCCGCTCATGAATTTTCGGGAGAAGTACCCTTTTCTCCCTACGTCCACCGCCAGATTCCCGGAATACCTTTTTACGGCCTTGGAATCGTTAAGGCCGATGATGGTCTGTCCCATCCTCTGCTCCTTTCCGACCTTCCTTGGCCGCTGTTATTTTGGTTGTCCAGGGCAAGCGCCCCACGCTATCTACACGCTCTTTCCTGACCTATTCAGGGGAGCTCATGCTTCCTGAAATGCTTCACCGTGATTGCCCGGTTGGTTGAAATCCGCATAACGATCTTTTTCCCTCCCTTATCGATCATGTCTATGCGGATGGTTTCCTTGCGGCCGCACACTTCGGTAAGATCGAATTCCAGGGCGTCGGCCACGTCTACGAACTTAATGAGTGCCACCAGCTACGCCCTTGCCCGGTATGCCTTGGCCTGGGCCTCAGTCATCTTTTCAAGAGCTTCCTCGTAGGCCTCCCCTTCCAGCCTGTCGATGGACGCATACGGATCCTCGGTAGCGTTTGCGGCAGATGACGGAACCTCGCCGAGAGTTTGAATGTCCGGTAGCTTGGCCTTGGGCTTTGCGCCCTTGCCTTCTCCCTTGTCCTCTGCGCCGCCGTCCGTCTTACTGTCTGCTTTGCCGCCTTTCTGCCCCACGATACCGATAATCTCCTTAATCTCCTTGTGTGCCATCTGCAGGATTTCGTAGCCGGTCTTGTACTGATTGGCCGCATCGGAAGCCAGGGACCGCACCGCGGCGTCCAGCATCCCGAGGAGTGCCTTGCCGCGTAGGGAGTCTTCCAGGTAGCCGGGGTTCTGCTGTAGAAAATATTGTTGTTCGGCCTCCCACCGTTGCGACGCCTGGACCTCCTGCGCCGTCTCCAGGTTCTTCGCCCATGCCTCGCGGTTCAGTGCGTCTCGCTGGTCGGTGTATTCCCGGACAGAGATATCTCCCGCTTCGAACTTCTCCGAGAGTTCGTCCATCTTCTGCTTCAGGTCCGCCGGCACTTCACTGCTGACCTTGAGCGGGATGTCCGGAAGTTTCGGCGGGAGGGCGTCATCCGCAGCTTCGAAAGCGTCCAGGCTCGGCTTTGCGACCTCGCCCTTACCATCGTCGTCGGGCTTGGCGTCGCCGGTCGTAGTCTGCTTGTCTGGCTCCTTGCCTCCCTGGCCGTCGCCTTCACCGGCAATCTTCTCCAGGATGGCAGGGTCGATGTCGTCCTTGTCCTCAACCTTCGCGCCGTCATCGTCGGCGGATGACTGGATGCCTTCCTTCTCCTCGTCGGACAGGTCGTTCCATTCGTCCGCGCTGAAACCCTCCGGGATATCGGCGGGCTTGTCGTCATCGTCCGGGATGACCGGCTTCAGGTCGTCAATTGCTGCATCGTCTACGGCTTTGCTCATACGGTAGTGCCTCCTTACGCCTGTATGTTCGGATTGACGGCACGGGCCGCCATGAATCGCTGTGGGTCACGCCTGATTTCCTGGGCCTCGATGAGGGTATCGGCGTCTATCTCGGCCTGGGTGCGGTCGCGGGTTTCGGGGATGTCGACCGATTCAACTACGGCTGCCGTTTCTTCCTCGATTGCCTTGGTGATTTCCTTCGCCAGCGTCGTCTTCTTCTTCGCCACATGCTCCTCCTTACGGGTTCTTGCCTTCGCCCATGTCGACCATGCGCTGCGTCTCTGCCAGGCGGGCCTTGTTCTCTTCCAGTTTCTTCTTGGCCAGCGCCTTCGCGCGTTCCAGGCGTTTCGGGTCTTTCTTCACAGCCTCGGCTCGACAGAGGGCTTCCAGGTCACGCTCGATTTCCCATTCCCGTTGCCACTTATCGTCTGATGCCACTGTATTCCCCATCCCTTATCCTCCTATTCCCGGGGTCGGTAACGCATCCTGCGCCCCTTCCATAATGGTGTCAGCCGCCACGGCCAAGCCCGGCGTCATCGTGACCATCCCCGCCAGGCTCATCGCCTTCTCCATCATTTCCAGCCGCTTCGCCTGGGCCTCGACCTGCGCCTTGAGCGCCTGGGCCTCCTTGGCTGCCACCTCGGCGCTTGCCGCAGCCTCAGCCAATGCCTGTTGCTTCTGTTGCGCGTCCGCCTCGGCCTGCTCCTTCATGGCCTCCGCCTGCAGCTGCTCGGGCGATTTCTCTTCAGCCGGATCGCTCTGCCCGGTAATCTTGCGGATCCGCGCCACAAACTCATCACGGTTCGGGATGTCGGACATATCAAAGACCAGATCCAGCACCGCAAGGGCAATCTCGGGCGAGGTATTGGCCAGGGACTGCATCAACTCCATCAACTCGGAGAACTGCGCCTGCCGCACCGTCTCCCGGTAGTCCTGCTGGCTGATGACGAAATCCGCCTTCATGGCGGTAATGTCGTCATCAACATTGATCTCGGTGAAATCGACCTTGGCGCTATTCTCCCCGGTCAGCCGGAAAACCTTCTGTTCGTCGTAGAACTGCTCGATGTGCGACAACTGCAATTCCCCGGCTGTCTGCATGGCGAAGTACATATTGTCGAACACCACCGCCGTAGAGGTCATGCCCTGGTTCTGCCGGGCCTGAATGGCGGCCCCGCTGACGGCGTTGGTCTCGCGACCCATGAGTTCGTTGGTGACGCCGCCTATCTCCTCAATAAATGCCCGGTCCTGATTCGCAAGCTGAACGTGTTCGGCCGCCAAGGCTGTTTCTCTGCGCAGTTGCAAGGCGCCCGCTGATAACTTCCCCTGTTTGAGGACAATCATCCCGTCCGGACGCTGCGCCTCCTCAAACACGTTGTTCAAATCCGGGGCTGCGCCTTCCTCGGTGATGACCTGATTACTGGACAGAAGGAACTGCGCCTTGCTCATCCGCTTGTTCAGGTCGCTCTGCGGGTCACGCAGGTCGCGGATCATGCCGTAGGGCTCGCCGTCCTTGGCCCGGCGGTAGCACCAGATAGGGATAAACGGCAAACGGTTGTGCCGGTAGGGTGTGCGGGAGTGCATCAGGAACGTCCCACCGCACCAGATAGCGACGAACACCGGGCTTCTTACGGCATCCACCAGGCCTACGAAACCGTTGTCGACGAGATACTGCAGCACGGGATCGGTCTCGTCGTAGATAGCCCCGTCATAAGCCGCGCCCGGGGCCTTGACCACCTTCACCGCCTGGGGAGTCTGCCGATACCAGCACTCGATGATGCGGACCCTCGGCCGGGTATTCTCGGCGTCAATGTCGTTCTCTATGGCGTCGTCAAACTCCGGCGACTCCAGGAACTCGTAATCCTCCAGCATGTGTGGATAGAGCTTGCTGACGTTCTCGGACTCAATCTTGAGCGACTGAGCCCGATCAGGAAACATGACCTGCGCCCAGTCCAGGTCCACCACCTTGGAGCGGAACAGGAATCGCGCATCAGACATATCCGGCGCCACCGATAGGTGATCGCGCCAGATGTTGCGCCACGACTCATGGCGTTCAAAGAGCGGCTCGCTTCCGTAGTCGCTCCGAACACCTTCCTCCAACCAGCCCACCCCGGCCTTAACCGCATCCTCGAACGCCTTGGAGCGGCAATACGGACTCTTGTTCACATCAGACAGGTATTTCAGGAGCTTGGTCTTGTTCTCGGCATCCCGGCCGCCTTCCTTGCGGCGGGGCAATACCTTGAAGTCGGCGCGGCTCTTGCGCTCCACCCCGAGGATCCAGTTGATTGTCGTCTTGGTGACGTTGTAGACAAGGGGCAGTTGGAAACGATCCTCCAACACCTTCTTGTCGTCGTCGTCCCACTGGTCACCATCGTAGAACGCCTCATCCTTCGCCATCTCCACACGGTTCTCGGCCTGGAGACGCCGTTCCTGACGCCAATGCTGGCGCAGATCGGAAAGCAGTTGTTGCATTTCGTCCGAGTCCAGCGGATGGCCCTGAACGTCAACCGGCTGTTCCTGGCCGACAATCATCCGTGACGCTTTCTTACGCTCTCTTTTCTCGACGGGAACCGCCATTGAAACCCCTGAAACGAAAAAGCCCGCAACCATAGCCGATGTTTCCGACTGTGATTGCGGGCGTTGAGTGCCTCGACGTGCGAGGTTCGCTGTAACCGCAGTTACACTATTCTATTTTTTTATCAAAACTCTGGTCTTCTTCTGTTCCCTGATGAAAACCGGGGCACCTTGAGCCACATCAATAGAGATTTCAAAAGATATTTCCCCAGTAAAGGCCTCTTTTATTCTATCTTTGATGATTTCCATTACACTGTCAAGATATTCCTGCTGCTTCCTATCGAGCATCAGTGGTCCCTCATCGTGATTTCATTGCATCCCAATTGATGCTGTACCCCGTACCGTCAGGTTCAACGGCATGGCCTATCTGGACAACCTTCGACCCCTCCTCCTGCGTCTTCGCCAACGTCCAGCAGACGCGCCTGCACTTGATGAGCGTTCTGTTCGGACAGTCTCGGCACGGCGATTGACGCATGTGATTATTTCTTTTCGTCGCTTTTGTAGCCCAAGATAGTGTTTAACGCCTTTAACTGGCGTGAAAATTGGGGATGCAATGCGACAATCGGATTTTTTAGTAAACGGTTGCGCATACGCCTGAAAATTATGCGCTCCAATCTTGTGACGGGAACAAACTTGCTCACAAAACCTCCTTCGCCCTGGACTCGATCCACGCTTCAAGTGTAGACAGCTTCCAGCCGCACACCTTCGGGCCAAGCTTTATCCTGGGGGGCACCAGGCCTTGACGCTCCCATCTATTCCATGTCGCTCTTGATACGCCGGTTATCATCCTTCGTTCTCTTTCACGGACAACCTTGTCGCCTGGAACGTGCGAGTTGTGCTCAGTTAAGAAAAGGGTTGGCTCCTCCGTCGTAACCAATTCATTCAACCATTCCTGATCGCCCACAAGTTCCTTTACTTTTTTCTCTCCAAGGAATTGGCACAATTCCCTTTGGAGTTTTATATCTGGCCCACCAAATAATGCGAGGAAACACCTTATTATTAATTCCGTCTCCATTTACCCGCCTCCCCTACGTTACTTCCCCCATCAGGATTTCACTCTCCGATATCTCCACGTCCCGACTGACCTTCTCGCCGCCCACTTCCAGAACCACCTCGCCTGCCGTCAATCGCTCCTCCTGATACGGCGGCATGCTGATGAGCTCGTCCAGACCGTCCTGAATGAACATCGCCAGCTGCGCCAGGCTGCGCGGATTCTCGTCGATGCCGAGATGCCGGGCGATGCCGACGACCTGCGACAATGCGGCCTCCTTGGCTGCCGTCCCTTCCGGCTCGTCGTACTTCCATGCCGATTCCAACGGGATCATGGCGCACTTGCCCATGCGCCCCTCCAGGAACAGCACCATGGTCGGCTCATATTCCGGGTCCAGTTCGCCGGCGCGAAACTGCTTTACGTGATGGAATTCCCGGCGCAGGTTGCCGAGATAACTGATGGTCATACTTTACTCCTCCCCACTCTCATGCCGCCATCCCCGAGCCGCGACGACGTTTCCAGTTGTCTTTCTGCTCCATGGCTGGCTGCTCATACGCAACACACATAAGCCCAAAACAATCGCTCCCATGTGAGGACCAATCGTGTTCTGGCCCCAAGCCCACATTCCGGTGTTCGTCCTTCTTCTCGTGGTACCATCCGAGCGCGGCCAGACCTGGCTCCGTTGTCGACTCATTGAACCAGATGGAAGGGAAAAGCCTCCTCCCGGCTTCAATCCTTGCCTTCGCGGCACCTTTGCCCTGATTCGGAACCACGGTGACATCGTAGCCAGCGTCCCGAAATGCCCTGGCATACGAAATGTCGTAAACCTTGTCCTGGGCCTCGCCATCGTGTGGCAGCCATATCTGTGCGCGGTCGGGCGTGTATTTTCGCTCCCGCAACCATGCGACATGGGTCGCCAACGGCTGGCCTACCGCCTCGTAATAATCAATAGCCCTGATCTCTCGCCCCACAAACTGAGCGCCCCACATCGCGAACGAGTCGGCCCTTGCCCCGGTCCCGCCGATATCGCAAAACATGCGGATGGTCATGAGCGGATCGGCGGCCACGCGACCAACTCGACCTTCCGCCCTCGCCTCGGCCAGGCATTTGGCGTAATAGGCTCCCTCGATTGCGGTGACGTAGCCACCCTCCCATATATGGTCATACTGGTCGGGCTGCATCCTGAGGCAGTCCAACCGCTCCTGTCTCAGTTCCGCGGTAAACCACGGATTGTCACGCCAGTTAGCCCGCACAACGGTCGCGCCGGTCGGTTTTTCGTCTCCACGCAGCATCGCATCAACGGGGTCGGTTTTCCTCCTGGGGTTCCATGAGAACCAGAGTTCGCTCCCGGGTGCTCGGATTGTTGGACGCAGGAGATTCAGCGAATGCGATGTGGCCGCCTGTGCCTCTTCCCACCACGCCCGTTTGAAGCCTTCCAGGGACTTTATTGACTCTGCGGTATAGTCGTTCATACCCTTGAAAACGATAAGGCCGTCCCCTGGACATTGAATCACGTCGCGAAACACTTTGAAGCCGTCCGCTTCACCGAGGCCGAAATCTTTCAGCTTGGTTTCGATCAGGAGCTTAGAGGATTGGGCGAGGTCCTTTTGCACCTCACGGATACACGCGGCGCGCATTCCTTCGCCGCCGTTCTCGCCTGGCTCTGCCATGCAGTCCTCGACCAACTTGCCGGCAAAGAAGTGGGACTTCCCGGATCCCCTCCCGCCGTGCGCACCTTTATAGCGAGACGGTTCCAGGAGCGGCGAAAAAACCTCGGCCGTATCAATCCTCAGTGTGCGCAATCTTCGGACTCACTATCACCCGCTCAACACGATGTACCATCTCGGCGGGATTTTCCTTACTGCCGACATCCTTCCACATTGCCATACTGCGTCCAATCAGTTCCAGCGCGCCCTTTTTATCCGGCAGTTTGATTTTGGTGAGGACAGACAGGCCATCCTTGTCATCCCCTACAATCTTGTGGACCGTTTCAATGCCAGCAATGACCGCAGCGTGATCGGGGTCCAGCTCGGAAATGGGTTTCAGCCGGCCATCATCGGTGAAGAAATCGCGCGGGTCGTAATAGGCCAACTTGGCTATCTCGGCCAGCACTCGATCGGCGGAAATCTCCAGGCGCTTGTTGCGTTCTTCGCGGAGTTCTTGAATACGGACTTGAATGTTAGGTTTCGTTAGGAGTTCACAGGCTGAAACTTTTGCTGATTCGTACCCTGAATTCGGATAGGCTCTTTGGTAGGCTCTTACTGCATTTTCATCAACGATAAACTCCCTACAAAACCGGTCATGTTGCGGGGACAACGCTTTTACTTCCACTTCTTCTACCGCCTTCCCCGCCGCCACCTCATCAGCACCAGGCAACAGGCAGTTCACCATCACAGAAACCTTTTCATTCTTCGCCTCCTCCTTTGCTTGCTGCTTCGCCCCCCACTCCCGAAACAACTTCCGCGCCAACGGTTTGTACCGCTTGACGCTGGTCTTGCTCTTATCCGCTTTCTGATGGCACCCTCTCCCGCTCGGTCCGCACAGTGGCACAGTGAGGTCATCGCCGCACTTGGTCCCCATGCCGCCGGTCTCGACGTGGTGCGCCTCTGATACAGGATAACCACAGTTGCAGCACGGCAGCGACCGAATATGCTTCAGGTATTTCGCGGAGCGGAACGGTTTTGCTTTGGGTCGTGGAGTGACTTTTGTATCGGTTTTGCTCATGTTGCCAGTCTGCCGTACCACCTGTGCAATATGCCACCCGTTTGTTGCACAAAATATTTTTCGGGAAATATTATTTTTCCCTTGACTAAACCCATCGTTGGGTTTATAGTTGGTTTAACGATGCACACAAACTAAACTCAGGAGGCACATCATGGAACTCAATTGGAACGATCATCGCGAACAACTCAATGCCCAACTCAAATGGCAGCGGGTCAGAAACGATTTCTACGGCAACATTTGCTACGAGCAGAAAAACTGTGCTGCCCGTGAACGCGCCATTGCCGGCGGTCACATCTCCGGTTCTACTGACTCCATGACCCGCTACACCAACAAACACGACGAACGCACCGCAGAGGTAATGGACGCTCACCAGTTTTACAACCGAGTCGTGATCCCCCTCGACCAGAAAATTAAACAGGCGTATCGCGACGGCGATGCGGTCGCCCACATTGCGGCCCTCATAGAGGCGAATGATGTTGTACTGCAAATGCTCGACATGACCAACCTCGCACTAGACAATGACGAATTTATAGAAATCACAAAATCCCTCGCCGCATCAGCTCTCGGCTCCCGCACGTCAGAGAAAAAAGCCGCTGCCGCCCGCGCCAATGGTGCAAAAGGAGGCAGACCAAGGATGCAGGTCATCAGAACTTTCAATACCGCACTCGGTGGCTACGAGTACCGCGCTACCGGAAACGAAAAGGTTGTTAATCTCCAGGAAAAATCGTCTGGATCTTCAAAATGGCGCACAATGCGGACAGTATCTCGTGAAACATGGACCGATACAGAGATGAAAGATTTGACGATTTCGCAGTTTGCGAGAGAGTGTAACGAATAACCCTCACTACCCCTTCCGTGGGCGCGGGAGGGATTCACGGGCGAGGGAAGACAAACCGCAACGTTGCACTCCACACCCTAAGCCCCTGCCCGTGATACGGTAGTGGCATGACCTGAACGAAGGGATTACCCGTGAGACTCGACCGGAAGGCGAGCAGGGAGGGGAGGGAGTATGGAAAAGATTTTTGTCTGCGAAAAGTGCGGGAAATCCCACACCAGCTTTTTCGCGCCCAAGTGGTGCGACACTCCCGGTTGCGACAGCCGGGAGTTTGTGGAAACTGCGGCAGCGGCAAAAACTGTCGTAGTAGTTGTTGAGCCGGTTACTTCTACCGGTTCGCACTCGGCACACGACACGCTGCGTTATGAGTTTGGCGTGGATGCTGCCGGGACCAAGGTTGAAAGATCTTGGACTCCCGGTCTCTTCGAAGGGTACGAGGCCGGAACCCATGATGGGCTCAGGGACGGCGCGAGCCGCTCCCACCTCACCAAGGATCTAAAGCCTGGACCTTGGAAAGTCCGGGTGGTTGATTGATTACAACAAGGGGGCATCTCGCCCCCTCTTTTTTTGCCTTGTGCCATAACCACGGGTTAGAGCGGACAAGCCGCTCAACCCGGGGCCGTTATGCCGCTCTAGTGGCGGCAGTGGTGATGCCGAAATATTTTTTTTCGACACCCCCAACTTTTCCTATTGACATTTAGCGAACTGTTTGCTATTATTATTTCAACGATACAGCAAAACTACTCAGGAGGCAGTCCATGACTAGAGAATACGGAAAATACGACAGCATACTCCCAGGGGCACCAGTAGGGCATGAAACACCAGCCGGTACGGTAGTATGGTCAGACGGTCGCGCTCATGTCGGCAAACGCTCAGACGACAAATTCTATACATCATCTGGCGCAATGGATAACGGTCCATTTGAAACACAAAATCAGGCCATTCAATTCATTCTGAACAGGAGGAGATAACCATGATAGGCTCAATCATCGAAAATAACGGTCAACATCTCGTAATCATGAATATCACCGAAACCAAATTCGATAAATACAGTCCACCTGTCGGAACATGGGAGTGTGTCATCAGCCTAAATGATGGCTCCCCGCAAATGATTCGGGGGGCATACACCACAGGCCCGGTCGGCATGTCGATCTGGCCAGACGAGCAGCAGAAATGGGCTGTAGTCGGCACGATCTCTGACGATAAAATTATCAACATAATAAAACTCAGGGCAGAGGACGCAGCCAGAAACAGAGCGGCAATGGGTATTGTTGCCTGCGAAAAATGTGGGCATGAAATACAGGTTAAACACGTTGCTGCCGTGGCTGCCGGTTCAGTCCGTTCTGCTGCAAAAACCGCAGCCAACAGGGAAAATGCAAAACGCCCACGCCCTAATGCCCAGGGCAAACCGAAACCCCGGAAAAAATGCTTGCCGTAATGCCTCTTTCACCGTGTTGATAATTCGGCAGAGGTATTCATATTGATGGTTTGGCTTCTTCGGCACGTTGTACCACCACTCGTCACCGAAAATGTCAAACATGGCATCCCTGTAGCCTGTCGGGTCTTCATTATGCAAGGACTCAAGATCGTCGGCTTGGTCGAATAGTTGGTGCTATGGGATGGCGATAAAGCCGCCACCCCAGACCCTCAGGCCGTTATCTGTCCTTTTTGCTCCGGCCAGCTTGCATCTTGGTTTGCTGCTCCGGAGTGATCTTCCGCTTCGATATTTTGCCATTGATGATTGCGCGGAGGGTTCGCATATCGTCGTCTGTCAAACCCTCCACCAGTTCACGGAGTTGATCCTTAGTCATTTGCCGCCTCCCGTTTCAGCGGACAATTCCCGCTGCAAGGGTGAGCGCAACCAATGGGGTCGCCGCCGCTTAACACGTATCTGGTCACGTTATACACCCTGCCGAAATTATCCTTTTTGGGCTTCAGCGCACAACGATCCATCGGCGTCATAGCCTCACCCCGGAGGCATGTACCGCCAGGGTGAAAGTTTGGTTTGTCAACGCGGAGCAGGTATGGGCAATTGGGGGTCATGCTACACCCCCGCCGAAAGGTTGCGGGTGTGCAACATGCACCGATCAAGGGCGCGTGCGGCCTCAGTGCGGGTTTTGGCCGAAAAGTGGATGTTGCGGTACTCAACGCCGCCACGGGTAAAAGGCTGTGATGCATGGGACCAGCCCGGAAGATCAATGGCCCACTCAAGTTGTGCTGCCGGGATTGTGCAAGTAAACCGTTTCATGTTGTGCCTCCCTTGGGTTTGTTCCATCATTTGACCCGAGTATATCATAGCTAGTTACGTTGTCAAGGGATTATTTTACAGAAAAATGTGATTCCAACAGCGGTCATATAACCACGCTTTGGAATCAGACTTCGCTTCGCTCGCTGTTCAAAGCGAAGCCGTTATATGCCCCTCTCTTCACCCCTCAACCCGCATAGTTAAGCCATTCCTTTTTATAATGGCCCTGGCTTTACTTCTGGCTGGCTTTGCTTTCCTGTTAATAACTTTCCCTACCCTTCTCATTAAACCGCCGTGAAACGGGCGTTTCACGCAGCGAGGCACACGATTCATTGCTTCTCTACTCCTCCCCTTTCGCCGCCTTCCTCAATCTCACCAGCTCCCGGTGCATGATGTAGTAAAAGTTCCGCCTCGATATCCGATACTTCCTGCACAGCCGCGAGATATTCCGTCCGTCGTACTCGCTCATAATCCTCCTGTTCCTTATCTCGATTTGCACCCGTTCCGGGCCGTAGACCTCTGCCACCACGCGCAGGACTTCCTCGACCAGCACTGGAGGCAGGGGCGGCATACGGTGGAACAGGGTTTCGAGCTGGTCGTCTTTGGGTAGGGATTCGGGGTACTCGGTCAATGGTTGCCTCCTTGCCAAATCAGGCAATTTTCTGCCGCCTGTAACTCTGCCAGTTGAACACCAGAACCCTGCCCCCGTTCTCATAGAACCTGTCCACAACCCTTTTGCCCAGGATCTCTTCCAGCTGCGGCACGGTCAGGTTGCTGATGATGATGGTTGGCCGCATCGCCTCATAACGGTCGTTGATTATCTCCGTCAGGATAATCTGCTCTGCCGTGCTGCCAAACTGAACGCCTATCTCGTCAATGACCAGCAGATCTGGAAGGGTGAAATTCCTGATTGCCTGTGATTCGGTCTCCTCGGAGCCCTTTCCCCATGACTCTTTGACCCTGCGGACCAGCTTCATGGCCGTCGTATGCAGGGCCGTAAAGCCCTGGCCGGCAACGTCCTGGCAGATGAGCGCGGATAGCATGTTCTTCCCGGTACCCGGTCCGCCAATCATGACCAGGCAGCGCCCGGTTTCCGTCGCCTCCCTGAAGTTCCCGGCGTATTTCCGGCACACGTCGGACACCTTTCTGGCCGCTTCTGTCGATGGGAGGTAGTCGTCCCACGTTTGACCCTGGTAACGCTTCCCCACCTGTACCTCGGAGAACAGCCGCTTTTGCTCTGCCGTGCGCATCTCCGCCTCAATGGCTCCGCGTTCGCGCTGTAGGGCTTCGACCCGCTCCTCGTTCATCCTCTGCCGACAATCCGGGCAGCGGGTGTAGTTGATGGCTTCGGGACACCGAAACACGCTTCCGCAATCCCGGCATACCCGCTCAACCGTCCCCGGTTCCTGTCCCGAGCCAATCCGCGTCGGGACCGTTTGCCTCGTAGAAACCTCGCTTCGTTTTTGTTCCAGCCTTTTCTGTGCTTCGATTATTTCCGGCTCCATTGCCGCCTCCGGGTTTGGGAATGCGATTGAACCACTTCAGGATCGTGGGATAGGGATCGGCGCCAATGGGTGGCCCTTCGCGGTAGTGGGCGATGCAGGTTTCTTTCTCAGGCTCGTAATCGGCGTGAGGGTAGAGGCGGCGAATGTCGGTTTCCCGATTCTTAAAACAGTCACGTAAAATGTCCTCTTGCCTCGCGCGCGTTGTTGTTGTTGTAGGTTTTATATTATCCTTCTTATAACCTTCTTCTCTATCGTGTGCGGTGCCTGTGTTGTGCGCAGAGCCTTCGTTGTGTTGTTCGTTGTGCTCTTCGTAGTTTTCAGGATTCTGATATTTGTCGTAATTACAAATAGTTATTACCATTCCGCGTGTGGTCTTCGCTGTGCTTATCATTGTGGCCTTCGTAAAGGCTTCGTACGCGCTTCGTACCTCGCCTTTTGTGAGGCTTCGGGTCCGGTATCCAATCTTGTATCCGCCTGCTTTTTGCATCTCAGCTATCGTGGTGACAAACTGCCCTTTTTTCAGTTTTTCACCGTCCCTCCAGAACGCTTTGCCCAACATCCAAACCCACAATTTCAGATAATGGCCGGGCCAGTCCATGATGTCAGAATCGAGCGTTTTACGTGCAAGTAGTATGAATCCACCAGGGATTTTACACATACAGGAACAACCCCACTTTTCTTCTTCATAACCCACCGCAGGAGCGGACGAGCCGCTCAGCGGCTAACCGTTAGCCTTCCATCGCCAGCTTGATAGCCCGGCGTACTTTCTCAAAGTCGTTAATCGAAAACAGACACCCGCCGAAATTATCCCGGCAATCCATCTCCGCATCCAGCCAACGCAACACCTCCAGCATTTCAGGTGCGGCGGCAATCAGTTTTGCGTTGGCCTCGTGTTCTTCCTTCATAATGCTTCGCGGGTCGCCTTTTCCACAATCGAAATAGTTCACCATCGCAACATGCTTGCAGCCGGATGAAATAGCGGTTTTCACGTTCACACCTTCAATCCGCCATGGTGCATTGCTGTGAACCGGGTAATCTTTACCACTGTAGGGTGTTTTCCCGTCCGTTATAATTGTTGGCACTTCACTGTCTTTGCAAACTGTTCCACGGTAAGTGTTCCCGTCTCCATAACTATTCATTATGTACCTCCACTTCCTCTGCCATAATCTTCAGAAACTCTTCAAAGTTATATGCCGCCTTATAATTTTCACCATCCCTCGTGGTTATGTGCAGCGTATGATTTGATCCACACGCCACAGCCACAGAAACGATATGGTCTATACGCATACAAATTGAGTGCGTTTCGGTGTAGATCATTACAAACCCTTTTGGGATCTTCGGCTCACTCATAAACCCTCCTTATCAAGCCCATCCTGCACAAATTTAATAATCGCCTCTTCCGCCTTCTTGTCCCGGTCAATATAAAAACGGTACAGCAATTCTTCTGCTTTCAAGGCCCGCTGGTACATATCCTCAGCGTGGGCTTTTGCGTGTACTGCCGAACGATCCGCATCGATAAACTTTCCCAGCGGTTTCCATTCCATAGGCATTTTTGAAAACGGGTTCCATGCGTGCGGCTTCCATTGCAGAGTTCCACCACATTGCGAGCACATCACACAGGGGTCAATCACAACCTTTCCGTTCTCGTCTACGATTGCGATCTGGTAAACCCATCGGCCATTGTTGGCTTTCGTGCGTATTACAATTTCATCTCCTGTGTATTTCGCCAACGGGAAACGAGCATCGTCAATGCTTATCCATCCGTTTTTATCTGACATAAATCCTCCAAAAATAGGCTAACAAGCGGGTCAACGCGGACCGCCGAAACTGCCCGACGTCCGGTTACCCTTGTCGTTACACCGCCGCCAAAGCCCCCCGCGCAATAGTCCGGGCAGCTTCTCCATTTCCGTTTGCCCCTCCACCAGAGGCGATTTTTTGCAGCGCCTCTTTCAGCACACATATTTTCGCATCCTGGTAGCGCAGTTCATCGCACAATTTATTGTATTCTGCCCGTAGCGCGGTTAATTCGCTTAACTTAGGTTCACTCTCCGACATTGCCACCGTCCTTTCTTGTCCTTCTTCCATCCGTGTACCTCTATCCCCCATCCCGCATCACGGACCGCAGGGAGATATTCGCTTTCCTCTATCTTCCTTACCCTCGCGGATACGTTGCTTCCGCTTGTCGTCTGGACCGCGAGAGTTTCCGGGCCGCGCACCGCGAGAACGTCCACGAAGCCGAACAAATCTTGACGGATACGGGCGTAGGGGTTCCAATGTTCCGTGATTGCGGCTATCCATCCTTCGGCGCGGAGGAGGGCAAGGGTGCGTTGGGTGGGGCTACTCATCCCTCCACCCCGTAGCGGGTGCGGATATCATGAGCAATTCTTTTGCTGCATCCGCAATCGTTCGCATGGTTGTTGACGTAATCAATGCACTCCCTCGCTACCCTCTTACGCTCCCGCGCCACAAGAAGTTCCTGGTCGGCGAGGTGTCGAGCGGCGCGTTGTCCCTCGATTCGAAGCTGTTCGTTTACCTCCCTGTGACTTTCTTCAAGAGCAGCGTATAGTTCAGCATCAGCTTCTATGTGTTTCTGCAACCTCTCAACTTCCTTTCTTGCAGCACACAATGGGCAAGCGTCGGCGTGAAGTAGGCCAAGGGTAGAATTACATACCGGACATTTGTTGTCGTAGAACCCAAGCTTGGCAGAGAGGCGTTCGTTCTCCGCGAGGAGGTCACGGATGATGGTGGGGGCGGCGGCGATGAATTTTGCATCAGGCTCGGTATAGATACATAAGATGTGCTTACCTAGTGCATTCGATGTTTTCCACTGGTACTGTACTTCTTCAGCTGCCCACGCCCCCGGCGTAATCCCTTCCAGTAATGTCTTGATTTCTTCTATTGAGTACTTCATCTCCACTCCTTTAATGGCCTCCCCTCCCGCTGTTCCACGGTCGGACCAATGGTCTTTTCTGTTTCCTTTCAAGTAAATTTGTTTCTGACACAGTTTTACGAGGCAAGGAACGCCGAAAGGGGAGGGGAGGCTATAGTCGTTATACCGTTTCTTTTGCCGCCTCCATCCCATGCTTGAATCCGTGCACCATTGCGGCGCGGTAATGCCAGCCTATCTTTTCAATAACTTCGGCATCGAGTCCATGTAATTCAAGCAGTCCCTCGACATACTGCCAATGTGCCGCGGCGAGTTGCTCAGGGTCTTTCATAATACCCCCTCCGCGAGTTCTTGATCGTGACCTCGGTATACGCCGAATAGCTGTCAACGCCCATATCAAGGAGGATATGCAGGGCCGTATCCGCCGATTGCTGCACGTCTACGAGTTCCAGGGAGGCCGCTTTCAGGTCGCCACCCTCCACGGCCTCCCGGACCTCGTTAATCTCGGATTGGAGATGGTCCAGTTGTTCAAGGATGGTGTTCTGCTTGGCAAATCTGGTGATTGGAAATAACACTATGCCGCCTCCCTCTTAACAAACCGCCCCTTGGCATCCCTCACGGGTTCCTGCCGGTAATACAGCCGGTGGATCTCCCGGTTCAGGGCCATGTTCAATTTCCGCGACTTCCAAAACTCCTCGTGCCGGACCTGTTTGAACGGGTACTCACACAGCATGTCGAAACACTTCCCTGCGATGTCGTATGCCCTGGTTCGGATACGGGACTTTTCAGGAAACCTGTCGCCCAGGTCGGAGAGCATGAGGGCGGCGACGCTCAAATTGAAGGCGACCTTCATTTCGGTTTCGTCCTTGGTCATGATTATTCCCCCTCCGGAGGTTCAGCGAACGGACAGGACGGGGCATGGCCGCCGACCTCGCCGCATTCCGGGCAGGGTTCGGCATGTTCGCCCGGAGGATCGGGCCAGCCGTCGTCGGAGTTGTCCATGTTGGGGAGGGGCGCAGCGGATTCTTCGGTTTGCGGGGCGGCTTCGGCTTCCTGCTTCTTCCGATTCCGCAGCTTGTCCTTCAGGTTCTCAACCGTCCCGGCCTTCGGTTCGTCGGCCGCCTGTTCGGGCGCTTCAAACCAGTCGGCGGGGCCGCTCATGCCGTCCTTGAGAGAGTTGTAAATCTTGCGGAGGGACACGACTTGTGCCGGGGTAATGGCGTCGATGCGGCGCTGGATGCGCTTCTCTATCTGCTCTTTTGTTACGCCAAACTTATCAAAGGCATCCGCCAACTTTTTCAGCGCTTCGGGTGATGTGTCGGCTTTCGCCTTCAGGGTCTGTTCAACCTGGCTCACAGCGGCCTCTATGATGTCGGCAGGGATAAGCGCCAGCATCGCGGCCCTGAGCCTTCTCGCCCCAAAATTGGCGAGATTCTCATACCTGTCGCGGCTGTCCTCAAGTTTGTACGTCCTGTTCTTCGTGGTGCGCTCGTGCTTGACGGTGAATACCTTTGACTGTCTGACGTTGGTTTCGTAATCCACGGCGTAGGCTTCAAGTACGCTTTCATCGGAACCGCTTTCCAGTTCCCTTACACCACATGCCGCGTTTCCCCATAGCCTGAAAATGGTTTCCGCGAGGCGGATAGAAGGCCCGGAAATGTCCGTACCGCCCCGGCTGTACGTATAAAGGGCTGTCTCCGCGAGGGATGGGCGTTGACATGCAATCATTACCTTGTCCACCACCTCCATCTCGTTCCTGGGGAATCGCTTGGCCACCATAATTGCGGCTTGGGCTTCAGTTACCTCCCGGCTGCCAGCTATCTGCGCGAGGGCCGAACCGTGGGGCTGTATCGAGTTTGACGGGTGAATTGCAACGTCGTTCATATTCGTGACTCCTTTTCGATAGTGTTCTACTTCAGCAGGAACCGCCTGCTGCCTTCCGATGTCTTCAGAAACTGGCCGTACAGATCCGCATGGGCCACTTTGAACGCCTCAGCGTCGAACCGCGTGGACCCTTTGGAAATGCGATAGGTAGCCAGCGGTTTGCCGTCCTTCAGTAACGTGTCGCCCTTGTCCCCAAGAGCGAGGATAATTTGACCCTTCAATCTCTCCTCCTCGGCCTCCATCGCCTTCACGGACTCTTTGACGGCCTTCAGCCTGTTCACTGCCTGGATTATTTCTTTCGACGCCTCCACGCCCCCACTGACGGCCAAATTCCCGTATTTCTGAATCGCCTCGGCATAGGTAACGGGTTCGGGCGGAATGTTCTTCTGCACCAACTCCCAAAATGCGGCCGCCTCATCAACCATCATCTCCTGTAATTCCCTGTCGGCTTCCACGGTATAGATGACCGGCTCCCGGTTGCTGATGGATGCGACCACATCCGCGACCTCGTAGCCGGTGACAATCATGTAATGCTGCACCTGGCACATGTACTCAGTGGGAATGTCGGAACTTCCCGGTTCCCCCCATTCGCGGCCACTCCCGGCGGTCTTGATTTCCACCACTCGCGGCTCGTCCGTGTAGCCGTCCAGGTTCGCCAGCAGGAACGGATATTGTGGGCAGGTAATGACCGATTCCGGGACCAGGACCGTGTGACCGGTAACATCGGCGTAAAACTGCCGGATCGCCGGTTCCAGGGTGCGCCCGACCAGCATCCGCCAGTTATCGGGGATGGGGCCGGCTTCGCCTATCTTCTCCTGATAAACCTGCAACGGGGTCTTGTAGCGCGACAGGCCCATGATGGCCGCTATGTCGCTCCCGCCGATACCTCGCCGCCGCGCCTGATACCACTCGGATTCGGCTGTGTGATGTTGCGATATTTTCTCCGCAAGATTTCCGTTCATGGTTATGCGGCCTCCTCTGCCGCCTCTTCCTCACGGTCAAACGTGTGGCCGCATTTCGGGCAGGTAATCATCCGCTCGGCCTTCGCCTTTTCCGCCGCAATTCGAGCCGCCTCGGCCTCCTGACGGACTTTTTCTTCAGCCGCAGCCTTCGCCCTTGCCTCTTCCAGTTCGCGTTGCTGGCGGTCAATCTCGGCCTGCTTTGCTGCCGCTTCGGCTTCCAGTTTGGCGCGTTCTTCGGCAATCCGCTTTTCTTCGGCGTCACGTTCGGCCTTCAGTTTCGCCTCTTCAGCCTCCCGCGCCTCGCGGAGTTTCCGATCCTCTTCCTGGCGCCGGGCTTCATCTTCCTTGCGGAGTCGTTCCAGTTCGGCGCGTTCGGCCTCAAGCTTCCCCCGCTCCTCTGCGGCCTTGCGGTCGGCTTCTTCCTTTTCAGCCTTCAGACGTGCCGCTTCCGCTTCCTGCTCGGCCTTGATTTTTGCGGCTTCGGCCTCGGCGGCCTGCTTGTCGGAGAGAATCTGTTTCAGCTTGGATACGGATTCCATCTTGGCGTACTGCGCTTCAGCGGTTAATTCCTGGTAATCGTCCTCGGTGATCGCAAGAGCCTCGACGTTCGGCAGGACTTCGGCCAACCTTGCGGCGCTCAGGTTGACAGCCTTCAGCGGGTACTCTTTGATGGTCTGGATTTTGGCCTTGATGCCGTCCACCCGCTCTTGTTCGATACGGGCTTTCTCGGCCTTCTCGGCTTCCTTCCGCGCCTCTTCGGCTTTAATGGCCTCGTCAATCGGGCGCTCCAGTTTCAGGATCTCCTCGGTGATTCGCTTGGCCTCCGAGTCAATCAGCTTGCACCGCTCAAGGGCGGGAGCCTTGATTTCCTTCCTCATGGCCTCAAGGGACGTTCTGAGGGTTACGCATTCCCGCCGGTCTTTCCTGGCCGAATCCATGCCCTTGGTGGTAGCTACGTCGTAGACCACGCCTGCCATGCGCGAACGGAGTTCCTGTAAGCCTGCTTCTGTCTGTGAATATTCTTGGATTGCTGCCATTTTCTCCCCTTTCAGAACGGTATATCGCTCGTATCCTCAACCTCGGTCCACGTAACCTCTATCTTTTTCGCCACCCCGCAGGAGCCGAGGACGAAAAACTCTTGGCCCGGATTCGTCTGCGACAGTCGAAACGCCTCTGATTTGGCCTCAGAAAACGAGTTATGTTTCATTCTCGGCAAGCCGCACGATGGATTCCACACCACCCAAAATGGCTTCATACCTCCTCCTCATCCACCGCACAAACATGCGGCATAACGTCAATGGTTGTCCGTAGCGGCGTAACCTGGATTATCCTGAACCTCAACCGCTCCCCGCACTCCGCGCATTGAGCGGAAAATTCGTGCTCAATCGTGTTCAGGAACCGTTCTTTGTCGCCGAACGTGTCCTTTCCGCCGCCGTGCTTGTTCTGCTGGCAGGCGGCGACGCCCTCCGGCGAGGCACAAAACTTCCCGCAAGAGCATTCCTCAACCGCTCTCAACTTCTCTGCCGTGTTCACTCCTTGACTCCTCTCCGGCACCCTGATATAGTGCCTGTACACATGCTTATTGCCCTCGAAAGAGGGCTTTTTTATTACCCTTCTCTCGGCTCATGCAGCGCATGATATTTGCCGTAACAAGAAAGGCATGGCTCCTTCTTCATCCTCGGTCCTTTGCGCTCCCAATGCCTACAGGTGCGGCAGGTTCGGGCGTCAATGACCTTTTGTGGCTCATAGAACATTTCCTTGAACCCCTCTCGTTGCGAAAAAGGAAACCGCTCAAAACTCACTCCTCCCCCGCCAACTCCTGCGCACACTCCCCGCACCAGCACTCAGTTTCAAACAGTCGCGCATGGTGCTCGACCAGCATGTGCTCCCCGGCGAAAATCGTGGCCCCGCACCTTGAGCAGTGGGTGGTTAGTTGGGCTGTTTGGAGTTTCATACTGCCCTTCTCCGCCGAATCTTGGCTCTCTTGGCAAATTTAAGACGATTTGTTTTTCTCGGTTTCCCGCTCCGCCCCCTTACCCCATAGAATTCACGCGGCGATATATGAGGCTCGTAAAATCCGGACGGAACATTGAAGGGCGTTGTGACTGGCAGATAAATCCGCTCGTCTAATCCCACCTGATGTTGCAACCCGATCGCGTTCGCCATAGCTGCCAGTTGTGCTACAATAATATTTCGCTGAATCGTGCTCATGCCGCCTCCCTTTCCTCTTCCACCGCCCCCGTCCCATACCGCTCCGCCTTCATAATTCACCTCTCAATATCTTCCATGCGAGTGCAACTACCTGCGGGACTTGCCCGTTCCCCAAAGCCTTGAGCCGGTCGATTCTGGCGGGTATCCCGCTTGCCACCCTCGGCACCCCGTCCGGTTCCGCTTTCCACCATTCTTCCGATCCGTAATTCTCAACCGCTTCCCTCGACAAAGGGGCAAGGGAGGTCCATCCGATTGGAAAGCCCATCAACCATTCCACCCAATCGGGGTTCAGTTGGCCGCCGGGCCGCTCCCCGCTCGACAGGAGATAGCCCGGTATGCTGTCCCGATCTCGCAGCGAGATCGGGAGGGTGCTGTTCTTCGCATCCTGAGCGCAGGGCGTCGGCAGCATCGCCACCGCTGTCGCAAGAGATACCCCCGTCGCGCTCCGTTCCATCTTGGCGAAGTCCGGCCCCGCCGCTGATGCTTTCGGGGTCGGCCACATCTTCACAGCCGTTACCAGCCCGTCCCCGCTCGTCGCACTTGCCCCTTTCCGGTTGTAGTTTCCACAGACATTCGGAGTAGGCCACATCACTTGCGCCGATAAATGCAGCCCTCCCTTGCTGTCTCTCGCATTCGGGCCTCCGTGGTCTCCGCCCGTCGCATTCGGCGTTCGCCAGAATCCATACCCGCTTTCTTCTGTGCGGTGCCCCAATATCGTCAGCCCCAAGCTGCAAGGGTCGTCGAACCGCATAGCCAAGTCTCCGCAAGTCTCTGATGACCACGGGCAGATATCTGCGTATTCCCGGCACGTTTTCAAGCAGAACGAGTCTTGGCTTGACAATGCGAATAACGTCCCTTGTTGCCGGCCACATGTTTCGTCCGTCCTCGGCTCCCTTTCTCTTTCCGGCGACGCTGAACGGCTGGCAGGGGAACCCTGCGGTAACGACATCAACCAGTCCTTTATAGCTTGCGGCGTACCCGCCACTGATGAATGCGCGGATATCGCCGAAGATTGGGGCTTCGTGCAGGATGCCGTCGTCGATTCGTTGTCTGATGACGCGCTGGCAGTAATCGTCCCATTCGACATACCCGATATGCCGGAAGCCGAGGAGCATTGTTCCGAGGACTCCACCGCCTCCGCCTGTAAAGAGGGAGAGTTCATTCACGCCGCCTCCGCGATTTCCTGGACTTCCGTTGCCCCATACCTCTCCGCCATAATGTCCCCCGCATACTCCGGGTAATGCAGCCAGAGACATGCGTTGCAGATGCCTCCGGTCGGGCCGGTCTGGCCGTGGCCGGGCTTCGTGCCGATGATGTGGTGGCAGTAGGCGCACTCAATTGTCATTATGGTAGATTTTTCCATGTCATTCTCCGCGCAGAAGCACTAACGGTCATGTATGGAATTCCATACTTTTTTGCTATCTCTGAAATTTTCTTTCCATTTGCATTTTGATATTGTAGTTTTTCCACCGCAGCCGCACCTGCAATACCCATATCTAGTTTCCCCTGCTTTCATGCCGCGTCCTCCATCACATAGGCACGTTTGGCCCTGTGCCATACTCCCGCCGAATCCTGTTGGACAGGGGCGGGCAGCGTTCTTTTCCCGTTCTCCCAATTCCGCAGTAACGAGGCGCAAGCCCCGCACATGCCGTTGGGATTGGAGCGCATCATTTTCCCCGAACATCCGACGACCGGGCAGGCGATAAATTCTTTCACCTTGACGGGGCGTTGGTCCTTGTTTGACTTCGCGCCAGCCTCGATCCATGCCTCGCGGCCGAACTTTTCCATCTTTGCCGGGGCTGCGTTTTCCTCCCAGTAGCCGCATATTTGACATTTTACGGCATGGTTGTAGTACCAATTGTCTCTGACCAGGGTTCCCTGTTTGCAATGCGGGCATTTCATTCTACCCACCCACCTACTTCTAAAATTTGTCGCAGTTTTTCGGCCTGAGCGTCCCGAGCGGCGGCCCAAGCGGCGGCCCGAGTGGTGGCCCAAGCGGCGGCCCGAGCGGCGGCCCAAGCGGCGTCCCGAGCGGCGTCCCGAGCGGTGGCCCAAGCGGCGTCCCGAGCGGCGTCCCGAGCGGTGGCCCAAGCGGCGTCCCGAGCGGCGGCCCAAGCGGCGTCCCGAGCGGCGGCCCGAGCGGCGGCCAACTCGCTATCCGTCGCTTGCCCTTCTGAATATCTCCATGCAACGTCGAGAGCATCTAAACTCCTCTGGTCCTCCATGAGGTGCCGTACTCGCCGAGCACACCAAACCGCATATTTGCGCCATAAACGGTCATGTTCGGGCACTGTGCGCAAGGCCCATAGGGTGTCATCCAAGCCATTACTTTCCAAGATGGTCAGTAACGGGAGATCCTTGCTATCGGCCCTCTTCTTGCCGAGGTGCTTCAGGAGTGTTGCCCATCCTTCGGCACACGGTTTGTGCTCTCTTATCTTCTCCAATGTCGTGCAGATCACTTTTTCTCCCTCCATTCCCTTTCCACTCTCGCCGTCAGCACTCTGTCGGCGTACTCAATGTGCATGGCCTCTTCATAACCGGTCCTCTGCATAATCTCGGCACGGTTGCGCTTGTTCAGTTCGCCTGTCGGGTCAGTCTGCTTTTCAATGGCCGCAACACAGGCGTGCATGAGCCACAGGACGACAATCAACAGCAGGAGCGACTTGATGGTGATGCCGATGACCGCCCAGGCCTCGTGGTTCTTCTCGTCGTAGTAGTTCATGTCGGCTCTCCGTCCAAAACCTCTTTCATTCGCTCCTCAAGCCGCCGGAGGTGTTCAAGTTCTTCCCTTTCTTCCTCCAATTTCCTGGCGCCCATGATGAAGCAGATCAGGACGGCGGCCACGAACAGCAGTGCGAACAGAAGGCAAATGGTTCCCATGTGTCACCTCCACGAAAACGAAATTTTGTGATAGGGGATGGTCGGCAGGGTCAGGCGGGGCTTCTTCAGTACCCGCTGGCAGTCGTGACAGTAAAAAGGCTGGTCGGTCCATTCTCCGCATCGAACGCATAAACGGTTTTTTCTCATCTCTTCCCCCTCCCGTACTTCTCCTTCGCCCTCGCCAGTGCGGCCTTGCTGTGCTGTCTTCGCTCCTGCGGGGTCATCTTCGCCAACTGTTCGGACTGGAGAGAGACGACCGGCCCGACAAGGATCGTGAGAAGCCGGTTTTGTTCCTCCAGGAGTTCTATGATTCTTTCGTCGTTGCTCATTTCGTAATGTCCTCAAGCATCCCCATGACATGCCTTACGATTTCGTACTTCAGGGCTTCCAGTTCTCTTTTTTCGTCGACGGACAAGATGTTGTCAGACATGAATTCCTTGTATTTGCGGGTCAGCTCTCCTAGGTGTTCGACAGTGGACACAATCGCCTCGTTGAACGACTCCGCGTCTATCTCTCCGAGTTCCGGAATCCTGAACGCCACCCTGCCGCACGACGCTTCCAGGTGGTCGAGCAGGGCGAAATTCCCGGTCGCGTTCGTCAGCACCGTCACGTCACGTCCACGGAGGTGGCTTTCATCCAGACTTTCATTCGCGGCGTTGGCAAGGTAGGTGTATGATTTGCCCACCAGTTCCGCCAACTGCTTGGCCGGGACTTTGGAATCGAAAATCACACTGTGAAGAGCGCCCTTGAATGTCTGAATCATGGAAATTTCCCTTCGATTACACTGGTAATTACTTCATCTTGGGTGCTACACAGATACCAATGGGGAGGTCGGGGATAACGTGGCCGCTGGCAGTGACCAGCATTCCCCTTTTCCAGTAAGGACAAAGTGCCGGCTCGCAGAATCGGCCGGAGATGTGGAATATGAGGGATTTTTGGAGTTGTTCGCCTGACATGGTGGTACCTCCTTCGCGGAGAACGTTAAGCTGCTTTTTTCACAATCTTGGTCGCGTCTCTCACCAGCACCTGCCGGCAGTATGTCGCGGTGCCCATGTGGCGCTGAAGCTTGGCCGCCTCAACGATTAGATCGCGGTCAGCTGGCGTCACCCTGATGCTGATGGTGGTGAAAATTTCTTCTTTTAACTTAGGTTTCCGGCCCACTTTGGCACCTCCTTTCTGTTGATTTTTGTAATAAATTGAATTAATATTCACCGATAAACTGTTATTTCCAGGGGTGAATATAGGGCTTATAGACGACCTACTTGTCGGCATCCCGGTTAATCTTAGGGGTTGATTTCATGTTCGCCTCCGTGATTCGTTTTGTATGATTCAAGTTATAATTCTGTTTTCGTATTTTGTAAAGAGAATTTTTTCTTTTATCGTATTTATTTTTTTGGGTGGGGGTGCCATGCTTGCCAACAACTTGGCTAATTTGATGGAAAAACAAGGTGTTAATGCTGTTGAGCTTTCAAAAAAATCGGGAGTGCCGCAGCCTCGAATATCAGAAATCACATCAGGGAAGACTGCCGACCCCCGAATTTCCACACTTTCTAAACTGGCAAGTGCCTTGAATGTGCCGATTGAATCTCTTGTTGGCGAGCCGGAAGCAATAGCACTTGGCAAAGTAAATTCTGATTACGTATTCATCCCCCGCTACGAGGTGCAGGCCAGCGCCGGAGGTGGGGCGGTGGTCCATAGCGAACAGATAGTAGACCACCTGGCATTCAAGCGGGAATGGGTTCAAAATGCTCTCGGAATCCCGCTGAACTCGCTTGCCCTCATAGGGGTTCGCGGCGACTCGATGGAGCCAACCCTTTCAAACGGAGACTTGATATTGATTGACCTTCGTGTTCAGCACATTGACGCGGACTCCATCTACGTGTTGCAACTGAACGGGTCTTTGCTGGTGAAGCGGGTCCAGCGCAATTTCGACGGAAGCATAGAGATTACAAGCGATAACCCCAGGTATCGTCCGAGTGTCTTGCAGGGCGAAGGGGCCGACAGCTTGGGGTTGATCGGGCGGGTGGTGTGGTGCGGGAGGAGGATGTGAGAGACGAAATTTTAAAAGGAGAGAACCATTGAAAACTTTTCTGATGATATTGATACTGGCGGTTTTGGCCGGATGCCACGACATCGAAACGGTTGACCTGACCAAGGGCGCAAGCAAGGTAAAAATATTCAGAAAAAACGATCCGCCACCATCGTGTGAGGAGATCCGCCCATTCTCCGCAGTCAGCGGAAGCGGTTGCGGTGCGTTTGGCGACGTGGGGAGCTACGAGGCGACTTACAACAGGTTCCGGAACATGGTTGACGAAATGGGAGGAAACGCCGGGTTGATAGAAAATGAGATCCCGCCACATCCGGCCCCCGGCTGCTACGTGAACGAGTACGTAATGAACGGGGTGGCCTACAAGTGCCCGGAGGAAGCGTTGACAAGAAAATGACCCTCCCGTCCCTCAATACCCCTACTCCCTGCACCCTCCCCATAGAACTGCTGCCGGACATGCTGCTGGCAATCAGCTTCATGGACGGACGGGGAGCGTACGCGAAACAGGCCGCAAACTTGGCCCGCAACGCCCCCTGGTACGCCTTCAGGGACGACATGCACATCTGCGCCTTCGGCAAGGACATCGAGGGCGCCATGAGGGCGCTGGCTATCCTGGATTACATCGGGCAGACGCGGGGGTGCCACTGCTACACCGGTTCGCCTATGCTGTGGGGTTCCGGCAGGGTGTCGAGCGTGCTGCGTTGCTACGCCTCCGCGCTCAACTGCGATCAGCGGGATGCCTGGTGCTACACCGTCCAGGGTGGGGTATTGGAATTTCTGGCAGGCTGGCCGATCCGCGAGCTGCCGTGCCGCCGCATCGTCGGGTACTACGCCTCGCATCAGGCGACATGGAAGGATGTCCCGTCTGAAATCCAGGCCGCCGCGGTCGAGGCCGGTATTGAATGGTGTCCCTGCTGGCGGGACAGAATCAGAGGGCTGGTGAAGGCGTGAGCGTTACCCCACACCCAAAATACCCCGGCTTCTGGATCATCCGCTGGTATCCCGAGGGGAGGAAGAAAGACCCGAAAACCGGGAAGCCGAGCAATAAGCGAGAGCGGATGATTTTCGAAGGCACCTATGCCGAGGCCCTGGCGCACTATGCGGACCTGCTGAAGACAGCGAAGGCCCCAACCGTGTCTCTGGCGCCGACACTGAGCGGCGCGTGGGAAGACTTTTGCACCTACTACAAGAATCATGTCTCCGGAACCACGTACAACGACTACCTGAAGACGTGGGGCAAGCACCTGGAATCATTTTTCGGGGGATATCGGCCGGCACATCTGACGCAGGCCCTGGTAGAGAAATACAAAACTCTCCGCGCCTCGCAGAAGACCGTCAGGGGCGCTCCTCCGACGAAAAAGACCGTCACGAAGGAGTTGTGTTACATCTCGTCGATGTGCACCTGGATGGCGCGGCCGGAAATCAACAAGGCAAAACCCTTGCCCTTCAAGATCAAGGGCTATTCGGGGCGGCAGATAAAAGCCCCGCTCGCCCAAGTTCCGAGCCGCCGCGATGTGATAGTACTGCTCCGGAACACCGAGCGCGAGTACCGGCCGATTTTCCTGCTGTGCTATTATGGCGGTCTCCGAAAGAGCGAGGCGCTGATACTGAAGGGCGAGAATATAAACTTCTCCCAGGGGTACATGATTGTCTACGGCAAGGGAGGAAAAGAAAGGGTTGTACCGATATTTCGAAAGCTTAGAGTGTATTTGCGAAAGCGTTACAAAAAGGGCCTGCTGTTCGTAAATCCGAAAACCAAGAAGGAATATGTGGACCTCAGAAAACCGTTGAAGCGAGCCGCAGAGAGGGCCGGGATTGACCAGCACGTATACATGCACCTGCTCAGGCACAGCTTCGGGACGCACTCGATTCAATCAGGAATCGGCCTGCGAACGCTTCAGATGCTCATGGGGCACTCAAGTAGCCAGGTTACGGAGATATACACGACCCTGGCAGGGCAATATTTAGGCCAAGAAATTGAAAAGTTTGGTCGGGGCGCAATGCGCCATTCGAAACAACCGAAAAAGCCAAAGAAGCCAGTACCTTAGAAATCTAGTCCGATAGCTCATAACCCGAAGGTCGAGGGTTCAAATCCCTCCCCCGCAACCATAAACAACGGGAATCATTAAGTTATTTTTGATTCCCGTTTTCATTTCCTGTGACGCATTTGCGCATTTTGACGCATTTTTCAGGGGGGGCGTCACTTGCCACCCCCGCACCCTTTTCCACCCTTCTTCTTTCCCATTCTGATCACCTCCTTTGTTCTGTGACTCATTTTTGGCGCACTTTTTTGGGATAAAAAGGCCCGACAGGAGGCTGCCGGGCAATGACGTTGGAGGGTTGACGAGGAGGGGTTACGGCGCCGTCGAAACCGGGACCGTATTGCCGCTTGGCGAGGCCGTCAGCGCCGGGTTAGAGGTCAATGTCTTGTCGGCGTTGACGCTCACAGTCCCCGCTTTTGGGGCCTGGATCTCGATGGTGGTACAGCTACACAACGGGACCATCAGCAGCAGTATCAGCTTTTTCAATTCCCTTCTCCTTTCTCAACCCTTTCGGGTCGAGTATGGCAACCATGATGCCCCCGATGGTCATCACTGCCAGCCGCGTTTCCGGGTCTGCCGGCATAGTAAGAATGCCCGACATCATCAATCCCCCCGCCGCTATCAGCGACAGCAGGATTATCAGTTGTGCTATCTGAAACAAATTTTTCACGTTGGACTCCTTATGGCGCCGTAAGGACCGGGTCCTCTCCCGGCTCGCCGTTATTCTGCGACCAGGTTTTACCGGCCAGGCGCACGCCGCAGTACCAGGTCCAGGCCCGAATGCGCCACATGCCGTCCTCGATGGCGATGTCGCGGAGCAGGCAATCGGCCTGCTCCTGGTGAGACCACGGCAGCAAGCCCATTTTCATGAGCTGATAGAGCGCGTCGTGCACCAGGGACGCCCGCAGGCTGCTTTTCGTGTCCACCGTCGGTCCGCTGGGCCCGTCCCATGCGTAGCGCTCTGAAATCGCCAGCACGCCGGTGCGGAGCAGGGAGACATAGCGGGTGATAATATCCTCGGCCGGGTAAATCCCGACATCATGGAAATACGATTCGAGCAGCTCGTATTTGTATTTCGACAATTGGCGATAGGTGATCCGTTTCATCACTTTCCCCCGGCCGCCTGACCCGCGTGCCACATCACCCCATCGACGTATGGTTGGTTCACGTACCGTCCGTTTCGTTTTCTCGGGCTCCCCGCGTTGAACGCGGCGATCACCCCTTCCCAGCCGTATTCATCGAAGTATCGTGCCTTCAGTCTTTTCAGGTACCGGCATCCCCAGTACAAACCGATTTCCAAAACGAGCATATTCTGGAACGGGGCGGTGTAGCCCATCTCCCGCGCCGTCTGTCCCATTACCTGCATCGGCCCCCAGGAAGTTGCCCTGCCCTTACGCTCCTCCGTGCCGAGGCCGGGGATTTTCAGGATATACCGCTGGAAGAAACCGGGTTCATACCGCGGTTTGCGATTCGTCCACCCGCTGCTTTCCTGGCAGACGATACCGGCAACTATGGAGATGGGAAGTCCCGCATCAAGGGCGGCTTCCTGGACGGCCTTCAGTACATCAGGTGCTAGTTTCATCTTTTGCCTCCGCTCCCGGCGCCGGTGGATGACACAACCGACACACCATGTCTCCGGTATGGGCTGATTTCCACCAATCAGTACCGCCACAGTTCCGGCATCGCTTCACATTCCCCACGTTCCCGCCCGAAAATAATCCCGCGCCGACGGCTTCAGCATGTCCGGATCCGGCCCGTCCGCGGGCGGCTCGTTGTTCGTGCAATCGTCGCAATTCTGACTGTTCAAGGGGCATCTGGTGTCACAGGGCATTGCTGGCCTCCAGGGATCAATTTCAACGGGCTATTCATCTGCTCGCAGGTGTAGGTATTGATATGCGCCAGAGCCTCGGCTGTCGCTTTCCAGTGCTCAAGGGCTTCGGTCAATATCTCAATCTGGTTCTTCAGCTTCAGGTTCTCTTTTATCAGCAGGCTGCGTTCCATTTTCTACGCCTCGCCATACACAATCAGGGTTCGTTACATGCGCCATCGCCCCGCTCATTTTCGCGGGGCAGTTCTTCGGACAGCTCCGCTGGTTCGATTCCATTTTCCTCCTCCAGCCTTGTCAGGTGAGGGCATGTGTCGCGGCAAAACCGGCCCTGACACGCCTTTTCGTTTGCAACTGGGCATGTCTGCTGCCGGCAGCATTTCACTTTATCCACCTGATGACTTGACCAGCCTTCAGCAATGCCGATTTCGCAAGCATGGCGTAGAGGGCGAGGGCCACGATAATATAGATGATCGCTTTCTTCAGAGCCTTCCCGCCGCTTGCCATATCACGGATGACGCTGCGTTCCTCCTCCGAAAACTGGCATTGATGCTGTGTGGCTTGGAATGCCTTGACCAACCGCGCTACATCCTCATCCGTCAGCCACCCGCTGTAATCAGGTCGTGTCATCTCGACTCCCCTTAATCCCCTTTCTTCACCTTTCCAGTGAACCACAGCTTATGTACGAATTTCTTCCAATCCATCTTTTGACGACACGGCACAAAATGAGACATGCACCGCTTATGTGCGCACATATCAGCATCAAGATGCAGGACGTGAGGGATGAACCGCGATGCGTGAGACCGGCGTATAACAAGGTAGCCTCCCTCTCTCCACCACTTCCTGAGTGCGTATACCAGGCAGTTTCCGCGCATGTCATATCATTCCCCGCTGATTCGTCCCGCACCCTGCCGATACACGCAAGGGGTCGTAGTTTTCCCGTCCTCGCTCACCGTCTCATTCGGCCAGCGCCTTCTCGACTCCCTCCACAGCAAACCCAAGCCGCACAATCAATGCATTCGGATCGTCCCGGAATTCCTCCCGGACTCGCGCAAGCACTGTCTGGCCGGTCTCGTCGCGCACTTCCGCGACGCGGACTGATTTACTCTCCACAACCTTTTCGCCCTCCTTCAGCTCCCCGGTTGGAATCCACGCGGCCCGCTGATCCAGGAGAGACTGAAAGTGCGGCTGCCATTTTTCGGCCGGGAAATTGCCGGCCACGTATTCGTAATCGGCCCGTGTGTTCAGGTGCTTCGGAAAGCCTCGCATATAGTCACCTCACGACAGGGTGTAGTACCTGTCTATCTTTTTGATGGTCGCCGCAAACGGTATCTGGTCGCCATATTTCTCCATCTGCTCGATGAGCACGTCGCTGCCGGTGAAGAGCACACGCAATGCGCATGACGCGCGCGAAGAACGTGTGACTATCTCCTTTTACCGGCTCCGGGCGCACCCGCGCGCACCGATAAACGAACTCTCATTCCAGCGATAGCTAATCGCATAACGGCAGCGCGAACCGGCACTCGACCCATAATACCAATAACCGCCGGCCAGCAGCTTCACATCGCCGTTGGTGCCCTGCCTGTACAGACTGCCCTTAGCACCGGGGAGGTCGTAATATCCGAATCCCTGGCTGTTCAGGGCCAGATCGGCCGAGTCGTTGGCCGCCGATGCGGTAGTGCATTCCAGCCTGTTGTCGGCGCCGTCGTCATAGTACAGTGCCCGCCCGTTGGTGGCTGCCGCTGCATCGCGTTTGATCTGCAGGAAGTAGGTCGGATTGTTGCTCGGCAGAAACACGTCCTTTGCAATCGTGCTGATGTTGCACAGGATCTTTGCCGGGTTGGTTCCTCCCGAGTTGTAGTACACCTGGCCGATGGCCCCGGTGGCGGCCGAGGCGTCGTGTTTGATGGGCACCTTGTAATTGGTCGGGCCTATCTGCTTGTCCGCTGCCGCCGCGGCCATGGTGCAAGCCAGATAGAACTGGCCGTCAGCGCTCTGCTTCAGGTAAATCGGGTTCCCGCCAGGAGATGCCGCATAGGTGACGGTGAACGTTAAGCCCGCGGCCTGCACGGTGCCGTCCGGGTCGCAGCGGAACGATTGATCCTGCAGCCATTGCCACATGACCCCGCAGCAGTCTTCAAGGCCGATGCTGGATATCATGCGCCGTCCCGCGGTGTCGACGTGTCCGCCGGTGGTGACCGGGTCCGCGCTGCCCGCAATGTTGGTTTCCTCGTTGCTGCCCGAGGCGGCCAGCTGGAATTCCGGGTCGGTCAACAATCGTTTTCCGACCGCGCCCAGGTCATCCACGAAATCCATCCAGTTGCGGCTGTCGGTGATGGTGGCGTTGTAGGCGGATGCAGTCGAGGCGCCGGTACCGGAGGCGAGATAGATATCCACCCAGAGATCAGATCCTGCGTCGTAGGCCATTCCCTCGGGCGAACAGGCGGGCCGGAACGACAGGTCCCAGAGCGATTCCGGCAGGATGTCTCCGGCGACGAACCCGGTCAGGGCATGGCCGCTGATAGTGCCGGCCGCTACGCACAGGCAGTGGAATCCCGCCACCTTTCGGCTGCTGTCTGCCGTGTAGCCGGTCGGGACGGTGGAATTGGCGGACAGCACCAGTTTGGGTGCCGAGCTTGCTTGCTGGCAGGCATAGACGTAGAAATCCTTGCCCGCACGGGTGGCTGCAACCGTGTAGTCGGTGCCTGACACAGTATCCCAATTTGCCACCACAGATAAATCAATAGACGCTTGCGCATTTTGAACATAACCCAACCCGCCTACATTTACCGCTAATGCAGTTGGAGACAAGATGGTATAGCGATCCGCAGCATCACTTCTACCCTTGATTGACCACGCGATGTCACGGCTATAAAATGCAGGTAATGTTGCTATTGTTACCAAGTTGGACGACATTATGCACCCCCTAATATATTAACCAGTTGGAGTTATCCGATAAAACTCTCAACACTTCGTATTGAGTATTAAGGTATACAGTGAGCATTCCGTTTATTGTCTGACTTGATGTTGTTATAACGGTGGTTTGCGTTGCCGAGCTATCAGCTTTGATTATGATATATTGCTTACCAACCGCGCCAACAGCAGTCGGCAGAGTTATAATAGTATTTCCAGATACAACAACGACACTATTAGTACTGCCAATCGTAGCGTCTGTATTAATTGCTGAAACATAGGGGAATGTGGCAGTGACGGTAAGCGTGCCATCAGACGCAACGCTTAACCCTCTCCCAGGTTTGACTTTGCCTGCCCTGGCATCGGTGGCAATAGGAGCGCCACCACTTACGAAACCAAACCCCGAACAGCACAGAAAGACACTCAATATGAATACGATTTTTTTCATTTCGGAACCCCCGTGTTTTTTGTTGCATACCCACCAGCGTATGCCAGCGGCGCGAGGAGGAGGATGGAGAGGATGAGGAAGAGAAGGCGTTTCATGGGGACTCCCTATTTCGTCAGCCCCTCGGAAACAAGGAGCTGTAGTTCTCGATGTTGGAGAAGCGGATCGATGACGGCCTTGATGAGATAAACAAAAACCCCGCTGGCCAAGTCGCATAGATACGACTGCACAGCGGGGTCACGTTGTCCCTTTGCGGGAACGATCACTATCGCGTGTTTACTTTTTTAGTCTACTACCGAAATCGCTTTTATTACAACTGAAAATCAAAGACAAAACGGAAAAAAAGCCAGATGGCCGCCATAGTTACGCTGATGAAGAACATCCATAGGCAGATCCGATCTTCCCCGACCCGCTCAAGACCGAGAAGTACAAGGATTCCCAGTGACCACCATTTGGCGCTACTCCAGAAAAACCAGATGAGTACCGACCCCCCGAATACGACGGCCAGCAATATCAAGCACGCCCTGTCAGCGAGGGATCTGGATCCCCCGAGACTCAACACGCTCGATGGCCCTCTTGGCCACACTGTTCTTCTTGGCGGTAAGTTCATCCAGTTCCTCCCGCTTTTCATCACCCGTCATGTCCTTGTCGTAAAGGATGCGCCGCGTCCTGCGATTGATAGCCGACAACTGATCCCTGGAACCTTCCATCATGGAACGAGTCCGGAGGAGTTCCGTGTTCTCGTCGCGCAATTCCAGCACTCTGTCCCAGTCTCCCGTCTTGCGCGCTTCCTGGATGGAATTGTACGTCTCGTCAACTTCCTTTAGGAGGTCGTAGAATTCCGTCAGATATTTGGTGTTCTTCGGCGGTTCGTCTCCACGGTAGAAGGATTTGACAACCGGCCACTCTTCCAGTTTGGTTGTCGGCTGCGCCGGGTAGTCGAGCATGCGCCTCATCACGATGTCGCTTGCGCCAAGGACATACGTGCCGAGAGTTCCGAAATATCCCTCTACGGCATGCTCAATCCGCTTCGGGCTTACGCCCAGGATATTACCCACCTCAACCGCCGTGGCCCCGGTCCACGGTTCTTTCTGGTCTTCCGGCTTCAGCCCCTCGATGCGCTGCCCGACGATTTGCCTGCCGGTGAATGAATCCCGGTTCGCCCACTGCTGTACCGGCTCCGAGATGAGTTGCGGCAGGCCGATGGCAAAGGTCTGTGTCACCGATTGCAGGAGGCGGGCGGCGAACAGTTTGCCGTCATGCTGCTTTTCGATGAGCAGTTCCGTCAGGCGCTCCGGGATGGTACCGAACAATACGCCCACTTCGAACGGTTTCGGAAGCCGGAAATGTTCCTTGCCTACCCAGAAGTGGAAATAAGTGTCCTTGTCCCACTCTTCCAGTTCTTTGTACCGGTCATCGTCCCGGTTGAGCAAGTAGAGGAGCACAGACGCAAGGGCAATCACGCCGCCCTTGACGATGAAGCTGCCCGGGCGCTCAATGGCTGCCTTACTGAGACGCTGCAGGCCCTGCATCCTGGCACCAAGAAACGGGACGGTCTCGCACAGAAATTTGACGATAGCGAAATCTCCCCGCATAGAGAAGTCCATCACGTCTTTGGCCTCGAATGCCGCCTGGAGCGCGCTCCCGGTCTTCTTTACGGTGTTCTGGTAGATGGCCACCCGGGCCGCGTTCTCTCCTGCGGCCCCGATCTTCTTCCAGAAGTCCAACAGCTTGGCAGGGGTGTCGAGTATGTTGGCTACGACTCCCTTCTTGTGGAGTAGTTTCTTGACATGCTCTGATGTCTTCTGCATGTCGTGACCATAGGCAAACCCCCCGTGGAAGGATCCGCCGGCCGCCATGAGCTGGATCGTGTCGAAGTCTTCGCGGAAGGTTTTGACGGCGCCCTTCAATGAGGACACGGCCGGGGTGAAGTCGCCACGGTTAATTACCCATGTGTGCAGCGTATCTCTCACGAAGTTCCTGATCATAAAGTCAGGCATTGAGGTTATACCAATCGTCAGCATCCGTTTCGTGAAGCGCATCAGGTCCATGGCCGCACCCTTGAATACTTGGGCGTTGAGGTTCGTCAGGGACTTCAGAAGCAGGTCGTCGTGCACCTCGTAGTATTGAGGCTTTCCTTCCTTCAGTACATGCACGATGCTGGTACCCTTGGGCCGCAACAGGTGGAACAGGGTCATGAAATCGTTAAGCTGGTCGGCTTCCAGATCCAGGATGTCAGGGTCGCCAAGTTCCTCGCGGATCTTCTTGACTATTTGTTCCGTCTCCACCCTGGCCGCCTTCCAGTCCCATTTCGCTTTTGAGGCAAGGCTCAATCCTTCGGCGTGCGTCAGGGCTATTTCCGCAGCCCGGTTCTTCAATGACGCCTGAGTGAGGTGTGAGAAATTGCGGAGGATGTTTTCAAAGATATCCCCGAGCTGCTCCGTTCCGCCCTTCAGCTTCCTGATGCCGGACTGTTGCGAGGCGATACCCCTCTTTCCGTGGGGGCCCTGCAGTTTCTCGGCGTCCTCCGCAATACGGTAGAACGGGACGTACTCTTCATGATCCCACATGCGACGGGCTTCAGGGTCAATCACCCCTGCCTGTTCTGCGAAATTGAGCACCTTCGTTTTGTAACGGACGTACTGGCGCCGGACCTCTTCCCACCGGACGGCATTCTCAGGGGTCTTGAGGGCCTTCAACTTGTCGATCTCGTCCTGCGTGAAGTACCGCTCCCGCCCCTCGTTCATCAGTTTCTGCGCGCGCTCTCCAACCATCCAGCCGAGGAAGAGATCCAGGTCGTTCGATACCGGTTCGAATATCTTGAGGATGCCTTTATTTTCAGCGTCAACCTGTACCCATCCGTTTCTCCACACCGGAGCCCCATGGTTCAGCATCGCCGTGAAGGTATCGGCAAAGCCGGTTGTCATCCTGGCGGTGATGTAGGCGGAATCGTCGGGGGTGGTAACTCCGGCCATTTTGTCGAGGGCTTTCAGTGCGGCGAACTGATCAAAGATGCCCTGCTCCAGTTTCAGCTTGCCGTTGTCCAGGATACCGGCAAGGCGTTCCGTCATGGTCTTGTCGGGACGGCCTATCTTGTCGAGCACGGCATCGGTATCAGGGTCGCCGGTCCGGTTGCGACGGGAGAAGCGGGGGGTTTCACCCGCCTTCCCTCCCTTCGCATATCGGTTCAGCACATCAAGGGCGGCCTCTTCAGCCTTCTTCATGTCCTTGAACATGTGGTCAGTCCTGAACTGGATACCCTGTATCTTTCTGATGATACGCTTCACAGCATCAAGGGCGGACCTGAATAGTTGCGGAGACTTGGTGTGCAATCTTTCCCAAAAGTCCTTTTCGGTCAGTTTAGCACCGATATAATCAGCCGAAAACTCTTCAAGGTTCTCTTCGTCAGATACCTTGTGGCCATAAATTTTCTCAAGGTATTTTCCGTTATCATCAAAAGCATTGTCTTCGTACCGAGCCGCGCTTACAAATTTTTTATAAAGGTCTGGACGTTGGTTCTTTATGGCGTGCATCAATTCATGGCCAAAGATGGTTAAGTGCGGGGCCGGTGTATTCGTGTTGATGAAGATTGTATCAGGCCGATTCGGATCGAAAAATCCAGGCAAGCCAGATATATCTTCTCTCTCACTCTGAAACATAACGACCTGTTTCTGAAAAACTCTTCCCAGTCGTCCAAGGTCGTCCAGCTCATTTCGTAACCAGAGAGCCACATCTGCGGGCGCAACGCTCGCACCAACCGCTCGGGTAAAGGAGGCCGCGATCTCCTCCATTCTTCCTCTGTCCGTAATGCGGTTAGACAAATCTTTACTTCCTCCACCTGTTGTGGCCTCCGGGGCAATGTAATCTCTCCCGCCTGCAGCTTTTGAATAAACTCCCTGTCCCTCTCTGCCAATTGCTCTATCGTCTCTTCTCTCACCCTTCCCCCTCTCCACCCATCCGGCTGCCCTTGAAATCATAGCCCTGACATCGGCATCGGACAAGGAGATATTTACGCCTATACTTCTGAGCCATTCCCGGATTGCCGCGATCGCTCGCTTGACAAGGCCCGGCTTCTCCCCTGATTCGGCAATCTCCGCCAACTTCTCCTCGCAGGCGATCATCCGGTCCTCAAATTCGTTCAGGTCCAGACCGTAGCGGTCGGCAATCTCCCGGAGGCCGTCCTTGCCGTAGACATAGAAGACATCGAGAAGCACGGTATCGAACCGCTTTCCGAGAAGCCCACGCACCCCGTAATGCCCGACCGCCTCATGGAGCAGTACCCGGACGGCATCCCTGGCGTTCGGCATGTTGTCGGCTATCAGATAGACAACTCCCTCATCGAAAACGCCGTCTATCTCGCCCTGCGCTGCAATGGAGGCCATTTCCGCCTTCAGATTCTCCGGCAGTTCGCTTTCCGACTGGACAACCTTCACTTCCGGGGCGTTCTTCCACTTCTTTATGAGGGGGGAGATCTCCTTTTCGATAGCGGTTTTCTTCGATCCTGCCTGACGCTCAACGGTGATTGAATACCGCTGATTGTTCGGATTGATGGCACGGGCAAAGTCGCCCTGTCCTACCGTGAACATGTATTCCGGCTTGCCGTCGATCTTCGACCAGTCAAGCCCCGCCTGTTGCGCTATGAATTTGTGATAAGTGCTGCCGGCGTCGGCAACGTAGATGTCCCCGGTTGCCGGATCCTTTACGACACGAAGTTCCTTGAACCTGGAACCCCGGATCATGTTTACGAGTTCCGAACGGGTTGGGTTGACCATTATCTCGTCGGGCTCGTTGCGGTAAGAGAAACGAGTATTGCCGCCGCCTTGTCCGCCATCTGCGACCTGATTTGCCGCCGCCGCACCTGCGTGCGGGAGCAGTGGCGTTTCAAATTCGCGTTGATCGTAGATGGGCGTATTGTTTTCGTCCGTCACTGCAAGGTACGGGACATTCTCCGCCTGGCCGCCCTTGTCGACAGTGACGAAATACCCGTCGCTCGTCCACCGATGACCGGTGACAGGGTATGCCGTGCCGTCAACGTAGACCTCCCCACCAACCGGCGCACCGTTTCTCAACCATGAAGGAGGCGGGACCGGGTTGTTTTCAAGGTCGAGCATGAGATCGTCCAGCATCTTCTTTTTCTTTTCCAGATCCGCGGCCCGAGGGAAAGGTTCCTTTGCCGCCGTCTCAAGAGTCTTGACGCTCTCTTTCAGGGACTCCTCTTTCTGCGTCAACGTCTCAAGATGCTTGTGGAGGTTGCGAAGAATCGCCTCCATACTGGCGATGCTCGGGTTTGCGTCCAGGAGGCTTCTGATATGACGATAAACATAAATATCTTCGCGCACATCACTGGATCTGTCTGCCATGCCAGGCGGAACCATTCGCAACTCGTACTTGTCACTAAACTGTGACCAACGGGCGGTAACGTCAAAGCCGTATAACTCTCCTACCTTTTCATGATCGGCAAACTTTCCGAGTTTCAACAGCTTCTTGTCAAGGGCATCCTGGGCCTTCTTGCGCTCGGTGTAGGTTTCCTTGCCGAGCTTGAAGGAAAATGTTTCCTTGTTCTTGTCGTAGTGGTCGATGACCTGCTTCAGCATGTCCCGTATCTGGCCAGTATCCACGATATCCTGCTTGGACCGCTTGGCCGCTTCTTCGGCGTCCACAATGCCCCAAGCGTGCATCCTCTCCCTGCGTTCCAGCTTCTCGATGTCCTTCTTGTATTTCTCGCGGAGGAGTAGGCGAGGATCGCCCGCAGCTTCTGAAAGTGTTGCTATAAGGTCGTCATCTTCCATCTTGACTGCATCGCCGTCTATCACGCGAATGCTGTCATCTGCCGTCAAAAATTTCTTTATGATGCCGTTCTTTTTGACGAGCACCTGCCAGCGCCTTCCGTCCAGTCCTTCGGTGACGTAGCGGATTTCCAGGACCGTGTTCCACTTGTTGCCCTGCCGGTGTCCTCGCCCGTTCCTCTGCTCCAACTCCCCCGGCATCCATGGGGCGTCAAGGTGATGGATTGCCCGCAGGTTTTCCTGCATGTTGACGCCGGTCCCGAGGGTCTTGGTGTTGCCGATGACCACCCGGATCGCCCCGCTGTTCATGGCATCGGCTATCTGTTTCCGCTTCTCCTTGCTCACGCTGCCGTCGACAATGGCGATCTGCTCCCTTGGGATGCCTCCCTCCACCAGACTGTCGACAATGGATTTTGCCAGGTTGAACCGCTCCTTGACGGTCTTGGTCTTGGTCCCGTCCTGGTGGGTTTTTGTAGATGTCGACTTATCGGAAAACCCCCGCTCCATGAAGATGACCTGTGCGGTCTTGTCGTGCTCCTTGTAAATCTTCAGCAGGTTCTCGATGCAGCGCCCTACCTTGCCTTCCGGTTCGAATTCGGCGTCCTTGTTCACCAGGCGCACGTCGAGGCCCGCATTGGCCGCCGCCGTCTCCACCAGAATGGGGGACGCAGGATGTCCGGCAAGCATCATCTCCCGCCGCTCCTTACCGGTCGCATTGCGGAACATTAATGCCAGTGCTTTCAGGTCTTGCAGGATCCGCTTCTGTTGTCTGCCCATAGGGCAGGTCTCGGTGATGATCTTCTTGTAGGGGCGACCCTGCGGATCCTCGCTTCTGCCGTTGGAAAGTTCGTCCCGCTCGGAATCTGTCAAATCGTTATCGTGAAGGGTTTTCCCGGTCGAGGTCTTACGGGGCTTGAATTCCGGCATATCGTCAGCAAAAACGATATCCATATACTGCCCTGCCATCCGGCGCAATTCTGGCGCGTTCACAAAAGTTGCAAGTCGGGTTACGGCTTCATAATCTCCCGATGCGGTAAGTTCAACATCCGTTTCCGAATCGGCAAAGGTATTAAACCATGAATCCCATGCCTTGGTGCCGTTGCGTTCCATCTCCCCGTCCATGACGTACCGCATCATGTGGTAGATTTCGTTCAGAGTGTTGGTGATGGGTGTCCCGGTAAAGATGTGAACGCCACTTCCGGCGTTCATGCTCTTTACGTACCCAGTCAAGAGATGGAGGGACAGGCTTTGGCCCGAAGTGCCAGTATTCAGCCCTTTCATCCGCATCTTGGTCGTAATGGGCGGCTTCTTGAATTCGTGGGCCTCGTCCACGATGATCATATCCACACCCAACTGCTCAAAGGGTACGGCGTTCTCTTTGGATGCCCGCTGCGCCATTTCCTCTATCTTCTTGATGATGCGGTTCCTGGCGTGAACGAGTTCCTTTGCAGTGGAACTGCGCACCGTTTTCATCTTCTTCTCGTCGTCCATATCCTGAACGGTCAAGCTGATACCGTCATCGGCCGCAGCCTCGATAGCTTCCTGCTCCATGGCCGCGATCTCTTCCGCCGCCAATGCGTCGAGCGTTTCCTTGGTCAGGCCAAAACGGGAGATGAGGGAATGCGGAACCACCACGGCATCCCAATCGTCATTGGCTATCTGTCGCATGGTAATGTCGATGCGCTCCGGTGCGAGGTTGTCCACATAGAGCACCTTGGCTGCCGGGTACATCTCCTGAATCTCCCGTGACACCGTGGCGCTGTTGGCGTTGTGGGCGAAGATGAGCGGCTTCCTTGCTATCCCGTAGCGGCGGGACTCAACGGCAATGCCGCCGATTGTAAAGGTCTTTCCAGTACCGACCTCATGCGCATACAGTCCGCTCCGGTTGACCAGTCCGCGCCAGATCGCGTCCGACTGATGCTTTCTCAGGTTGAATTGAGAACTGCCCCTGGTGAGCGCCATCCCGGAGAAAGTGAGGAATGAACCGTCATACTTGGTGTCGGCGGTGGAATTCATGACCTCGTTGTATTCCTTTTCCAGTTCCACCTTGCGGCTGTTCTCTTTCCATACCCATGACGAAAATTCTTCCCGCAGGCGACCGATCTTCTCGTTGGCTTCCGCTGTCGCGGTAGTGTCCACTATCGGGTTACCGTGTTCATCCCGGGTCCAAATGGTGACAGAACTGTTATTCATGGCCGCCTGTACCAGCCGATTGAAACGGTAATGCGCATGCCCCCAAACCGCCGTCGCCTCCGGCTTCTGGTTCAGTCCGTCCCTGGTGAATTTCACCTTCCACGCGCCGAGATGGAATGAAACCTCGATATCGCCCGTCTCCTGTTCGCCAAGCAGTTCGGCAATGAATCTCTGGTAGTGGGCGGTTCCTATCCATGGAGCGCCAAGTTTCGCCTCAATCTTATAATACGGCTGATCGGGAGGGATGAGTTTCTTCAGCTCCTCGATGTTCCGCGCCATATCCATGCCGTCAGCCTGTGCGGCCTCCGCTTCCCTCAGTTTGCGCCGCACGTTGCCGGACAGGTACATATCCGAGACTTCGTAGTTTCCGGCAGGGGTCAGGTAGATGGATCCGCGGTCGAGCAACTCCCTTGCCACTTCGTCGACGGGTTTTCTAGCCGTCTCCGCTATGCGGTTGAGGTCGATGTTGATGCTTTCGTTACGGGCGAGGACATACGCCTCTTCCACGGTCGGATTCTCGATGGAAGAAGCGGCGCGGACGGTCGATTCGCGTAGGATTTTCGCCCCTCGGTATACGGTTCCCTTGTCGGTATGTTGAGCAACCTCCAAGGCGGCAAGGACGGCATAGAACGGGTCGCCCACCTGGCGCAACAGGGAGAGGCCATACGAGTCGTTGATGCTGCCGTATGCCTTGACGAAGGAATTGTACTGCGACGACAGATCTCTTCGTAGTCCGTCCGTCGCATCCCCGGAACGTTCGGCGTCAATCAGTGCGCCATACGCCTTGCGGAGATTCACCAGCGCGCCGATCTGCTTCTCGCGGTCCCCGGTCTCTCTCTTGCTCTTGACCTCGTAGGAGCGGAGTTCTTTCAGCGGGGCGAGATATTCCCCTTGGACCACATAGAGGCCGCCATCCGGGCCGAAGGTCACGCTCTGCTGGCGGTCCTTGGTGTTGTTCGTGATATAGGAGATGACCTTTTCGGTCTGCGCCCGCTCATTGTAGATATTCTCCGGCACCTTCTTGACGATGCCTTTCAGGAGGGATGCGAAGTTGTCAGGGCGATTGACAATCATCCCTGCTCGCCCCCTGGTCGTGCCATGACCGAAATCCATCTCACCAAGGACATGCTTCGGGTGAGTCGCCCAATACTCATTGGTATTGATGGAGCCGTTCGGCACCTGTGCCTCGGAGACGTTCATCCAGCCGGTGCTTTCCGGGCTGGTGTTCGGAGTCTCCCGCTTCTGCAGGATGATGATGTCGGTAACAACGGCTGTCCCGGCATACTGCTCAAACGCGCCAGTAGGGAGACGGAAGGCCGCAATCAAGTCGCCTTTCCTGGCAAGTTCCAGGCGGGTCAGTTTTCCCAACTTGTCCATGGTCCCGGACGAAGTGACACCGATGACGAAACCACCCGGGCGCACCTGATCCAGCGCCTTGAGGAAAAAGTAATCGTGCAGGGAGGGATTGATTTGCCGGTATCGCCGGTCTGCCGGACCGTCCTTGTCGAACGGCCAGTTGCCGATGATGATGTCGTAAAAGTTGTCCGAGGTCTCGCTTTCCTGGTAGCCCTTGATCTGGATGTTGGCCTCGGGATAGAGCAGTTTCGCCATGCCGCCGGTCAGGGTGTCAAGTTCGATGCCGGCCAGTTTGCTCTTTTCCGCGATGTCGGAGGGCATGAGGCCGAAGAAATTGCCGATACCCATGGAAGGCTCAAGGACGCGTCCACCTTTGAAACCGAGGCGACGGGCAATCTCCCACATGGCCTGAACGGTCGGCGGGTCGGTATAGTGGGCATTGATGATGGAGTTCTGGGCGCTTTTCCATGCCTCCTCCCCAAGATGCTCCCGAAGCCAGTTCGATTCCTTTTCCCATTCGGGTTTCGGCATGGGGTGTTCCCATGAGCCCTTGAACAGTTCCTGGCCGAACGATCCCCATCCGGTATAGGCGGCCATGGCGTCGAGTTCTTCAGGGGTGGGCTGTCTGCCTTCGGACGTGATGGATTGGTAAGCCTCGATGGCGGCCTTGTTCTTGCCGAACCTGACCTTGGGGGTGCCGCCAATGAGTTTTTCAGGGTTGTCGATGTGATAGTTTACGCCGGTCTCGGTTACAGTTCTTCGCTTTCCGGTTCCTCTTCGCGTTCCGGTTCCAGAAGCAGCCAGTCCTGCTCCGCCTGTTCCCTCGCGTCCGTCAGGTACATTCCCGCCTTCAGGTTCTTCCTGATCGTTTCCTCGCACTTCTCGTCGAGGACGTGCGCCAGTTCCTTCGCTATCCCCATTCTCAGGAGACGTTCCCACATTCCCGGGCGGTTCTGTTTCCAGTACGCCAGCATCATCCGTTGCGTCGGGCTTCCTGGCGGGTTCACTGTCTCGCTCAGGCGCCTGGACTCCTTCATCACCCACGCCCTGAACGTCTTCTCTTCGTTCTGATCTGGCATCACTCTCGGATCCATTTTTCAAGTCCTCCACAAAACGCATGACATACGGCTTGATGTCTGCACTGAAGTTGTCTATCAGGAATCGGAAGAATTCCTTCAGCCCCTTCCCCGCTTCTCTGACGCTTTTCAGGGCTGCCTCAAAGTGGGGCTTTGCCTTGGCGTAGGTTTCTTCGTCAAAGGAGCCGAGCCCGAACTTGAGGGAGCCACCGCCAAAGAGTTCATAGAGACCCTTGGCTGCTTCGCCCATGCCCTTGAAACCTTCTGCCGCCGCTGCTTGAAGTATATCAGATGCGGTCTTGGTTTGTTCAGGAGATTCTTTCGCCTGCTCAGACTGTGCTTTCCGCTGCTCGGCAAACCTGTCGCGGTAGCGGTCCATCTGCGGCCCAAGCATCTCCTTGGTGTTCTGCAGGGCTCGCTGGTATGCCTCACCGGCCGTCCGGTTCTGGCCTTCCAGTTTCATCCAGGTATCGGTGACGGCCTTCTTGTACTGCGCCATGTACTCGATTTCAAAGGTGTGCGGAGTGTTCAGGGCCGCGTTGTGAAGCGCCTGAACGCCATCGAGGGCGGCATAGACATCGACCATGAAAGCATGGTAATCGACCTGCGGACGGTCCTGCTTCTGGTTTTCGGTTCCATTCGCCCTATCCCACACTTCCGCAATATTGCCCGGACGTTTATACCCTGCCTTCTCAAATGCGCCTCGGACAAAATTGCCCATGCTGGACGAAGTGACGAGTTTGCCGAAGTCATTTTCCCACACCATGTTCAATTTCTCAGGGGCCTCATTAACAAAATCAGCCTGGGTTTTTCCTTCAGCTTTGTATTGCCGTGCAAGATCCTCTGCCTTCTGGACATAACTTTGCTCGGCTTCCGGTGCCTTCGCCTTCACTCCCCCCTGCTCCTGCATGAACTGTTCGGCGTTGGCCTTCTCCCGGAACTGGAAGCCGGGTATCGCACCCCTGCCCCGGAATGAAGAATAGTGACCGCCCAGGGCTTCTGCTTCCCGTTTCAGCCGTTGGTACTCGGCCATCTCCACCCTCTCGTCAAGCGACACAACAAACAGGTCATGGCCGTACTTGGTGTGCTTGGTTTCGTGGAAGGTCATGCCGGTATCGGCCTGCTGCTGCGCCTTCTTAGCCTCCGGTGTTCCCTGCTTCGGAGGCAACACCCTGGCCGCCTCTTCCGGGTACTTATCGGCCCATGCGTCAAGGATAACCTGGAGTTCGTCGGCCTCTTTGTCGTACCGCTGCGCCGTCTGGTTGTATGCGGCCTTCTTTTCCTGTTTCCGCGCCCTAGTCGCCGCCGCTCGGCTGTTTTTCGCGTAGCCCCTGAGATTGCTTATATTGTTCAGGAAGTTATCGGGGTCCCTGGCCTCGCCCTTCGGTTCCACTGGCGCCGGGACAACCTCCGGGGCTGGATCCGTTTCGTGCTGCATTTCGTTGAAACTCGTATGGCGGATCACACCATTATCCTTCTTCACCTCATAGGAGTGGATGTGCTCCTGGGTATCGCCTTCGACACCCCTCCCGCCGATGAGGAAAGACCGCATGACCATGGTGCTCGCTTCATAGACCTCGCCATGCGAGCCGTCTTGCAGTTGCACCCGCTGGCCCTTCTTGAAATACGGCTCCTTCTTGTTGTCCTTGGCCGGCCTTGCGCCAGGTTCCGCTGCTGCCGTCTGCTTCCTGTTCTTCAGTCGTGCAAGCTGCTTCTCCAGCTTATCTTTTTCCGATGCCGATTGGACAATGGCCAACTGCTTTTCAAGGTGCTTGCGCTGTATGGCCCGGAACTTCTCTTCGCCGGTCTGCTTCGCTTCGGGAACGGGGGGAGGCTTGACCGGCTCGTTCATGCGCTGGTTGAATTCCAGGGTGAGGGTCAGCAGATCGTCGTCTGCTTCGTCGGCGTATTGATCCACAACGATAAAGCCGTCATCCTGGACTTCCTCGATGAACCGCTCTAATTTGGATTCAGGGATCCTGACCGTGTAGGACGTGGCAAGGCCGTCGCCGTCTTCCTTCTTTACCCTGCCCGGTTCTCCATAGGCGACAAGGGTTTCCAGGAGGCGATTGTACGGCGTTGCCTCGTAGGGGGTGAGAGTAAAGGCGTCCTCTTCGGCTATCTTGGCTTCTTCTGCCTCTTCAGCCGTATCATCGAACATGGCCGCTACGTCATCCATAGAAAGATCGTTGATTTCGTCGTCCACGGTGGGGGCTACAACGGCCCCTCTCCCCTCAATCTGCTTCGCGCCTTCTTTCGCCCCTGCGCCGATCTCCGTAATCTCAAGCTGTCCTTCGCCCTGAGACATCCCGAGACGAGGCCTTCCGTTGCCATCCGTAGCAACCAACGAACTTTCGCGCATGGAGACAACATCGCCCATCGTCTCAACCGCCCACATTCTCATGCCTGCTGCAACGTAGGCGGCGTTTTCGGTTGTGCCGTCATAGGGGGCAGTATAAACGCCGATCGGTCGGCCTTCCCTGTTTCGCAGATCGAGCGTGACGGTGTTCGGGTTTGTGGCGTTCTCTCTGCCCTCCTTGATAGTAGGAGTAACGGCGTCCATGCGGTCAATGGCTTCCTGATAGCCCTTGCTGGTGGCTGACGGTTCAGGTTTTGTGGACCGCCCCCCCTCCTCTGTCTTCCCCAACAGATACTCAGCGTAATCCATGCCGGTCTTGGTCAAGCCCTTCACGCCGAGACCTACCCCGTCCGCATCTTCCAGGCGTCTATCGTCACCCTCTCCGACAACCGTGCGGCCTTCGGCAATGCGCTTCTCGATGTACTCCTTACGGGTCAGCACGTTACCATCGAAACTTGCCTGCTTGAGCAGTGCGTCTCTCGCCCTGCCTACCGCCATGTTCGACATACCAGCCGTGAACGCGGCTATTTCGTCAGCAACCTTCTTGTCCTTCTCGGCCTGCCGTGCTTCTCGCTCTTCCCGGAGGCGAGAGATCTCTTTCTGTTCTTTCTGCTCGGCCTCATATTCAGGAGTAAGGCGGTGCTCATCCTTCGTTACAATCTCTTCAATCCTGTTGGCGTCGTATCTCCTGATAGCGCCGGTCTCGACAGTCAGCACGTCATAGAGTGGATTCGGCCCGGTCGTATCTTTGGCGACGATGCGCTGCCGGCCATAGGTCGCGTTCCATTCCCGGCCAATGTTGGGGTCTTTCTCGTCCCCCTTCTTCAACTTCTCCAACTTCGCCCGAATGCTTTCCCGTTCCCTGGTGTTCTTGGCGATGGCAAGGCGCTTTTCCAGGTTCTTGCGGCGGGTTTCGGGGGAGATGGTTTCTTTCTTTTTCTCCGGCGTACCTTCCCCAAGATGCTTATCAAAAACAGCCTTCAGTTCTTTGGGTGTTGAATCCGGGTTGGTGAGGTAATCGCCGTAGTCCATGGCGATCTTTTCATGGTGGAAATTGTTCTTGACGGTCCACTCGTCGAGACCTGCAGCCTTCACGTACTCATCGAACAGGGCGTCTCTCTTCGTTTCCGGCAGGGTTTCGATTCGGACATGGGCAACCTCGTGGTTGACGATCTCCGGGTTGTCCATGTGCTTCTGCTCGGAGAAGACAAGGGTCTTCCTGTGCCAGTCAACCTCGGCCTCGAAGGTATGTCCCTCTTTCGTCCGAGTTTTACCGACTTCCATCTTCCAGCCTGCGGGAAGGGATACGTGGGCAGGGATATCCTTCTTGGCATCTGACGGGGTTTCCTCTGCGGCCCCAGGCTGAAGATCCGGATACTCAGCAATGACTTCAGGGGGGATGGGCTTGCCTTCGGAAAGGGCTTTCTTGACTTGACCTCTATGAAGGTCGTCCAAAGTGTAACTTTTTGCGTTCTCAAGATATTGCGGGTTGCCCTCGATAGTCTTCTTATTCGTTTTGTACGACGAGTTATTGGTTCGCGTCCAATCCCAATATGCTTCCCGCGTCATCTCCCACGGCTCTTTCCCTACTTCGGCTTTTTCCGTCTCGGCTTCTCTCTGTTGTGAATCAACTTTCCCTCCTGACTTGTACGTATGCCTGTTGCTCCGCGTATCATCGGCAAGGATGCGCGTCAACGCCCGTTCCGCATCCGTGGTCGGTTGCCCCTGCTGCCGGATGTTCCGGGCGATCTCTTCCACCTCGTCCGGCGTGACGTTGAAACCCTCCTCCGCCATGACCTGCGCAAGATGCCCCTTGGTCTGGGGATGCCCGGACGGGGAGGTTTCAGGCAATATCGCCTCGATGCGGGTCATCACCTTGTCTTTGGTGCTGCGCTCACCCTGCCCGACAACTCCCACAATCGCGCTCGGAGGGACTTCGGTATCCGTCTTTACCCAATCCGCACCGGTGCCATAAGGAGATTTCCCTTGCGGCGCGCCCCCATTTTGCGCCACAGCTTGCGGGTCAACTTCGACAATCTTCCGGGGGATGCCGTCAGACTCCTGCATCCGGGCTTGGATGGTTTTCGCGTCCTCAAGGCTGTTGGTGGTCCAGTGGTCGGGCGTTTCCTCAAGCGGTGTGTCTTGCGGCACCACGCGGTAGTGCGGGGTGTCTGATACGTTTGCTTGCTCCTCGGAGTGGTCGGCGGTGGTGATGCCGTTCGCCTCCGGTCTCCCCGGAAGCCCCTCGGTGTCGGTGTCGACCTGGGTGGGGGTGGCAGAGGGTTGCGCTACACCCTCAACGTCTTCCTCCTGCGCGACCGGCGCAAACCCGTCCAGCGCCTTCCGGCCCCTGGTGAATGTCGCCCCCGCCTCGGTCCTAAAGGTAATAGTCGACTTATCGGATGCGTCCGTAACCGTCACTCGCCCCCGGGGAGAATCAAAGACATCCCCCTTCTTGATGGCGTAAGATTCGGCTACTTCTTGCCCCCGCCCTTGCCCTTGCACTTCTTGGCCATTGGTCGCCTCCTCTCCCGCCGTGACTTCCGGCGTCAGTTTCGCCCGCTGATTCTCAATGGTCGCCGTCAGGGCGTTGTAGTTGTCGAGCAGTTTCTGAGAAATGCCTTCCCGCTGGTTGCCCTCCTCATCGAATATCTTGGATTTAAGCTTTGCGTGTCGGGCTTCCAGGTCGGTCAGCGCCTTCCTGCTTGCCTCCGGATCCTCAAGCGCCTCATCAACAATGGTGCCTGTCGCTGGTACCGATTCCCGGGTGACAGCCGTGACCGGTTCTTGCGGTGCTGCGGTCTGTGGCGTTGCTGGAGCGGTTGCGGCAGTGAGGCCCCGACTTGCCCCTTGCTTCCTCGCCTCGATGGCCTGTAGCCTCTCCTGCTCCGCTTCTTCCGTCTCCCCCTGCATGATGTTCGACAGTTTATCCCGCCGCGCCGCCTGCTCCTGTGTCAAGAGCGGCATGCCGCTTGCCGCCGGGCTGGTGATGGTGAGTCCCCCGGTTATCGGGTCGGTACGGTTATTCAGGTTCGCCGCCGCTCTCGTCAGGGTTCTGGCTCCCACGCCAAGCCCCGCTGTCGCCGTGGTCTGGATCAGGGTCGAACCGACTGTTTCTTTCTGCGCCAGTGCTGCCTCGCCGCTGGCGAAATACTTCTTGATCTCCTGCCCCATCTCGCCCACGGTCATGTTCGGTCGAATCATGGACTTGTCGATCATGTCCTGGGTGAGGGTCGCTATCATCTCTCCGGGGACTTCCGAGCCGTAGAGTCCGATGAGGGACTTGACAAGTGCCTGCTTCCCGCCTGCGATATTGAGCAGTTTCGTTACCGGTAGCAGTTCGGTTCCGCCCTCGATGATGCCTTGGCCAGCAGCAGCGATAGCGGATGCCTCCGGAGAATGGCCCCTCTCTCGGTAATCATGGTACGTCTGGCCCATCGTGATGCCGGACATGGCTGCCAATGCGGGGGCAGGGTTTGCCGTGACTATGGACGACAGCATGGGGATTAACTGCATGCCGAAACTCTGGCCTGCGCTCTGTACCATCGAGGTAAGTGTGCCGGGCTCTGCCGGGTACTTCTCCCTCAACCGCTTTTCTTCTTTTACCCCGCTCTCGGCATAGGATTTACCGGCTTCCGTAATCTTGTCCCACGGCACCAGCATGGACAGCGGACCCGCAACCGGGCCGAGATATGCCGCCCTGGTGTTAGGCGACATCTCGCCTACTTCCCGTACTAAACCGCCCTCGCCCTGCTGTAGCGTTGACGCGGCAAGCCCGGGAAGGGGCTTTATCGCCTTCTCTATTCTGCGCGAAGGTTCGACAACGGTATCCGTCCCCTTGCCGGTCTCCATGGCAATCTGAGCGGATGCGATGTCGGCCGGATCCATGGCCTCGGTGGTGTCGTAGGGACTCAACGCACGGCGCACCGCGTTCAGTCCTCGGGCAATGATGGATTGCTGCGGAGCGGAGCGTAGTTCCGGGTTAATGTCTGAGGAAGCCCTGCGCTTCGACGGTTGAGCCGCCGCAACCGGAGCCTTGGCACTGATAAAGCTATCCGTAACCGGGGCGGTCACATCCGGCGTCGACACCAAAGACGAGTCCATGGCGCGGACATCTGCCGGGGCGACGGATTGCCGTGCCGGTACCTGCTTGCCCTTCCCCTGTAGAAGATGATTGACTATCTCTTCATCGGAATACCCGGCCTGACGGGCGGACATGGAATTGAATTTTGCGCCCCTGGCGAGATGGTCAGCGATTTCCGTCATGCTGTATCCGGCCTTGAGCGCACCATTTACATCGAAAGCCATGGAGAGACCTCCAGGAGGTTATTGATAGAAGGAAGTGATGGACGGACGTTTAGCCTTGATGCCGCTTTCGCGGACCATGTTCGTCGTTGGTGTCTGTACCGTGATGCCCTGTTGCGCCTGCGGGAAGAGGACGGCGCCATCAAAGCGGTTCGGAGCCTGTGGCGCAGCCTCTTCCCTGGACCCGAACAGTTTGTCTGCCGCCGCGTTGGCGCTCGTCACCAGGGAGTCGACATCGGCCTGCTCAAAGTTCTTGGCTGCAGTCGCTATTCCTTGTTCCACCACCCTGGAAACAAAGTCGTCCCTGCCGCCCTTCTTGCCGTTCAAAAGTTTCCATGCGTCCTTGGCGTCCTTGGCGATGCCTGATTTTACCAGTTGATCGATGTTCTTGGAAAGGGTTGTACCGTCATTGGAGCCGTCATTCTTGTGTTTCGCCTCATACCAGTTAATCCCCTCTGCCGCCCGGTTATGCCGCTTGGTTTCGGAGAGTTGCGCCATGTCGGACT
>CALABV010000006.1 GCA_937886325.1 uncultured Geobacter sp.
TTGCCTTTTGCCTTTTGCCCTTTGCCTTTTGCCCTTTGCCCTTTGCCCTTTGCCCGCCTCTACCCCACCATTCCCTCGATGGGACTGGACGCAGTCGCATAGAGCTTTTTTGGAATCCGTCCCGCCTTGTAGGCGAGACGCCCGGCAATGACCGCCAGTTTCATGGCTTCGGCCATGGCAACCGGGTCCTTGGCCCCGGCAATGCCGGTATTCATCAGCACGCCGTCACACCCCAGCTCCATGGCGATGGCGGCGTCGGACGCGGTGCCGACCCCGGCGTCCACGATAACCGGCACCTTTACGTTTTCCATGATGATCCGGATGTTGTAGGGATTCCGGATACCAAGACCGCTGCCGATGGGGGCGCCGAGCGGCATCACCGCCGCGCACCCCAGGTCTTCCAGCTTCCTGCAGACAATCGGGTCGTCGCTGGTATAGGGAAGCACGGTAAAGCCTTCGCTGATGAGTATCTTTGCGGCTTTGAGGAGTTCCTCGTTGTCGGGAAACAGTGTCTTCTCGTCCCCCAGGACCTCCAGCTTGACGAAGTCCGACAGACCCGCCTCACGCGCCAGGCGGCAGGTGCGGACCGCGTCGTCGGCGGTATAGCACCCCGCTGTGTTGGGGAGCAGGGTATATTTTTTCGGGTCGATGAAATCGAGCAGCGACTCCTTGCCCCGATCGGAGATGTTCACCCGTCGTACGGCCACCGTTACGATCTCCGCCCCCGACACCTCGATTGCCCGCGCCATCTGCTGGAAATCCGCGTATTTGCCGGTCCCCACCATGAGCCGTGAAGAAAACTCCCTCCCCGCGATAACCAGTTTGTCCGTTACTTTCGGCATTTCGTTCTCCTTTCCCATTATCCGCCGCCCACGAACTGGACGATCTCCACCCGATCCCCGTCCCTCAGGGTCGTTGTTCCGTAGTCCGATTTCGGCAGAATCTCCAGATTCAGTTCTATCGCCACCCGCCTCGGGTCGATATCCAGCTTTTCCAGCAGCCCGAGTACGGAGCAGGCATCGATTGTCTTCCGCTCGCCGTTTATTTGTATTTCCACTTTTTTCTCCATGGTACCGGGCATGCCGACCCCTACGGCACAAACCGGAAAATGAAAAAAGCCGCGAAAGCGGCCTTGAGCGCGGAACCCTGCCCGCGGCTCTCGCTTCCCTCCGCCGGAATTACCCGGATCAGGTTCAAAGGGTTGCCCGCCACTTCCGGCAGCGGACTCTCAGTCGAAACTCCCCCAGCGAATTATCCCGAATTGTCTCATGTCGTGCCGGGCGAACAATGGAAACGGACGAGAACCCGTTTCATCCTCCGGCTGACTACTAAACTACCAACACGCCGTTGCACTGTCAACCGATTTCCTGCGCGATTCCGGTGCAGTTCCTCAACGCCTCGGCCTGCCGCAACGGGCGACTTTCATCGAGCCCTGACAAGTTCCGCCATTGTCCGAGCATCAACCTTCAATTCCACCGGTTTGCCCCCTTCCCCGTAGCCGATGGTTATCAGGCCGCCGATCAGTTCGCTCTCCATCTCGGCGAACAGAACCTCGCGCGGGTCAAAGAGAAGATTGCCCGAGCGGAGAAAACCCCGTTCCTCAAGCCGCGCCGCCAATGCCTCCTGCTCAGCCTTTTTCACCTTCCTGAACATCTGTTTGCGTACCTGAGGCCCCGAGAACCAGATATCCATCAGCCTGGTATCGTCCGTTACAAGGGGATTCTCGGCGGGAGTGGTGAGCTGGGCCGCGATTACCCGTTCCGCATTGACATAGCGCATGACATACCTCCTGTTTTCCTTTTCATACCACGGATGCGGGACAGTGGC
>CALABV010000007.1 GCA_937886325.1 uncultured Geobacter sp.
GATATATCAGTGTGACTGGAGTTCAGACGTGTGCTCTTCCGATCTAGGCAAACGGAGACAAGTACTACATCGGCAATGGAAATGAAGCGGCACTTGTCTCGACTTTCGCCAAGATGGCAGACACCGGAGATTACGTTTTCTTTGCGGCAAATTCCAGGCATCCGAAGTACGAATGCGTCCGGAGCGTGGTAGACCAGCAGAACTATGTGGCCGAATTCGCCTTGCACGACTATCCCATCACCGATGCGGACATCATGCAGAAGGGGCCCAAGGCCTGGGACGACATGCTCAACACGATCAATGTCTGCAAGTTCAACCTGGGCTTCTGCGCCATAGGGCTTTGCACCCATGCTTTTTACGAGGCTATCGATCATGCGGCCAATCGCAACGTATACGACATGTTCGTCACCGATTTTCCCCATGTAAGAAAAATGATGACAGATGCATATTGCCGCCTTGTCGCCATGAAGCTGTTTGCGGAACGGGCGAGCGATTACATGAGGACGGCCAACGCCGATGATCGCCGCTATCTCATGTACAACCCCATGGTGAAGATGAAGGTGACCCGCGAGGGCGAGGATGTCATGAATCTTCTCCATGAAGTGATTGCCGCAAAAGGATTCGAAAACGAGCCGTTCTTCGAGATAGCGAAGACCGAACTGCCGATGCTGCCCAAACTGGAAGGGACTGTCCATGTGAACATGGCGCTGGTCCTGAAATTCCTGCAGAACTACCTGTTCAACCCCAAGGAATATCCCGAGGTGCCGCGCCGCGATGATCCGGCAAACGACACGTTCCTCTTCGACCAGGGTCCGACGAGGGGGTTGGGGAAGATTCAGTTCCATGATTACAACATCGCATATAATGCTTGTACCCTGCCGAACGTCGAGATTTTCAAGGAGCAGATAAAGCTCTTCAAGAATATGCTCATCAAGGCGCAACCGAGCAAAGAGCAGACGAAGGATATCGATTACCTGCTGGCCCTTGGCGAAATTCTGACTTTGATCGCCTATGGCCAGCTTATCCTGGAAAGCCGCACGTTCTTCGAGGTGGAAGATGACCTCGTCGATGAGATATTCGATTTCATGGTACGGGATTTCTCCAAATACGCCCTCAATATCTATTCGAAACCGAGCAACACGGATACACAGCGCGAACTCTCCCTTGCCATGATCCGGCATCCAGTTACCAACCAGGACCGCTTCGACCGCGTATGGAACAACCACGTATACGCCATGAAGGATCAATACAAAATGAATGACTGAACATGCCATGGGAAAGGGTGGTGCGCATGGAGAGCAGGCCTGAGCCTGCTCTCTTTCATTGGGTTATGCATGCGGTTTTTCCGCACGGAATACTACGGAGAAAAATCATGAAACAGATACGGAAGGCGGCGGTACTGGGAGCGGGTGTTATGGGAGCAACGATCGCCGCTCATCTCGCCAATGCTGGACTTCAGGTCTTGCTCCTGGATATGGCGCCGCAAGAGACAAACGGTGCCGAAAAATCGGCCGGACTAACCCTGCATGATCCGAAGGTACGCAACAGGATTGCCGCCGAGGGACTCGATGGGCTCAGGAAGATGAAGCCGGAACCATTCTTCCTGCCGGAGTACGCGGAATACATCGACGTCGGAAATTTCGATGACAACATGGAAGACGTGCGCTGCTGCGACTGGGTTATCGAGGTCGTGGTTGAAAACATGGCGATAAAGAAGCAGCTTCTGTCCGGGAAGGTTGCGCCGAATATGAAGGAGGGCGCGATTCTCAGCACCAATACCAGCGGCCTTTCAATCAACGAAATGGCGGAATGCCTGCCGGATGGAATACGCAGGAACTTTCTCGTAACTCATTTTTTCAATCCGCCGCGGTATATGCGGCTGCTGGAAATCGTCCCCTGCAGGTACACCGATCCGGCCGTAACCGCCTTTATGGCCGAGTTCTCCGCAAAAAGGCTGGGCAAAGGGGTGGTCTACGGCAATGACACCCCCAATTTCATCGCTAACCGGATCGGCGTCTACTCCATTTGCAACTGCATGCGCACCATGCTGGAAATGGGAATGACCGTTGAAGAAGTCGATTCCGTTGCCGGTCAGGCAACGGCCCGCCCCAAGAGCGCAACCTTCCGAACCTCAGATCTGGTCGGCATTGATACCCTGCTGCATGTTGCCCATAACTCGTACGATCTCCTGGTGAATGATGAGGAGCGGGAAATATTCAAGGTTCCCGATTTTGTGCAGGAAATGGTGGCAAAAGGACTCCTGGGCAACAAGAGCAGGCAGGGCTTTTTCAAGAAGGTAAAGGGAGAGACCGGTCAGGATGTGTTCTTCTACGACTACACGACGGGAGACTATTCGCCCTCGCAGCGCCCGCAGTTTGCGTCGCTGGATGCGGTCAAGGCAATTGACGACCCGGCCGGGAGGATCCGATCCGTGCTCGCCTCGGATGACAAGGCCGCGCGATTCGCATGGATCAATCTTCGTGACACCCTGATGTACGCCTTTAACCGGGTTCCGGAAATTGCCGACGACATCGTCAACATCGACAACGCCATGAAGTGGGGTTTCAATTGGGAACTTGGCCCATTCGAGATGCTGGATGCGATAGGCGTTGCCGGTTTCGTGGAGAGGGCCGAGAAAGACGGCATTCAGGTGCCGGAAAGGCTGAAATCGATTGATCGGTTTTATGCGTTTGAGGGTGGAAAACAATATTACCGAGACATCATTGAAGGCACGTATCGTGAAGTGCCTGCGAAGGCGGGATGCATACGTCTCTCAAATCTCAGGAAAAACAACGGAATCGTGGAAAAGAACAACTCCGCTTCCGTCATCGACCTGGGTGACGGCGTCTTCTGTCTCGAATTCCACACAAAGATGAACGCCATAGACGACGGGATTCTCGCCATGACTCACAGGGCGCTGAAGCGCTCCGAAGAAGACGGTATTGGTCTGGTAATCGCCAACGAGGGGGCCGTCTTCTCCGCCGGCGCCAACCTGACGCAGTTTGTGACGGCGATATCAGAAGGGAAATATGACGAGATTTCCCTCACGGTCAATGCCTTCCAGCAAGCCATGATGGCGGTCAAATACTCGAAAATCCCAGTGGTTGCGGCTCCCCACGGCGTGGTAGTGGGCGGCGGCTGCGAGATCTGCCTGCATGCCGATGCCCTGGCGCCCCATGCCGAGACCGGCATGGGTCTTGTCGAAATCGGCGTGGGGCTGTTGCCTGCCGGCGGCGGCACCAAGGAGATGGCGATTCGCGCAATAACATCGGCCGAGGAAAACAATGCCGATATCACTCCTTTCATATTCAGGAACTTCATGACAATAGCAATGGCCAGAGTGAGCGCATCCGCTGCGGAACTGAGACCCATGGGCTTCATGCGCCATGGCGATGCCGTCACCATGGACATCGACAAGCGCATCCATGACGCCAAGCTGAAGGTTGTCTCGATGGCAGCCAATTACCGACCGGGTCGTCCTGTAACCGGCCTGAAGGCGCCGGGCCGCAGCGTGGCCGCGAGCATCAAATCACAGCTCTGGAATATGTGGAAGGGCGGCTTCATCTCCGAATACGACCACTACCTGGCCGCAACCATCGCGGACGTCATCACCGGCGGGGATGTTCCGGCCGGCACGCTTATTACCGAAGAATACCTCCTGGAGCTGGAGCAAGAAGCATTTGTCCGGCTCTGCGGCCGGAAGAAGACCCTGGATAGAATCCAGCACATGTTGAAGAAGGGAAAACCGCTTCGCAATTAGGTGTGCCGCGGGCATCCGGACAGCTTTACCGGCAGTGCCGCGCGGAGTAGCGACAAACGGGTTCACTCGCGTGAGCTCACATACGAAATCATAACGGAGGATACCGATGAGAAACGCATATATTCTGGCAGCCTGCCGCACCCCGGGTTGCAAGGCAAAAAAAGGGAAATTAAAGGACGTCCGCCCCGACGACCTGGCAGCAGCGGCCATCAAGGGGCTGATGGTGAAGAGCGGCGCAAGCCCTTCGGATGTGGAGGATATCATTATCGGCTGCGCTTTCCCCGAGGGGGAGCAGGGGATGAATTTCGCCAGGGTTGCGGCAATGAAGGCCGGCATGCCGGTCGAGGCGCCTGCCCAGACAGTCAATCGCTTCTGCTCGTCCGGTCTTCAGGCGATCGCATCCGCCGCGGAGCGGATTATGGCCGGTTTTGCCGACTGCATTATCGCAGGCGGTTCCGAGAGCATGAGCATGATCCCAATAGGCGGCGCGCGCTACAGCGCCAACCCGTCGCTGGTGGCGGATTGGCCCGAGTCCTTTGCGTCCATGGGAATTACCGCGGAAATAGTTGCGGAAAAGTTCGGCATTACCCGTGTGGATCAGGACATCTTCGCCGCTGCGAGCCATGCAAAGGCTGCCGCCGCCATTGCAGCCGGAAAATTTCGTGATGAGATCATCCCGGTGGAAGCAGAGCGCTGTACGCTGTTGAACGGAAAAATACTGAGGAGTACCGAGCTTGTCGATGCCGATGATGGAGTGCGGGGCGATACGACCGTCGATGGCCTGGGAAAACTCAAGACGCCTTTCAAGGCTGCCGGAACGGTGACCGCGGGAAATTCCTCCCAGATGACCGATGGCGCTGCGGCGGTGCTGGTGGTTTCCGAAGAGTACCTGAAAAGGACGGGCAAAAAGGCGTTGGCGCGCTTTGTCGCTTTTGCGGTCAAAGGGGTGCCGCCCGAGATCATGGGCATCGGTCCGGTTGCGGCCATTCCGGCGGCTCTCAAACTGGCAGGGCTCTCCCTGGAGGATATCGGCCTGTTCGAACTGAACGAGGCCTTTGCCGCCCAATCCCTGGCCTGTATCAAAGAGTTGGGAATCGATGCGGCCAGGGTCAACGTGAACGGGGGAGCAATTGCTCTGGGCCACCCCCTCGGATGTACCGGCGCCAAGCTGACCGCGACCCTGCTGCACGAGATGCAGCGTCGAGATACCCGTTACGGCATGGTCTCCATGTGTATCGGCGGTGGAATGGGTGCGGCAGGGGTGTTTGAGAAGATGTAGGATTCTGGCTCCGGTGCGGTTCCGGTCGAGCTATGCTCGTATTTCGCCGCACCGGAGTCACGTGTGTCAATTTGCTTTCAAGAGTCTGTTAAACCTGAATCCGTGACGCCTGCACGCCTTCGCCTTCGCGGAACGCCTCGGTTTCTTGCGGTCGTGCTGGTTTAACCAGCACGACGAGGTTCACCCGGCGTAACCGGCGTGAACCGGCATCGGCGACGTTCAAACCCCGGCATTCCGCTCACCTCGGCATTCAGACATCACGGATTCAGATTAAAATACATACGCCCAACGCACGGCAAGGGTATTGTCGCCGGCCCCGCTTTTGACGGAGAAATCGTCGCGGTAAGACAGCATTAGTTGATTGTTTGTGCCGATCATGTAGAACAGGGATATCCCGAGACCATGATTTTCCTGTTTGTCCCTCTGGCTGGCACCGTTGATCCTTGTTTCCCCGCCATTGGTGAAATAATAATCCAGAGAGACGACCAATTGCTTGGTGAGGTCATAACTGAGATGGACATCCGTCCCGAACAGTCCATCCTGCTCTTTTTTGTGATTACCCATAAATTTATCGTTATCGCCGTACATCTCGTAATACAGAACGAGTTCAAGCAGTGTTTTCTCGCCGAATCCTTTCGTAATCGCGGTTTCCGGCTTGATGATCCAGCGGTTGTGGCCGACGCTCACCGGCCTGTTTCTGTCATACTGGCCCAGGGGTATCGACAACCAGGGGCTGAAGGCAACCCAGAACCTGTGCTTCGGATCGTTGACGGGCCAGAATGTCGAAAGCAGCCACGGGTCGCCGAACCCCGTGGTTGAAAACTCCTTGCCGTTGTTGTGCGCCTCATAGTTGCCGCTCAGATTGATATCGGCAAAGGGCACTATTATCTGCGGCATTATTACGAAGGGGCCGTCTCCATACAGGGAATTCCCGGCTGAAAAGTAATGGCCATACCTGAAAGCGCCCATATTGACGCTTTTGTTGTAGTCATCGGATGGCCCGACTTTGTTGCCGTCGTTATAGAGTTTATTGGCTGTACAGTTGAAATAGTAGAACAGGATCAAATCAGTTCCCGGATGAAGGGGGACCGTATCTCTCGCATGAGTGAGTGCCCATGCCATGTGTGGTGTGGCCAAGCAGACGGAAAGGAACGCGGAAACCAGTAATTTTTTCATTCTCTGTTTCTCCCAGCGGTATGAATTCGAATGGCATGAGTCAAAAGGGATGCTGCCGGTTGAGGATGGTTGCCCCCCCTGGCAACGAGGGAGGGCAATCTCAGCCTACATGGCCTCTTTGTAGAGCCGTTTCAAGTCATCCAGGCTTATGGTGCGGGGATTGAAGAAGCAGCAGAGGTCTTTGATGGCGTTGTCCGCCAGGAGCGGAATGTCGTCTTCCTTGACGCCGATGTCCCCCAATCCGGCGGGAATGCCGACATCTCTGGACAGCTTCCTGATGGCTTCGATGCCTTTTTCGGCTGCTTCCATGGTCGACAAACCGGTTGTGTTCACGCCCATGGCTCCGGCAATATCGGCGAATTTCCGGGGGCACGCGATCAGGTTGAAGTCGCACCCATGCGGCAGCAGAATGGCGTTGCAGACTCCGTGGGGCTTGTTGAACAGCGCGCCGGGCTGATGGGCCATGGCATGGACGATGCCGACACCGGCGTTATTGAATGCCGCGCCGGCCATGTATTCCGCATAGGCCATTTTGTCGCGTGCCTCAAGGTTTGCGCCGTTGCCCACGGCTTGCGGCAACCACTCGACAATCAGCTTGATGGCGGCAAGGGCCAATGCATCGGTTACGGGAGTGGCGAGTTTTGCCACATATGCTTCTATGGCATGGGTCAGGGCGTCCATGCCGGTGGCGGCTGTTAATGCCGGGGGCAGGCCGACCATCATGACCGGGTCGTTGATGGCAACGGTCGGGGTAATCCTCGCTGATGCAATGATCATTTTTACGTGGCTGTCGGTGTTGGTAATGACGGCGAAGCTGGTACATTCACTGCCCGTCCCGGCTGTCGTATTGATGGCGATAAATGGCGGCAGCGGATTCGCGAACGTATCAATTCCCGCAAAATCCCGGATGTCACCCTCGTTGTTCGCCATGACCCCGATTCCCTTGGTGCAGTCATGGGAGCTGCCTCCGCCAAGGCTGACAAGCATATTGCAGCCATTTTCCTTGTAGGCTTTCAGTCCTTCCCTGACATTACGATCCGTAGGGTTTGGTTCCGCGCCACTGAATATGACCGACTCGACGCCTTCAGCCTTCAGCAGTTCCACTATCTGATTGGCTATGCCGAGATCGAAAAGTCCCTTGTCGGTAACGATCAGAACCTTTGTGCCGCCGAGAAATTTAGCGGTAGCGCCAAGCTGTTTAACGGCGCCTACACCCATTTTGCTCACTGGTGGAATAAGGAAATTGAAAACCTGTTCTGCTAATGCCATGTGCACATCCTCCTCTGAAATTTGTTGCGATACAGTGGTATGCGCCGGATTTGCCGCCCCTTTCCATTGTTTAACCAGGCGATTGAATGCCCTTGGGCCACCTCCCTTCCGCTTGTAATTTGACGTAATGCAGCTGGAACACATGTGACAGGAACCGCAATGTCGGCTATACATAATATGAGCAGAGACCGTGCCTATCTATGACAAAATAAATATGTACTGTTATCGGGCGTTTAGCAAAATATGTGGAAATTGGATTGCAGTAGAAATCAGCAAAAATATTAACATCGTGTCTAGTGATGACGATTATGATTAGATATGAAGCGAGAAGAGGATGATGTCAAAATTATTGACAGGAGCAGGAAGAAAATTGAGGATGAAAACAAAATACTTAAAATGTCGTGATGTAATTACATATCGAACGCGATCTGTTATGTTATTTGATGTTGACATATCCAGTGTGGCTCATACGCATATTCTGTAGATGAAATTCTGTATTCTTGCCTCAATGGCATCGTATGCGCCGTTTCTTCAAAACAAATTGCTACCGTCGACAACTTCCGTTATAAAAGAAGTCTAGGGAAAACGAAGCTGACTGATGGGGGTGACCTCAACAAAATAGTATTGTTGATAAAGTTTTTCCGGTGCTTTTCTGCCTGTTTTGTAAACCGGATATGAAAGCTGGAGGAAACGTCATTGTCGCTGTAACCCATGGCACGTATCCTTAAACAATCACCCGCAAGCCGCATTTTCAAAGGGAGGGTTGATATGAAGGTAGGCGCTTCAAAGCGGAAAAAGAATAATAATACCGTCTCCTTTTCGGAAAAGGTTCACCTCGACCCGGATGCCGGTCAGCCTGAAAAAGCGGCTGTGAGCGATGCGAACCAACTGCTCGAAGCAATAATAGACGCCAGCCCATTAGCCATAATAGCCATGGACGAAAGGGCGATGGTTACTCTCTGGAATCCCGCGGCGGAAAGGATTTTCGGCTGGAAAAAGGAGGAAGTGCTCGGAAAGCCCTATCCGATAGTCTCTGAAGAATTTCTGGGAGAACTGATCAAGACCATTCCCGCCACAAACGAAGGATTGCTCCGCTGTTCAAGGGAAACCGTCCGCCGGCATAAAGACGGCGCCATGATTGACGTCAGCATTTCCGTTGCGACGCTTCGAAACAGGGACGGCGCCGTACTCGGCTATTTGGTCATTCTTGCCGACATAACCGAGCGCAAAAAGGCACAGCAGGCCATCCTGGAATCCGAATTGAATTACAGGACTATTTTCGATGCGGCCAACGACGCCATATTTGTTCTGGACGCTGAAAACTGGCGGATACTGGATGTCAACCGGAAGATGTGCGAGATGTACGGCTACACTCGCGATGAGGTGCTGAAGTGCAGTCTGGAGGAATTGAGCGCCGGGTATCCCCCGTATACCCAGGAAGACCTGATGAAGCACATTCAGCGAGCCTCGACAAGTCAGTCCAGCACTATGCTCGAATGGCTCGCCAAGGACAGAACGGGACGTCATTTCTGGATTGAGGTGAACACGAAGGGAGTCATCATCAATGGCGCATATAAGGTGCTTGTCGTCGCCAGGGACATCACGAAACGCAAGATTGTGGAAGAGGAAAACAAAAAGATGCAGCAAACGCTCCTGCAGGCAAGCAAAATGGCCGCTATCGGCACTCTGGCCTCGGGTATCGCCCATGAGATAAACAATCCGAACAATTTCATCCTGTCAAACGCGCAATTCCTTACGGAAATATGGCCCGACATCAGCCGTGTCCTTGCACGTCACGTCAAGGAGAAGAAAGATTTTCCCGTCTGCAGACTGCGCTACTCCGAGGTCGGCGCCCTCGTCCCGCAGATGCTCACCGGCCTTAGCGAAGGGGCAAACCGCATCAAAAGCATCGTCACCGGCCTGAAGGACTTCGCCCGCCAGGAAATGACCGACCAGGATCAGACGGTGTTTGTCAATAAGGTGATCGAGGCGGCCCTCACCATGTTGCAGAACAAGATAAAAAAGCACACGGACTTCTTCAAATGCAGCCTCGGTGACAATATCCCCCCGGTGAAGGGGAGTTTCCGGCAATTGGAACAGGTCGTCGTCAATGTGATTGTGAACGCCCTCGAAGCGCTGCCGAGCAAGGCATGCGGCATTACCGTCTCCACAACGTACATAAGGCAACTCGACCAGGTCCTCATCAAGGTTCAGGATGAGGGGGTCGGCATGACGGAGGAGCTGCAGAAGGCAATCTTCGACCCGTTCTTTACCACCAAGCATGACACCGGCGGTACAGGTCTCGGCCTCTCCATCTGCTTCACCATTGTAAAAAAGCATAACGGCGTCATCGAATGCTTTTCCATACCCGGCAAGGGGTCGACCTTTTTTGTGAAATTTCCGGCTCTTAAGCCTGAATAATCGGGAGGTTGTTATCACATGAAAAAGGGAAGTTCTTTAACAATCCTTTTAGTTGATGATGAACACAATATTCTGCTCTCATCAAAATCCCTGCTCCGCCTGGCAGGAATTCAAAATGTGCAGACCATCGACGACAGCCGTCAGGTGTTGCCGCTCCTGAAATCGGAAAGCATAAGCGTAATCGTTCTCGATCTTCTCATGCCCTACATCTCCGGCAGGGAGTTGCTTACCACAATATGTCGGGACTATCCGCATATTCCGGTAATAGTCATGACTGCGTCCGACGAGGTGGAGATAGCCGTGGAATGCATGAAAGTCGGCGCCTTTGACTACCTGGTAAAACCGGTGGAACAATCCCGCCTGATTTCCTCCGTGAAGAGGGCGATGGAGATCTGTATCCTGAAAAGCCAGGTGACACAGTTGCGAGATCAATTGCTCAGCAACAGAATCAAGCACCCTGAGGCTTTTGCCCCCATCATTTCAGCCAGCCCGAAAATGATGTCCATGTTCCAATATTGCGAGGTTGTCGCCGAATCGCAGCAACCGGTCATCATCATCGGAGAAACAGGCGTGGGCAAGGAACTGGTCGCCAAGGCGATACACGACCTCAGCGGTGTGCGCGGAAAATTCGTGCCCGTCAATGTTGCCGGCCTGGATGACAACATGTTTTCCGATACTCTTTTCGGCCACAAGAAGGGCGCTTTCACGGGCGCGGACCAGTCTCGCGGCGGTCTCATCTCGAAAGCCGCGGGAGGAACCCTGTTCCTCGATGAAATAGGCGACCTGGCGGAAATCTCTCAAATGAAGCTTCTTCGCCTGCTTCAGGAGCAGGAATATTATCCCGTTGGCGATGATACGGCGTTTACCAGTGATGCCAGGATAATCGCGGCAACAAACAAGGACCTCCGCGAACTGTCCGAAAAAGGAAAGTTCCGCAATGATCTCTACTTCCGGCTCTGCACCCACACGGTGCATATCCCTCCCCTGCGAAAAAGGCCGGAAGACATTCCATTGCTGCTGGATCATTTCATCGAACAGGCTGCGCATACCCTGAAAAAGAAAAAGCCGGCATACCCTGTTGAGCTCATAACCCTGCTTAATGCATACAATTTTCCTGGAAATGTGCGGGAGTTGAAGTCCATGGTTTTCGATGCGGTTGTCCGTCATCGGTCCGGTCTGCTTCATCAGGAACGATTCAGGGAGGTTGTCGGTGATTGTCCCTCATCTTCCGATACCGGCTCTCTGCTCAGCAAAACAGTGGTCGACGCGCTTCAGGCGGCTATGCATCGCCTTCCAAAGTTGAGCGAAGTTGATGATTACCTGATAAAGGAGGCAGTGAAGCAGGCAGGAGGCAACCAGGGCATAGCAGCCTGCCTGCTTGGTATTACCCGGCAGACTCTCAACAAGCGGTTGCAGAAAGCCGCAAACAAAGAATCTTCGAAAGAAGAATCGTAGCTTCCCTTGTCGGGCAACAGTCAGCCGTCAGTGACCCACGTGTAAAAAATCCGGAACCTTTTTCGCTCCATGCCTGTCTGATGAATCAGAGAAAGAATAATCGCTGAACGGCAAGGAGGAACGTATGAGAACAATACTGGTGGCGATAGCGATTCTGACGCTGGCAGGCGGGGCATGGGCCGGGAGTATCGGTGACGCGGTCGAGGTGGAAATCAGGTCGGACAGCGGGGGTAGCCTGCCGCTGTACCCGGTGGATTCCTATTACCCGAACCGCAAGGCCTACGCCGAGGCTGTGAAGGGGGATCATTACTCCATCATCGTGCGCAACCGCCTCAACCGGCGCATCGGCGTCGTGGTGGCGGTGGACGGCAGGAACATTATTTCCGGGAAGAAATCGTGGCTGCGCAACAGCGAGCGTATGTATATCCTGGAGCCATACGGCTCGGGTGAATATACGGGATGGCGGACCGGCATGGACACCATCAACCGCTTCTACTTCACCAGCGCCGGCGACTCCTATGCCGCGGCATTCAAGGACAGGTCGGCCATGGGGGTGATTGCCGTCGCGGTGTATCCGGAGGTTCGCAGGTACGTGGAGCCGCAGGAGATGTCGCGATACAAGTCCAGGGACAGGGCAGCTGCGGCTCCGTCCGCCAAGGGCGAGTCCGAGTCGGCCGGAACCGGTTTCGGGAGGGAGGAGTATGCGCCGGCCCGGATGGTCGCCTTTGAGCCGGAATCGTCGGCCGTGGAAAAGGTCTTTCTGAAGTACGAGTGGCGTTCCACCCTCTGTCGGAAAGGGATTGTCCATTGCGGTACAGAAAGGCCGAGCCGGAATCGGATGTGGGATGACGACGGTTTTGCGCCGCACCCTCCCGGATGGAGATGAGAGGAGGGATCATCACCTGGCAGCCTCATGATCCACCCGAAACGAAAAAAGGGGAGTGAAGAGCGGCGTGATTCATGGCGCCTTCACCCCCCCCGTGCTGTCACACGTTGTCCTTCAGTCTCCGATGACCCTGTTCAACTCCTCAAGCAGCTTTTCCATGTCCACCTTATGAACCCCGGCGCCATGCTCCAGTTCCTCCAGGTCGGCAATCTGGCATTCGAGGCAGTCGAGGCCGAACTGTTTCAGGATCGGTACCGCCTGGGGGTAGCGGCGGCATATCTCGCCAATCTTCATGTCTTTCGTTATCATACCGGTTCCTCCGCTCCCCGAAGGGCGTGATTGTTACACAAGGTTCGCTATCGCCTCTTCGATTCGGTCGATTCCCTTCCGGATGTTCTCCATGCCCGTCGCGTAGGAGAGACGTATGTAGGCGTCCGCGCCGAAGGCAATGCCCGGCACCACGGCTACCCTCGCCTGCTCCAGGAAGTAGGCGGCCAACTCGCCGGAGTTGGTGAGCGGCTTGCCGTTGAAGCACTTTCCGAGGATTCCGGACACATTGGGGAAGGCATAAAACGCTCCGGTGGATCGGAAGCAGGATATCCCCGGGATGGCATTCAGGCGATCGATAATGTAGGTACGGCGCTTTTCGAACTCCGCTTTCATCATGACGATGGCGTCCTGGGGGCCGTTCAGGGCTTCCACCGCCGCCTTCTGAGCAACGGAGGAAGGGTTCGAAGTGGATTGCGACTGCATCTTCGTCATTGCGGCGATGATTTCCTTCGGTCCTGCCGCGTACCCGATGCGCCAGCCGGTCATGGCGTAGGTCTTGGAAACGCCGTTGACGACGATGGTGCGGGAGGCCAGCTCCGGGACCGCTGAGGCGATATTGGAAAAGGCGAGGCCGTCGTAGAGAAGGCTCTCGTAGATGTCATCGGAGATGATCAGAAAATCGTGTCGAAGGCAGACGCGACCAAGGTCGCGCAATTCGTCCGCGCTGTAGGACGTGCCGGTGGGGTTGCAGGGCGAGTTGAGAATCAGCGCCTTTGTCCGGGGCGTGACGGCCTTTTCCAGCAGTTCAGGGGTGATTTTGAAGGATGTCCGCTCGTCGGTCTGGACGAACACCGGAGTGCCGCCGGCCAGGAGCACCTGATCCGGGTAGGACACCCAGTAGGGCGCCGGGATGATGACCTCGTCACCCTCCTGGATGAGGGCCTGGGATATGTTGTAGAGGGAGTGTTTCGCGCCGCAGGCGACGGATATCTGATCGCGGGCGTACTCCAGCCCGTTGTCCCTGCGCAGTTTGGCGATAATTGCGTCCTTCAGTTCGTCGGTCCCTCCGACAGGCGTGTAGCGGGTGAAACCCCCGTCGATTGCCTTTTTCGCCGCCTCCCGGATGTTCTCCGGGGTATTGAAATCGGGCTCGCCGGCGCCGAAGCCGATGACATCGATCCCCTCCGCCTTGAGGGCCTTTGCCTTGGCGTCTATGACGAGGGTGGGGGAGGGTTGGATTCTGTGGACACGTTCTGCAAGTTTCATTGCGTTCTCCATCGTGAAATGGCGCGCACATGGCGCGTCGTAGTGTTATCGGTTGAATTTTTCGTCAAGGGCTTTTTTGACGAGCGGGGGGACGAGACCGTCGATGGGGCCCCGCAGGGAATGCACTTCCTTCACCATTGACGACGAGAGGAAGCTGTAAAAGACAGAGGTCATCAGGAAGACGGTTTCCACGTCCTTGGAGATGCCGCGGTTTATCTGGGCCATCTGCAGTTCGTACTCGAAGTCGGAGATGGCGCGAAGTCCCCTGATGATTGCCTGTGCCTTCTGCGAGCGGGCGTAGTCTACCAGAAGCCCTTCGAAGGTGTCAACTTTCGCCCGTTCATTCTGCTTGAGCACCGCCTTGATAAGGTCGACCCTTTCCTCAACAGTGAAAAGAGGGCTTTTTCTTTCATTGCGCGCAACGGCGATAACCACCTCGTCAAAGATCTTCAGCGCCCGGTTGATGATGTCAAGGTGGCCGAAGGTAATGGGATCGAAGGAGCCGGGGTAGACGGCGATTTTTTTCGTCATGGCGAGCCTTTCCGTGTCATGGTGAAAAAGGTCAGGGCTGTGTCGCCGTAGACCCTTCTGTCGCATTGCAGCAGTGCGCCGAAAGCCGGTTCGAGTTCGTCGCGGGATGAGAGTTCGGCGACAACCACGGAATCTTCCTCCAGGAGGGTTGATGCCCCGAGCCGTGTCAGGCACTTTTCCAGAAGCCCTTTCCGGTACGGCGGGTCGAGGAAGACAAGCCGGAACGTCCGACCCTCGCGCTCAAGGCGGGCCAGCGCCGCATGAAAGTCCTGGGCAAAGACCCTGCTCCTGTCCGCGAATCCGGTGGTCTCCAGATTTTTCGCGATGGCCGCTGCCGCCTCCCTGCCGGCGTCGATGAAGACGGCACTATCGGCGCCCCGGCTCATGGCTTCGATCCCGAGGCTTCCGGCGCCGGCAAAGATATCCAGCACAGAACAGCCGTCAAGCGGGCCCAGCATCCCGACGAGGATGCTGAACAGCGCTTCCTTGACCTTGTCGGAGGTGGGCCTGGTATCGAGGCCGCGGGGCGCGAGTAGTCGCCGTCCCCGGGCAGTTCCCCCTATGACCCGCATCGCGACCGCGACAGGGTCTCCGCAAGCTTTGTCGCGCTTCCTTTGGCGCGAAATGCAGTCAGAAACTCCCGTGCCTCCCGGTATGCAAGCTCTTTGATCTGCGCGGCGTTTTCCGCCGGGATATCGTCGATTGCGTCCTTGAAAACCCCTGTCGCATACTTGATATCCCGGTTGTTTTTTCGCGCCCATTCGCGCATGGCATCCATCAGATCGAGGGGGAGCCCGGCGTGGGCGACGTTCTGCCAGAGCGTGCCGATGTTTCCCTTGCGTATGCCGTAGTCGGCGAGCTTTCCCACCAGGTGCAGAGGGGTCCCGGTGATGCCGTGCTGCACCAACCCGGACAGGCCGAAGGACGCGGCAACCTGGTGGATGCGTTGCGTCCTGGCCAGGTCGATGCGGACCACTTCCCCTTCCAGATAATTGCCCCGTTTCGATCCGTTGTTGATGGCGAGCAAATCGGGTGCTATTCCCCGGCGTGAGACTCCTGCCAGAAAATCTTTTGTCTCCGAAACGGTGGTCAGCGAGGAACGTCCCGGGGGTTGGACGGTTTCTCCCAGTTCCAGTTCCAGCCCGTAGCCGTGCCGGATAACCGGTTCCGCGAGTTTCGAGACGATTTCTATGTTCTCGGCAAGGGGGGTAAAGGAGGCGTCGAGGGCAAACGAGGTGTAGCCTGCTTCAATCTGCGCCGAGATGAGGAGGCGTGCCTCTTCCAACTCCTCTTCGCCTGTGTTCCGGACCGTGATGTGATCGGCGTGGATGAGGAATGGGCGGGTAAATCGGCTCTGCTCGACGTATTCAATGATGGTGTTGAAAAACAGTTCCGGAGTCTGGCCCGTATAGCCGCCGTCGAGGCCTCCCTCGGTGCGTGTCAGTTCAAAGGCGACTACGGCGTCCAGTTCCTCGGCGGCCTTCATGATCCCTGGTATGGCATGCCGGATTCTCGGATTGCAGGCCATGATGATCAGGGTTTCGTCTTTCAGGGCGGAAAATACATCTTTACCGCTCAGCAGGCAGGCGGTCGACTTCCTTCCCAGTTTGCCTCTGACCAGGTCGGGAACCAGTTCCAGAAGTTGTTTATTCATGCTGAATTCCGTTTGTGGAATAGTAAAATTATTGAGAAATATTGAGGAAATTTACCAGCTACGGTTTCGTGAGTCAAGGGCAACTTTCCGGTTGACAGAGCTAAAGGTCGGGGCTTTAATAAAATTTTCATGGAAAGGAGATGTCCATGCCAAGTGCAGTATCCACGGAACGGCCTGATCTCGCCGGGTTTGCAGCACGGAGTTGCCGTTCGCTCGGCAGGCGCTATCCCGAGGAGTTTCGTGACGACCGTCCCGCATTCGAACGGGACCGGGATCGCATCATCCATTGTGCCGCCTTTCGCCGGCTGGAATACAAGACCCAGGTTTTCGTCAACCACGAGGGGGACTACTACCGTACCCGCCTGACCCATTCCCTGGAGGTCGCCCAGATAGGCAAGGCCTGCGCGCGCCGCCTGCGCCTCAATGAGGAATTGACCGAGGCGCTCGCCCTTGCCCACGACCTGGGGCACACCCCCTTCGGTCACACGGGGGAGGAGGTGCTGAACCGCCTCATGGAGGAACACGGGGGGTTCGAGCACAATCGCCAGTCCCTGCGGGTGGTGGACGAGCTGGAGGAGCGCTACCCCGGTTTCAACGGGTTGAACCTTTCCTGGGAAACCAGGGAGGGGATCATCAAGCACAAATCCCCGTACGACACTCCCGCGGAAATCCTGGTAGACTTGATGCCGGGTACGGTCCCCACCATCGAGGCCCAGATCATCAATTTCGCGGATGAAATAGCCTATAACAACCATGATATCGACGACGGCCTCAAATCGGGGCTCATCACGATACGGCAGCTGGAGCAGGTGGAGCTGTGGAGAGAGGCCCATGAAGGAATCACGGCCCGGTACCCCGATATAGATCCCGATCGGGACCGCCACCAGACGATCAGCGCCCTCATAGGCCTTCTCATCAAGGATCTGTGTTCCTCCACCATGGAGAATATCGAGCGGTCCCGCATCGAAACCCTGGAAGACCTGCGACGGGTGAATCGCCAGGTGGTCGCGTTCAGCCCGGGTATAGCGGAGAAGAACCGGAAGCTGAAGCAGTTCCTTATGGGAAACCTCTACCGTCACTACAAGGTGGAGAGGATGCGGGTAAAGGCCGAGCGCTGCCTGACCCAGCTCTTCGACACCTACCTGAGGCACCCGACGCTGCTTCCCCGGAAATATCAGCGGAAGATGGAGGAGTGCGGCAGGGAGCGGGTGATCTGCGATTACATCGCCGGGATGACGGACCGTTTCGCCTTGGATGAGTTCAAGAGGCTTTTCGAGCCGTATGAGAGGGTGTGATTCACATTTTCCTGAATCCGTAACGTCTTCAAGCCTTCGCCTTCGCGGAACGCCTCGGCTTCTTGCATTCGCGTGGGTTGACCTGTCCGACGGAGTTCACCCGGTGTACCCGGCGTGAAGCAGCATGGCGACGTTCAAGCCCCGGCATTCCGCTCGCCTCGGCATTCAGACATCACGGATTCAGGATTTTGTCCGTACGGGCGCTGCTTGCCGCGCCCATCAGGTGTAATTTTCAATAGGGCGCGGCAAGCAGCGCCCGTAAAGGGAAAAGCGGAGAAGGCGGATGGCGCGGATTCTCAAGAAACGCTCGGTGAAATCTGGACTCCCTCCGGGAAGCCTCGTCTATGTGGGCGACAAGGCCGCGGAGCGGGCAACAGTTACCGTTATGGAGTTTGGAGACGGGGTCTTTCGCGAAGAGGTGGTCACGTCCCTTGACGCCTGCCTTCCCTCCGACGACCCGTCAACCATTACCTGGATCGACGTGGATCTGGTGCACCAGGTTGATCTCGTCGCCGGCATCGGGGAGCGCTTCGGACTTCATCCCCTGGTGGTCGAGGACATCCTGAACACCGATCAGCGGCCGAAGATGGAAGATTTCGGGGACTTCGTCTATGTGGTTCTCCGTGCTCTCACCTGCAACGGTGAAAAAAGCGGGCTGGAAACCGAACAGGTCAGCCTCGTCCTGGGTCGGAATTATGTCATTTCCTTTCAGGAAAAGGACGGCGCCGTGTTCGGAAAGGTTCGCGATCGGATACGGGCCGGCAAAGGGCGCATCGGCAAATCGGGCGCCGATTATCTCGCCTATTCGCTTCTGGACACCGTGGTAGACAACTATTTCATCGTTCTCGAAAGGGTTGGAGAGCGCATTGAGAACCTCGAGGACGCTCTGGTGTCGAATCCCGCCTCTCCTACGCTCAGGGCCATTCACGAGCTGAAAAGGGACCTCATTTTTCTGCGCAGATCCGTATGGCCCCTGCGGGAGGTGCTGAGCGGTCTCCATCGGGAAGAAACGGCCCTGGTGAGCGCAGCGACGCAGGTCTACATCCGTGATGTCTACGACCACACAATCCATGCCATCGACACGCTGGAAACCTTCCGCGACATGATCTCGGGGATGCTCGATATCTATCTGTCCAGCATCAGCAACCGGTTGAACGAGGTGATGAAGGTCCTGACCATGATTGCCACCATCTTCATCCCCCTGACCTTTATTGCCGGGGTCTACGGCATGAATTTCCGCCGCATGCCGGAACTGGAATGGCGCTGGGGCTATCCCGCCGTCTTAATCCTTATGGCGGCTGTCTGTGTCTACATGATTTTCTATTTCAAGAGAAAGAAATGGCTCTGAAAGCCGGTCAGCCCCGCCGGGTTTTAAAGCCCGGCAGGGCTCCGGGATGAGAGCCGCCGCCGGTAAAGGAGGATCCATGTTTGAGTCCGCTGAGCTGGGCCACACCATCGACAAGGAAACCTGGCGCCGGGAAGTCCCTCAACTGCGGGAGGCGCTTCTCGACGCCCAGTACGATCTGCTGCGGAAGGCTGAATTTCCGGTGATCATCCTCGTTTCCGGCGTTGACGGCGCGGGCAAGGGTGAGACGGTCAATATCCTGAACGAGTGGATGGACCCGCGCCATATCCAGACACATGCGGTCAGCGACCCGACCGACGAGGAGAGGGAGCGCCCACCCATGTGGCGCTACTGGCGTCTCCTGCCGCCCAAGGGAAAGATCGGCGTTTTCTTCCGCTCCTGGTATTCCGGTCCCATCAGCGCCATGCTTCACGGTACGGCCAAGACTTCCGAGCTGGACCAGCAGATGGACCGCATCGTGCGTTTCGAAAAAATGCTGGCCGACGAGGGGGCTCTCATTCTGAAATTCTGGCTCCATCTTTCCAAGGAAAGCCAGCGGAAGCGCCTCAAATCCCTGGAAAAGGACCCGGCCACCCGCTGGAGGGTGACGGAGCGGGACTGGCAGAACTTCAAGATTTATGACCGGTTCCGCGGTGTGGCGGAGCACACCCTGCGCCAGACCAGCACCGCCGAGGCGCCCTGGACGATTATCGAGGGTACGGATCCACGCTACCGCTACCTGGCTGTGGGCCGGGCCATCCTGCAGGCGGTTCGCGCGCGGTTGGACGCCGGCGAGCCATGCAAAGCCACCGCGATTGTTCCACCCGTGATTCCCCGCATCGACGCGCTGTCGGTGCTGAACCGCCTCGATCTTTCGCGGAAGATTCCGAAAAAGACCTATGAACAGGAACTGGAGAAATACCAGGGAAAACTGAATCTTCTCTCACGCCACAAGAACTTCGGAAAGATGTCCGTGGTGGTCGTGCTGGAGGGATTCGACGCCGCCGGCAAGGGGAGCGCCATCCGGCGGATTACCGGCGCCCTGGATGCACGTTTTTATCGGGTGGTCCCCACGGCTGCGCCAACCGACGAGGAGCGGGCGCAGCCCTATCTGTGGCGTTTCTGGCGGCACATTCCCAGGCGCGGGCATCTTGCCGTGTTCGACCGGTCCTGGTACGGGCGGGTGCTCGTGGAGCGGGTGGAGGGTTTCTGTTCCGGGGCCGACTGGAAGCGGGCCTACGGAGAGATTAATGATTTCGAGGAGCAGCTGGTTCAGAACCGTACGTTGGTGATTAAATTCTGGCTCCACATCAGCAAGGACGAACAGTTGCGCCGCTTCAAGGAGCGGGAGCAGGTGTCCTTCAAGAGCTACAAGATTACCCCTGAGGACTGGCGCAACCGGGAGAAGTGGGACGAATACGAGACGGCCGTCTGCGACATGATTGATCGCACCAGCACGGAGATAGCCCCGTGGACCCTTGTGGAGTCGGACGACAAGCAGTTCGCGCGCATCAAGGTGCTGAAGACGTTGTGCGAGAGGGTTGAAGCCGCACTGTAGTGGTTGTGTGAGCAGTGGAGGAAGGTGTGCGGGGCAGGTCATCCGAGCGAAGGCGACCTGCCCTTGTTGCGTCGTGAACGGGCTGAAAGTAAAGTGTTCAGGGGAATCGGAAAAATATCAAGGATCTGTACAAATGTCATAAGTCTGGTATTGTGTGCTAAATGAAATAATTTACAATTAATCTTTCACCGTGAAGGCTGTGCATCGTGAAGGAGGGAGGATTGCATGACGAGAGTGGTCATTGTAGGTATGGGGTTCGGCGGAGTTCGGGCGGCGAGGGCGTTGGCCGGGAAAGGCCTGGATGTTCTCATTGTCGACCGCAGGAACTATCACCTGTTTCAACCTCTCCTGTACCAGGTCGCGACCTCTTCCCTTGAGGAAGAGTCCATCGCCTACCCGGTCAGGGCGCTCATCCGCGGGTGGAAAGGTGTCCGCTTCCGCATGGCGGAGGTAACGGGAGTCGATTTCGAGAGACGCCTGGTGCGCCTGTCGGACGGTGAGGTGGCCTACGACTACCTCATCATGGCGGCGGGAGGGGCCACGCATTTCTTCGGCCTGCAAAGCGTCGAACAGCGGGCCTTCCAACTGAAGGGGCTCGGCCATGCCGTCCGCCTGAGAAACCACATCCTGAACGTTTTCGAGCAGGCTGACCGGGAAAGCGATCCGGAGCGGCGGCGGGCGCTCATGACGTTCGTTATCGTCGGCGGAGGACCAACGGGCGTCGAATTCGCCGGCGCCCTGGAAGAACTGATTCACCACGAGCTTTCCAGGGATTTCCCCGGTCTGGATATGAAAGAGAGCAGGATTCTCCTGCTGGAGGCACGGGACGCTGTCCTGCCCCCTGTTCCCAAAGAGCTGCAACAGTACTCCCGGAAAAGACTCGAAGGAATGGGCGTCGAGGTGCATCTCAATACACAGGTGAAAGGGGCCGAGGATGGAAAGGTTCTGCTGGCCGATGGAACGATTATCCAGTCCCATACCATCGTCTGGTCGGCAGGGGTGCAGGCGTCGCCTCTGTCGGCGGAACTGGGTATCCCGCGGGCCGCGAACGGCCGCATTGCGGTCCAACCCGACCTGAGCCTTACCGACCGCAAAGAGGTATTCGTTATCGGGGACATGGCCTTCCTGACGCAGGACGGGACGCCGCTTCCCATGGTTGCTTCGGTTGCCATGCAGCAGGGCGAATATGCGGCTCACGCCATTCTCGGACGCATCAAGGGGGAAAGTGTTGCCCCGTTCCGCTATCACGACAAAGGGACCATGGCCATCATCGGCCGCAACAGCGCGGTCGCGAAAGTGTTCGGGGTGAAGATGACCGGATTTTTCGCCTGGGTTGTCTGGCTGGCGATTCATCTCATGTTTCTGGTGGGGTTCCGCAACCGCCTCCTCGTGCTTCTCAACTGGGCCTACTACTACTATTTCCGTGCGCAGCAGGTACGCCTGATAACCGACGGCAACGGGAATCCGCCTGAAGCCGCCGAGAAATAAACGATAGGCGGACGGGATGCCGATATGCGGAACGGTTCGAAATTAAAATTCGGAAACGGTGAAGAGTCCAGGCGGAGCAGGAGACCAATCCGCGGGAAAAGGCGAACATCTCGGTTCTCTACGCGTACTGACTCCTGAATCCGAGGCGCCTGAACGCCGAGATGCGCGGAATGCCGGGGTTTGAACGTCGGCGATGCCGGTTCACGCCGGTTACGCCGGGGGAAAGTCGATGGGCTGGTCCAACCCGAACGAATGCAAGAAACCGGGGCGTTCCGCGAAGACGAAGGCGCGAAGGCGCCACCGATTCGGGTGGCTTTCAACGCGGGGAGTCAGCCGTTTTCACCATCAGGCAGGGACGTTGCGGGGCCGTGGGCATCACCCACGGCCTTTTTTTGTGAAAAAACTCTTGACCCGTCTATTGGTTCACGGTTTAGCCTTGTTTCCGTCATGGCCGTGACGCACATTAAGATATGAAAGGAGCACGAGAATGGAAAACAAGGTTTCGGTGGACGAGTGGATTGCACGCTTCCGAGCAATCGGTCTGGATAACGCCGCCATGAGGCGGTGGCATACTCTTTTTGAGAGGGAAAACCCGGAAGGACACCAGGCGTTCCTGGAGTGGCTCGGCCTGACTGCCGACAGAATCGGAGAGATACGCGGCGGGTCGGCATAGTCTGAGACGGGCGGCGCTGAAATGCGCCGCCCCTGTTCGAAGGGGGAAGGCATGTATCGAATCAATGAACTGGCCCGGCATTGCGGCCTTTCCAGGAGTACCCTGCTCTACTATGACCGCATCGGCCTCCTGAATCCGAGCGGGAGGACGGAATCAGGCTACCGGGTTTATTCCGCCGAGGACCGCACCCGCTTGGAAACCATCTGTTCCTACCGACGGGCCGGTTTGACCATCGAAGATATCCGGGCAGTCCTGGCGGTTGAAGGGGATGGGACCGTGTCGGTTCTCAGGAAAAGGCTGGCTCTCGTCGGAGAGGAGATCCGTGCGCTCAGGCTCAAACAGCGCGTGCTCGCGGGAATGCTTTCCGCGCACGCAGCCGGGGGCGTTCCCGCCATGATGGACAAGGACATGTGGGTGGAAATGCTGCGCGCCGCCGGAATGGACGATAATGCAATGTGCCGTTGGCATTCCGAATTCGAGCGAAGAGCGCCGGATGCCCACCATGCCTTTCTTCTTTCCCTGGGAATCGAGGAGAAAGAGGCGCTCCTCATTCGAGAATGGTCGAAAACAGACTCTCCGGTGTGAACCACGGAAAGCCGCATCACATGAGACGTAAAAAATAAATTCTTGACACGCATGTCTCTCTTCAAGTAGTCTGCTCACCATTTCACTTAACACTGTTAAGCTGCCACCTATGAACGATTCGAGACACAGGAACAAAGAAGAGTTTCGCCGGGAGATCCTGGATGCGGCGCGGGAACTCTTTGCCGGCGACGGCTACGGGAATTTCTCCATGCGCAAGCTGGCCCGGCGTATCGGGTACTCGCCCACGACCATCTACCTCTATTTCCGGGACAAGGACGAACTGCTGTTCTGTCTCAGCGAGGAGTTGTTCAGCGACATGGATTCAGCTCTCCGGAGACTTTCGGAAGAGGGAGCGGGTCCGCTGGGGATTCTGCGAAACGCTCTCCTGATGTACGTGGAGTATGGTCTCGCGAACCCGGAGCACTACCGCGTCGCATTTTTCACGAGCCCCGTGGTGTACGGCTCTCCCCGGGAGTATCTGGAACGGGATACCATGAGCCGTCGATCCTATTTCCAGTTTCGCGACCTGGTGGCGGAATGCTGCGCATCCGGCGAGTTGCGGCCCAGGGATCCGGATCTGCTTGCCCAGGCTCTGTGGGCTGGGATGCACGGGGTGATCTCCGCGGGGATTTATGCCCAGGACTTCCCCCTTGTCGATCCCGACCTGCTCGCTCAGACAATGGTGGAGGGATTGCTGAACGGTTTCCGGAAATAGCTGACGACAACCCGTATGTAAGATCGTATACGGGATGGATTGAGAGAAACAATGGTGAAGAAATATCTGCTTACAACAAGGCTGCCTTTGGTCGCATTTGTATGCGCATTTGTATGCGCATTCTTGGCAGGATGCGCGGTGGGCCCGGATTTCCGTTCGCCCGAAGCGCCGACTGTCAAAGGGTATACGCCCGAGCCGCTGCCGTCGGAGACGGTCTCCGCTCCCGGAACCGGCGGCGCCGCCCAGCGATTCGTCTCAGACCGGGATATCCCCGACCAGTGGTGGACCCTGTTCCGTTCGGAAGCCCTGGACGCCCTTATCCGGAAGGCCTTGACCGACAGCCCGACCATCGCGGCGGCAGAGGCGCGCCTGCGGGAGGCGGAGGAGAACCTGCGCGCACGGGGCGGGACGGTGTTCTTCCCCAGCGTGGACGGAAGCTTATCGGCCAACCGCCAGAAATCGACAGGGGCCTCCTACGGTCAACCGTCCGCCGAGGCGAATACCTTTACCCTCTTCAACGCCTCGGTGAATGTTTCCTATACCCTGGACATCTTCGGCGGCAATCGCCGAGAACTGGAGGCGCTTCGCGCGCAGGTGGATTACCAGCGCTTCCAGCTCGAAGCAGCCCATCTGGCCTTGACCTCGAACATCGTCACATCGGCTGTGATGGAGGCTTCCCTGAGGGCCCAGGTACAGGCCACGCAGGAGATCGTGGAGATGCTCCGGAAGCAGTTGGGCCTGGTAAGCGCCAAGTTCGAACTTGGAGGTGCGTCGCGACCGGACGTCCTTGAGCAGCGGACCCTGCTGGCCCAGACGCTTGCAACGCTCCCCCCCCTGGAAAAAGAACTGGCCAGAACCCGCCATCAGTTGGCCGTCTATGCGGGAAGTTTTCCCGGTGAGGGGGGGCTGCCGGAGTTTCGCCTGGAGTCCTTGGAGCTCCCGGTGGATGTGCCGGTAAGCGTACCGTCGTCCCTGGTGCGCCAAAGGCCGGATATCCGCGCATCCGAGGAATTGCTGCACGCCGCCTGCGCCCGGGTTGGGGTCGCCACGGCGAATCTGTATCCCAAAATCACGCTTACCGGGAGCCTCGGATCGAACGCGGTCAGGATTGAAGACCTCTTTACCTCCGGTTCCTCCGTGTGGAGTCTCGGGGCAGGGCTGCTCCAGCCGCTTTTCCGGGGCGGCGAACTGTCCGCGAAACGGCGGGCCGCCATAGCGGCCCATGATCAAGCCCTGGCCCAGTACCGGGAAACCGTGCTGAATTCGTTTCGGGATGTGGCGGATACGTTGAGGGCGCTGGACCTGGATGCGCAGACCTTGCGCGCCCAGGCCGACGCCGAAGCCTCCGCGCGGGAGACTCTTTCATCCGTTGAAAGCCAGTTCAGGATCGGATCGGTCAATTACCTCTCGCTGCTGGTTGCACAGCGTCAGTATCAGGTGGCGCGCACCAACCTGATACGGGCCCGGGCTGTCCGCTTCGCCGATACCGCGGCGCTGTTCCAGGCCCTGGGCGGCGGCTGGTGGAACCGGGGTACGGCGGGGAACAGGGAAGATAGTGACGGGTAGTTTATTTGCGCGTAACTGTTCAGTATAGTTCCACAGCAGGAAAAATTTGCTTCCCCTCCCTTGACGGGAGGGGACTGAGGGGTGGGTGACGCCACAAGCTGAGTCGGACATGGCCAATTCGCCCACCCCCTGACCCCCTCCCGCAAGGGGCGGGGGAATTTTGCCTGCATTTTCAGAATGTGCTGATTAGTTACATTTGTGCATCTTCACATAATCTCAGGAGCCATCAAGATATGAAGAAACGTATCATTCTCGCCGTCGTCGGACTCCTCGTCATCGCAGGCCTGCTGGCCGGCATCAAGGCGCTCCAGGTCAGGGCCATGATCGACCAGGCCAAAAAAGCTGTCCCGCCGCCACAGGCAGTTACCGCCGACCATGCCCGGTCCGAGACATGGGAAACCTCGCTGACCGCCGTCGGTTCTCTGGCCGCGGTCCAGGGTGTTACGGTTTCCGCCGAGCTGGCGGGCAAGGTCGCCGCGATTTCCTTCGAAGCCGGCAGGAGCGTGAAAAAAGGCGATGTGCTGATTCGTCAGGACACTACCGCGGAAGAGGCCCAGCTGCCGGGATTAACGGCACAGGCGAAACTGGCCCGCACCGAACTGGATCGGGCCGCCAAGATGGTCAAGGGTCAGATCGTTTCCCGGGCCGATTATGACAAAGCAGTGGCCAATCATGAGCAGGCGGTCTCCCAGGCCAACATCGTCCGAACGACCATCGCGAAAAAGACGATTCGCGCGCCGTTTTCCGGACGCCTCGGCATCCGCCAGGTCAACCTGGGGCAGATGCTGCGCGAGGGCGACCCGGTGGTTACCCTGCAATCCCTCAATCCCATCTTCGTGAACTTCAGCCTGCCACAGCAGCAGATTGGGCAGTTGCGCACCGGTCTGGCCGTCCGGGTGACGTGCGACGCGCTGCCGGGGCTTTCCGTGGAGGGGCGCATCACCTCCGTCAACCCACTGGTGGATGCTGAAACGCGCAACGTGCAGGTGCAGGCGACGGTAGACAATCAATCGGAAAAGCTTCGCCCCGGCATGTTCGTGAACGTGACGGTCGGCCTGCCGGTCCGCCGGGCCGTGCTCTCCATTCCAGCCACAGCAGTGCTTTACGCTCCGTACGGAGATTCGGTATTCATCGTCGAGGACGACAAGAAGGTCAAGGGAGGGAAGGCGCTTCGCCAGCAATTCGTTCGCCTGGGCGAGAAGCGGGGAGACTTCGTCGCGGTGACGAGCGGACTCAAGGGTGGAGAGAGCATTGTCACGACCGGCGTGTTCAAGCTGCGCAACGGCCAGCAGGTGACGGTCGACAACAAGCTGGCGCCCGCCTTCAAAACCGCGCCGACCCCGGAGAACAACTGACCCATGAAGATAACAGATCTCTTTCTGCGTCGCCCCGTTCTTGCCCTGGTGGTCAACCTGATCATCATCATCGCCGGATTGCAGGCAATCCGCTCCATCAATGTGCGCCAGTTTCCGCAGAGCGAGAATGCGGCGGTAACCGTAAAAACGGTTTATGTGGGCGCAAGCGCGGATCTTGTGCGCGGTTTCATCACCACGCCGCTGGAGCGGGCCATTGCCGCCGCGGACGGCATCGAGTACATGGAGTCCAAAAGCGCGCTCGGTCTCTCAACCATCACGGTGCGCCTCAAGCTCAACTACGATTCCACCAAGGCCCTGGCCGAAATCAGTTCCAAGGTCGACCAGGTGCGCGCCGACCTTCCGCCTGAGGCCGAGGTGCCGATCATAAACATCGAGTCGGCGGACAGCCAGTGGGCATCGGCCTACCTGAGCTTCAGCTCCGATGTGCTCAAACAGAACGAGATCACCGACTACCTGGTGCGCGTGGTTCAGCCACGGCTGTCGGCCGTCCAGGGCGTGCAGAGGGCCGATATCCTGGGCGCCCGTACGTTCGCCATGCGCGTGTGGCTGAAGCCGGATCGGCTGGCCGCGTTCAACCTCAGTCCGACCCAGATACGCGACGCGCTGGCGGCCAACAATTTCCTGGCCGCCCTGGGTCAGAGCAAGGGCGCCCTCATCCAGGTCAACCTTACCGCCGACACCAATCTCAATACGGTCGATGAATTCAAGCGCCTGGTGGTGATGCAGAAGAACGGCGCCATCGTGCGTCTCGGCGACGTGGCCGACGTGGTCCTGGGCGCGGAATCCTATGACGAGGAGGTCCGCTTCAACGGACAGACGGCGGTATTTATAGGCATCTGGGCTCTTCCCAACGCCAACTCCCTCGACGTCATCAAAAAGGCCCGTCAGGAGCTGGAGTCCATTAAGCAGGACCTGCCGACCGGCCTCAAGGCCTATGTCGCCTACGATGCCACCGACTACATATCCAACGCCATTACCGAGGTCCTGAAGACCCTGGGCGATACGCTCCTCATCGTCATGCTCGTCATCTTCCTGTTCCTCGGCTCTTTCCGTTCGGTGCTGATCCCGGTGGTGGCGATACCTCTGTCGCTTATCGGCGGCATATTCCTGATGCAGGCGTTCGGTTTTTCCCTGAACCTCCTGACCCTGCTCGCCGTCGTGCTCTCCGTCGGTCTGGTGGTGGACGACGCCATCGTGGTGGTGGAAAACGTGGAACGCCACATGAGCGAGGGGAAAACACCGTTGCAGGCCGCCTTGATCGGCGCACGCGAACTGGTGGGTCCCATCATCGCCATGACCATCACCCTGGCCGCGGTGTACCTCCCCATCGGCCTCCAGGGAGGTCTGACCGGGTCCCTGTTCCGCGAGTTCGCCTTCACCCTTGCCGGAACGGTTACCATTTCAGGTATCGTGGCCCTGACCCTTTCACCGCTCATGTCGTCCCGGCTGCTGACTCCCGGTATCGAGGAACGCGGCCTGCCGGGATTCATCGCGAGCAACTTCAGACGATTGAGGGACTTCTACGGCCGCTGTCTGGCCCTGACACTGGCAGCCCGGCCGGCGGTCTATACCACGTGGATCATTATTTCGATCCTCACGGTCCCCATGTTCACCATGTCGGCCAAGGAACTGGCGCCCAGCGAGGACCAGGGAATCATCTTCAGTATCCTTGACGCGTCGGCGAACTCGACCCTGGACCAGAACAGATTTTTCGCCGATGCCGTCAATCGGGTCTATACGAGTACCCCCGAGTACGAATTCACCTTTCAGGTCACCTTCCCCAACGCCGGTTTCGCCGGGCTGGTCCTAAAGCCGTGGGATGACCGGAAACGGACCGTCTTCCAGGTCCTTCCCGAGGTTCAGGCAAAGCTTTCCGCAATCCCCGGCATCCAGGCCTTTGCGGTAACGCCGCCGGCCCTTCCCGGCGGGGGCGACTTCCCGGTTGAATTCGTGGTTGCGTCGACGGCGGATACCCGTGAGATCCTGGAGTTCGCCAAGCAGTTGCAGATGAAGGCCATGGCGAGCGGCATGTTCGCCTTTCCGCCCCTCATCGACGTGAAGATCGACCAGCCCCAGACCGAGTTTGTCGTCGACAAGGACAAGGTTGCGGCCCTGGGCCTCACCCTGGGCCAGGTCGGGGGCGACCTGGGCGGCATGGTTGGCGGGAATTACGTAAACCGCTTCGATATCTCCGGGCGCAGCTACAAGGTCATCCCCCAGATAGAGCGGTCGGGGCGTCTCAATCCGGGACAGCTCCAGGATGTCTACGTCACCGGGCCGGGCGGCAAGCTGATCGAATTCAGTACCATCGCCACGCAACGGGATACGGTGGTGCCCCGTTCCCTCAACCGTTTCCAGCAGCTCAACGCGGTCAAGCTCAGCGGCGTTCCCATGCGCCCCCTTGACGAGGCCCTCGCTTTCCTGGAGAAGGAGGCGAAGAAGATCCTGCCCCAGGGGTACGTGATGGACTACACCGGAGAATCCCGTCAGCTGCGTACCGAGGGAAACCGCTTCCTCCCGGCGTTCGCCCTGGCCATCATCCTCATCTTCCTGGTGCTGGCTGCCCAGTTCAACAGCTTCCGCGACCCCTTCGTCATCCTCGCCGGTTCGGTGCCCCTGG
>CALABV010000008.1 GCA_937886325.1 uncultured Geobacter sp.
CCACCGAAATCCGGCAGCGGCAGATAACCGAGGCCGCCTTGCGGATCATCGGGGAAAAGGGGATCCATGCCGCCACGACTGCTGGGATAGCCGCGGAGGTCGGCATCTCTGAGGGGAACATCTACCGGCATTTCACGAGCAAGGAAGAAATTGTCAGGTCGGTAATAGATAAAATCGGCGAAGACCTCCTCCGGATCCTGGATGCGGTCGCGGAGATTTCCAACCCTTTTGAGAGGCTCGGCGAGATTTTCAGTCGCCATCTCGCATACGCGAAAAACAACAGGGGGATTCCACGGTCCATCTTCTCCGACGAGGTCATGGTACACAATGAAGCATTAAGGGAACAGATAAAACAAAGGTTGACGGACTATTGTGCCGGCGTCGGGGCGACGATTGCCGAAGGTCAGAGACAGGGTAGCGTTCGCAGGGATCTTGATCCGGCTGCTCTCACATCCATGTTCATCGGAACAATCAATTTTACAATTATCCGCTGGGTTCTGAGCGGTTTTCTGATGGACATGGAACAAGAGCGAGTGAGGCTTTGGGATACATTTGCCGGGTCCGTCGCCCAGGAAAAGGACTCGTGAAAATGATCTTCAGGAACAAGGTTCGCCGAGCATGACGTACGAATGAGGTGACACAATGAACGAAGCAAAGACAGTCCAAACCACTTTAAACAGTGCGGACAGAACCATCGGCGACTTTGTCGCCGAAGATTACCGAACCGCTGCGGTCTTCGAAAAGCACGGCATCGACTTTTGCTGTGGAGGCAAAGTCACCCTCTCGGCGGCCTGCCGGGAAAAAGGCATCGACCCGGGTATGATACTCCGCGAGATTGAAGCAGCCCGGAGCACGCCGCTTGATCGAAACCACAATTACGCGGCGTGGGACCTTTCATTCCTGGCCGACTACATTATCAACACCCATCATGCCTACCTCTGGGAAAATCTGCCGCAGATCGCCACGTACGTTCACAAGGTGGCCCAAGTGCATGGAGCCAATCACCCCGAAGTGATAGAAATTGCCGCCATCTTCGACAGGATAGCAACCGACATGGATGCCCATTTGCGGGAGGAAGAGGAGGTGCTGTTCCCGACCATCAGGAAATTGGAAGCCGCCGGAAAAACGGGAGCAGTGCCCGATCCGAAAGACCTGGACACCATCGGTGTCAGTCTGGAAAAGCTGATCAGGGAGCACGATGAAGTCGGCGAGTCTGTTCATGCCATCCGCCGTCTCTCGAACGACTATGCACTGCCGTCCGATGCCTGCAATACCTTCATGGTTACCTATCAGAAGTTGGAGGAATTCGAGGACGACCTTCACAAGCACGTCCACCTCGAAAACAATATTCTCTTTCCGAAGGCGGCACGGCGCCAGGACGCAAAAGTATTCGTTTCAGGGTGAGAGGAGGAATTACAGTGAAAAGGCGAGCTAATGGGTTGCAACACTTGATTATTGCGAGTCTGGCGGCAATTGCACCGGGAATGTCCGTCAACATTGCAGCTGCTGCTCCAGGGTTGTGGGAAAACATGCCGACCATTACCCTTCGAGTTGCGGGAAAGACCGACGCTGCCTGGAAAGACGCGTGCTGTCAGGCAAAAGGCGAGCGGAAGGGGCTGAAATATGATTGCGGAAAGTACATGACCCTCACCATTCCCGACATGGAGAAGTACTACGGCGATGTCGGCCCCGGCCTGGCATTAGGCTACAGAGCATGCCAGATTGCCTTTGCCCGACTCTATCCGGGAGAAATACCGCCGCGCGGCGACCAGTTCATCGTGGGTGCTCTTTCCTCATGTCCTGCCGACCCCATTTCTTTCATCACAGGGGTCAGATATGGAAAAGACGTGCCGGAGGTCTTCAATGGCAATCTGGTCTTCGATACGAAGATCGAGCCGTTCTCGTTCATCTTCGCCAGCATGTCGAACGGCAAGGCTTTCAAGCTCACCTGCAGGTACAGGTTGCCACAGGAGTTTCTCGACCTGATGGAGTTGAAAAAACGGGACCCTGCCGCTGTCGAGAAGTTCTGGAACATGGCGCACTGTCTCAGCAGGCACATTTTGACAGCGCCTGCAGAAGAGATATACGAGGTCACCCCCCTCCCTAACTTCTCATGGAAAGAATACAAAGGACGTATGTAAGGAAAAAGGAGAATTCTCATGCATTTTCCCATCAATGAAAACGTTTCCTGGGTTGGAAAGATAGACTGGGAACTCAGAAAGTTCCATGGCGAAGAATACTCAACCCACAGGGGCTCGACGTATAATTCATACCTGGTCCGCGACGAGAAGACGGTGCTGATCGATACCGTCTGGAAACCGTTTGCCGCAGAATTCGTCGAGAACCTGAAAAAGGAAATCGACCTGCAAAAGATCGACTACGTCATCGCCAACCATGCCGAGAGCGACCACAGCGGCGCCCTGCCGGAACTGATGAAACTCATCCCGGACACGCCCGTCTACTGTACCGCCAATGCCGTCAAATCTCTGAAGGGCCACTATCACCAGGACTGGAATTTCCGTACCGTGAAGACCGGCGATCGCCTGAGCATCGGCTCGAAGGAACTGATCTTCATCGAAGCGCCCATGCTGCACTGGCCGGACAGCATGTTCTGCTACCTGACCGGAGACAACATCCTGTTCTCCAACGATGCGTTCGGCCAGCACTATGCCTCGGAACTGATGTTCAACGACCTGGTCGATCAGGCCGAACTGTTCCAGGAGTGCATCAAGTACTACGCCAACATCCTCACGCCGTTCAGCGCCCTGGTGGACCGGAAGATCAAGGAGGTGGTCGGCTTCGGCCTGCCGGTGGACATGATCTGCCCCAGCCACGGCGTCATCTGGCGGGTAAATCCGCTGCAGATAGTCACCAGATATGCGGAGTGGGCCGACAACTACCGGGAAAACCAGGTGACGATTCTTTACGACACCATGTGGGACGGGACGAGAAGAATGGCGGAAGCCATTGCAAAAGGCATCCACGAGTCGAATAAAGACATAACCATCAAGCTCTTCAATATCGCCCGCTCCGACAAAAACGACATCATAACCGAGGTTTTCAAATCCAAGGCGGTCCTGGTCGGCTCTCCCACCATCAACCGGGGCATTCTCTCGGCTGTCGCCGGGATTCTCGAAGAAATGAGGGGTCTGGGCTTCAAGGACAAGAAAGCGGCGGCATTCGGAGCTTACGGCTGGAGTGGCGAATCGGTCGCCATGATCACGGAACGGCTGCGGGAGGGCGGATTCACGATTGTCAACACCGGCCTGAAGGAGTTTTGGGCGCCGGATGTTCAGTGCCTTGAAAACTGCGCGAATTTTGGCAGGGACTTTGGTATCCAGGTTACATGACGCACTGTCACAACAATTTCGCGGCCTCGTTCCGAAACTCCTTCGAATACCGGCTATTTGAACCTCCTCTCATTTTGACGCCTCCGTAACATGGGGCAAGTAAAATTGGTATCCGTATTTTTCAACATACCCCACCATCTCGATAAACGTGAAAAACAGTGTTATAGTTGCGTCGCGATACGATGAGCCGATGAGGCCCGGTTTTCAACCCGCTGCTGCCCGGCCTCACGCGCAGGCATTCCTACTCCATCCATGCGGAGAAAGACATGAGTGACCCTGAAGACAGTCCGAGATCGGAACCCGTGATTGAACCTCCCCTGTTAACGGAAAAGGCTTCGCCCACGGCGCCGCCCGCTCCATCCCGGAAAAAAGGGAAAAAAAGCCCGGGCGCTTCGGCCGTTCCTCCCCCCCCCGCCTCTCCGGCGCCTCCGGAAGAAAACCTGTCCACCTCATCCCTCTACCTCAACCGCGAGCTGACCTGGCTGGAATTCAACCGACGCGTCCTCCATGAGGCCCGGGACGAAAGGACTCCGCTCCTGGAGAGAATCAAGTTCCTTTCCATCGTCAGCTCGAACCTGGACGAGTTTTTCATGAAACGAATCGGAGGACTGAAACAGCAACTGGGGGCGGGCATCCGGAGCCTGACCGTGGACGGGAGAACCCCGCGGCAACAGATCGAGGAGTGTCATGTGGTAGTGCGTGACATCGAGGAACAGATGCGCGCCCTGCTGCCGAAGCTGCTCGGACTCCTGAAGGCAAAGGGGATATCGATCCTTTCCTACGCCGATCTCACCGCGAAGGAAAAGAAGCAGCTGCGCGACTACTATTCCCGCAACATCTTCCCCCTGATCACCCCCCAGTCCATCGACCCGGCCCACCCCTTCCCGTTCGTCTCCAACCTCTCCCTCAACCTGCTGGTCACGCTCCGCTATGCGCGTGACACGGAGGTTTCCCTGGCGCGGGTGAAGGCGCCCATGGGAGCGGGCATCCAGCGGTTCCTGCGGGTCGGGAAAGAGGATCGTTTCGTAGCCATCGAGGATGTCATCTGCCAGAACCTGGACATGCTCTTCCCCGGGATGCGCGTGTTGAGCTCCGCTTTTTTCCGGGTGACGCGCAATTCCAATACGGAGAAGAACGAGGAGCAGGCCGACGACCTGCTGGCCATGATCGAGTCGGAACTGCAGGAACGGAAATTCGCCCCCATCGTGCGCCTGGAGGTGATGAAGGGAATGGACACGGCCCATCGCGGCATGCTTGCCGCGGAGCTGGACCTGAACGAGACCGCGGACGTGTTCGAGGTGGACGGGATGATGGCCATGCGCGACCTGATGCAGGTAGCAACGCTTGACTACCCGGAACTGCGGGATCCGCCGCACGCGCCCATCGATCACCCCCTGCTCCAGAGTCCGCGCAATGTCTTCCACATCATCCGGGACGCCGGCGCCATCCTGCTGCACCACCCCTACGAGTCCTTTTCCACGTCGGTGGAGCGGTTCCTCCAGGAGGCGGGCGAAGACCCGAAGGTACTGGCCATCAAGATGACCCTCTACCGCACCGCCCGCGAGAGCAGGATCATCGACTGCCTGATCAATGCTGCCCAGAACGGCAAGCAGGTGGCGGTGGCGGTGGAGCTGAAGGCCCGATTCGACGAGGCTGCCAATATCGTCATAGCCGGGCGCATGGAAGAGGCGGGCATTCACGTCACTTACGGCGTGGTCGGGCTGAAGACCCACTGCAAGGTGATTCTCGTGGTACGCCGGGACTTTAACGGCCTGCGGCGCTACGTGCATATCGGCACCGGCAATTACCACGCGGTCACGGCCCGCATCTATACCGACCTGGGGCTCCTCACCTGCGACGACGGGATCGGCAAGGACGCCACCGAGCTCTTCAACTATCTCACCACCGGGTACACGCCGAAGCGCAAGTACGAAAAGATGCTCCCCGCGCCCAAGTTCCTGAAGAAGGCGCTCCTGGCCGGGATTGCCCGCGAGATACGCCTCCATTCACCGAAAAACCCCGGATTGATCCGGTTCAAGATGAACGCCCTGGAGGACGCGGACATCGTCCGGGCCCTCTACGAGGCCTCCCGCGCCGGTGTGAAGGTCGATCTGGTGGTCCGCGACACCTGCCGCCTGCGTCCCGGCATACCGGGCATTTCCGAGAACGTGCGCGTGGTGAGCGTGGTGGGGCGTTTCCTGGAGCATTCCCGCATCTACTACTTCCGCAACGGAGGCAAGGAGATTTTCCTCATCGGCTCGGCCGACGCCATGAAGAGGAACCTGGAGGCGCGGGTCGAAGTGGTGGTTCCGGTGGAAAACCGCAAGCTGCGCGACGATATCCGGATCCTGTTCGACGTGCACCTTTCGGAGCGGCGCAGCGCATGGGACATGCAGCCCGACGGCACGTACCTCCAGCGCATGCCCGCCGAGGGAGAGGACCCGCGGGGAAGCCACGAGATCCTCATATCGCTTGCCGAGAAGAGGCAGAAGAAGGTGGCCAGGCTGAAAAAGAGGAAGGCGCGCGGCGTGGGGGGAAGGAACCTGCGATAAAAAAATCATCTCTCAAACGAAGAGACACGGCCGAAACAATATGATACCCTGCCTCTCTCCCGGAAATCATGAGCAGGCACAGATAGGAGAGTTGTATGGCGAAAGAATTGTACGTGGGCAACCTGCCCTATGAAGCGGGCGAGGAAGATCTGAAGAGACTGTTTTCCGTGGCGGGCACCGTCACCTCGGTCCACATCATCACCGATCCCGAAACCGGCGCCTCCAAGGGATGCGCCTATGTGCGCATGGCAACGGTTGAGGAAACAAGGGAAGCCATCGAGTCCCTTGATGAAGCCCTCATGGGGGATCGAATCATTTCCGTGAGTGAAGCCCGCCCGCAAAAACAGAGGGTTGCGCCGACCGGCGGCCGGAAGGGGAAACAACGGCATACCGGAAGGTTCCCGGGAGGGAAAAAGTGACGCGGCAAAGGGGTATGTCAGGAATGGCCTGCCGGAAAATCAGGAATGGAACTTCTCCCGGCAGGGGGAATCACCCGCCCCCAGCGTCTGCTGGATTCTGCTGATGAATTCAACCGGCCGCAACGGCTTCTGGATAAAACCGTTCTCCCGGCGCTTCAGCAGGTTGGCGTCCAGGAAATCTCCCGCGTAGCCGCTCACGAACAGGATCTTCACGTCCTGCCGGACCCTCAGAATCTCCTCGCAGGCCTCCCGGCCGTTCATTCGCGGCATTATCACGTCAAGCAGCACCGCATCGATTGCATCGCGGTTTTCCATGAACCGCGCCACCGCCTCGACACCATTCTCCGCCTCGATGACCCGATAGCCGTTCTCCACGAGGATGGCTTTCATCAAGGCGCGCACGGCGTCCTCGTCCTCTGCCACGAGAATCGTGCCATCCCCCCTGGGGACAGCGGCTTCAACTCCGGCTGCGATGTCTTCCGGAGCGCCTTCCACCAACGGCAGATGGACGGTGAACGTCGTTTCTCGCCCCTGCTCGCTCCGGACGCTGATAAAGCCGTTGTGCTGCCGGACGATCCCGTAGACCACGGCAAGGCCGAGACCCGTCCCCTTGCCGACTTCCTTGGTAGTGAAAAAGGGTTCGAATATCCGCTCCCGGACCCCTTCGTCCAGTCCGGCGCCATTGTCCGCGATGGACAGCACGGCATAGTTACCCGGAGGCACATCCCCCCGCGAACTTTCAGCTGATTGCCCGATGCGGATCGTATCCGTCGAAACCAGAATCCTGCCCGCCCCTGAAATGGCGTCCCGGGCGTTGGCCACCAGGTTCATGAGAATCTGCGACAGCCGAACCTCGTCGGCCAGCACCACCGGCGCAGGCGCGGCAAGGTGGTACTCAATCTCTATATCTTCACGGACCAGCCGGCTCAGAAGCTCCGAGGACTTCCGCACTGCGTCGTTCAGGGAAATGCGGCGCAGCTCCACCACCTGTTCCCGGCTGAAGGCGAGAAGCCGTTGGGTAAGCGCTGAGGCCCGTTCCGCCGCCAGTGTTATCTGCTCGACGTGGGCAAGCAAATCCCGCTGATCCGCCAGCCTGCCCTCGAGAAGGTAGGCCCTGCCGATGATGGTTGTGAGGATGTTGTTGAAATCGTGCGCGACTCCGCCGGCCAGTTGGCCGATTGCCTCCATTTTCTGCGACTTGTTGAGCTGTTCCTCCAGGCGCTTTCGGTCGGTTATGTCGGAATGGGTGCCGACAATCCGCAGCGGCTCCCCTTTCTCGTTTCGGGCCATTACCTTGCCGCGGGAAAGCACCCACTTATAGGATCCGTCCCGGCACCGAATCCGGAATTCCGCCACATAGACGGGAATCTCGCCCCGCAGGTGGCGCTGCGCTTCTTCCAGGACCCGTTCGCGATCGTCCGGATGCACCAGGTCCTTCCAAACTTCATGCGTAACCCCGATTTCATGGGGCTCAAAACCGAGTATCCGCTTCCATTGCTCGGAATAATACTCCCTGCCGTTGGCGATATCGTGGTCCCACACACCGTCGCCGCTTCCCTCCAGCGCGAACTGCCAGCGCTCCTCGCTCTCCCTCAGCACCTCGGCCGTTCGGTCGCGCTTGTGACGACCCGCCATCAGCTTGCCCAGCAGAGCCGTGCCGACGGGATAGATCACCATCACGGGCAGACCGATCCTGAAAAGAGTCTCGGCTACGAGGGCGCCGGGAAGCAAGGCCATGAGGGCCAGCATGACCACATGAACAACGATGCCGAAGGCATAGAGCTCAAACAGCGAAGTGTCCCCGGCGGTATCCTTGCTTCGCAGTCGGTGCCAGACCATACCGATGCCCCCGGAAGCAATAATGACCGAGAGTCCCATCCAGACGCCGCTCCCCCCCATGTAGAAACGGTACGCTCCGGTCATGCCCATGGCGATGACGGTGGCAACCGGCCCGAAGAAGAGCCCCGAGACACAGAGCAGAACGGAACGCGTGTCGAAGATAATCCCCGAATACCACTGCCAGGGATTCATCATAACGGCAATACCGATTACGCCGAGGATGGCGCCGGAGACGGCATCCCTCACCGCCGGACGTACGGGATCCCGGCTCAGCCACACGGTTTCGTAGACCAGACACATGGAAAGCAACAGCGCGGAATTGTTCAGCAGACCTTTCAGAATTGTCGTATCCATCTGCGGACTGTATCCCCGTTTCCCATACGGAAGCAAAAACCGATTTCCTGCCGGGCACGCAGTGCATGGCCCGCTTCTTTCCCACCGTGAGCGCACCGCCGCGGAAACGGACGGGACTCTGCAAGGCTGCTAATGGCTTCCTCTTCTCTCCGGCCCCTTGTACACGATCTTACGAATAGGGTCCTCCCCTATCCTGACCCATCCGTCTGATCTCTTGAACGCCTTGATCTTGTTGGCGATAATAAGCTCATTGAGCATCCTGTCTTCAACCATATCATATGAGTCATCGGCATAGATGACGGGTATAAGCACGAAACAAACCCTCCCCTGTTCATGAAATAGTACTCAGTATAAACACTTTCTTCGTTTTTACAAAAAAGTGCTGAAAAAAATTTCTACCGCCACGTATTCACGTCGGAAATATGGTTTCTTGCGGAGAAAAAAACGGCTTCCCACCCCATGCCGGAGACAACCTTGCCCCGGAACAAGGGTACGGGAAACCGTTTTCCCGGCTCGTGGGCGCGTACCCCGCATGATATACTCTTTCAGTGCGCGCCCCCTTGCATCAGAACCGCGCAGCTTCAGCTAATCGTGAATTTAACCCATTCATCATGGGATTTAAGGTACTCCGACAGCATGGAGTCCGTAACTCTTTCACCGTCCTTCGTTATTTTTCCGCACTCCCGCAAGAAATCCTCCGTAAATCTCCCCAGAAAAGCGGCAAGAACGCCGGTTTTCACGTAGACACCCCGACGCAGGAATGATTCGCCCAGATCGGCCATTACCTTGTTGAACAGCTTCAACTGGATGATACTCTGGCTTTTCCCCTGATCCTGCCCTTCTTCGTGATAGGTGATACCGGCCCGCATCCACGACAGACCGCCCTGCCGCATCGACGCGCCGACCAGTCCCGGCATTGCCGCGGAAAGGGCCATGGTTGCCCCGTCTTTCACAATGGCTTCATCAAGATCGTCCACCGGACTGTTGTCCAGGAAGAAAACCTTTATCTCCCCCTTCACATACTCGGGCGTGATGCCGAACTGGTCGCAGAGAACGCTCCGCATGCTGCTCCCGGACTCGATTTTCACGAAACAGTCTTTCTGGATAAGCGTGCACAGGCGGGGAACCTGCCCCGCCGCGGGTTCCAGGACGATCCCGCCCGCCTCGTCGGCCCGGGATACTTCCGCCATTGTCGGTACCTGTAGTTTCTGCATTTGGATCCCCTTTTCCGCCGGGTGCGTGTTTACGGACAAACCGGGAAGCCGGATTCCTCCGACTCATCGGACTGTTTAGCGCACCGCCTTCTCGAAATAAAAATCGATAAACTCCCTCAACGGCGCCGATGATTTCGTCACCTTGGAAATCAACAGTGCCCCCTCGAACCCGGAAATAAAAACCTCGGCAAGCAGTCGGGTCGATGACTCAGCCGGGATTTCACCCGCGCTTCGCGCATCCCGGAGGCACTGCTCGAAATGCCGCATCCATGACCGGAATATCCCGGCGAGACGCAACCGGAACTCCTCGTTCTGATCAGCCAGTTCCTGGCCCAGGTTGGCCACGAGGCACCCGACGCTGCAGTTATTGTCTTCGAACCGTACCACCAGGCTTTCAACGCACTTTCTGAAACGGCTCAGGGGGGAAAGGGAATCATCGGAAAGCATCGACGTGAAAATCCGGTCGATTCCGGATGCAAAGTGATCGAGAACCTGGAGGCCGAAGTCCTGTTTGCTGGAAAAGTAGTGATAGAAGGATCCCTTGGGCACCCCTGCCTGCCTGAGGATCGCCTCGATGCCGGTGGAATTGAAGCCGTGGCGGGATATGATCGCCATTCCCGCCCGGATAATCTCGCTTCTGGTGTCTTTCGTCGCCATAAACGGAAAAATAGACCGGTCGTCTAGGAAAGTCAAGAAGAGTATGGTGTGAGGGAACTAATCACCGAAAAACCGCGGCGTATGGCGGAACGTCAGAGGTAAATCTTCCTCATCAGCCAGTCCAGCATCAGCCGGTTCAGTTCCTCCGGATTCTCCGCCTGGGTCCAGTGGCCGCATTCCGCGATTATCTGTTTTTCGAGATCGGGAAGATAGTGCTCCATCCCTTCGGCGAGTGACGGCGGCAGGAAGATATCGTCCTCCGACGAGATCATGAGGCAGGGAACGGTGATGCGCGAATCGACCTCCTCCAGGATTTTCGCGTTGCGGACGATATTGCGGTACCAGTTGAAGGGGCCGGTCAATCCGCCCCGGCTGAAGGCTTCGACGTAGACCCGGAGTTCTTCGTCTGTCATGAGGGGCCTCCCGGCGGGCTCCGGGCTCATGGCCGCTTCCATGATGAATTCGAATTCCAGATTGCGCACCGCCGGCGGGGCAGCCAGGTACTCCTCCATGGTGATGGGCCGCCCCCGGTAGAGCCCTCCAAGGAAGCGCGGCAGCAGGTCGGGGGTGAGCCCCGCCTCGATACCCTCCTCCAGGAAGGCCATCCGGTAGTAACGGCTGCTGTAGTTCTCCAGCATCCAGGCAATCGGGTCCGGCCCCATGCGCTGGAAATAGCGGTGCGGGGTATTGACCCCGATCACACCCGCCACCCGGTCGGGATGGAAGGCGGGCATCTCCCACACCACGTGGCCGCCCCAGTCATGGCCGCAGAACACGGCCCCGTCAATGCCCAGGGCGTCCAGGAGCCCGGCCAGGTCGTCGGCCAGCTTTCTGATGTCGTACTCCTCGACCGGGCCGGGCTTGTCCGTCAGTCCGTAGCCGCGCTGGTCAGGGGCGATGGCCCGGAACCCGGCCTCCGCCAGTGCCGGCAGCTGCCTGCGCCAGGAATAGGCCAGTTCCGGAAAACCGTGACAGAGGACAACCGGGAAGCCGGTTCCCTGCTCGTAGAACGCCATGCGGATGCCGTTGGTGGTGATGAACCTCGGTTGAGGAAAATCCTGTGACATATGCTCCCTCCCTTGATCATACGGAAACCTTCAGCCTTCAGGCTATCCACCTTAAATCATCACATGTCCAGGACCCATCCCTTGCCCTGTTTCACCACGCCATCCTTCATGGCGGCAAGAAACCGCGACCTCAGCCGGTCGCTCAAAAGCGCCTTCTTCACCGGCGGAAAGCGCAGGAAAGCCCCGACAAAGGCGCGCATGAACTTTTCGTTGATGGTGCGTGGATCGGCGAAGATCTGGTTCTGCAGGGTCCCCTTTTCCAGGCTCTGCAGCATGACCCGTTCGAAGGTCGTTTCGGGATGAATCACTCTCCGGCCCCGCTTCGTCAGCAGGCAGGACCTTGTCGGGCATTTCAGGGCGCACACCCCGCAGCCCACGCACAGGGAGGTATCGACACGGGCATCCTGTTTCTTCCTTGATTCGGGCTTTTCCAGGGGAACCATGGCGATTGCGTTGATGGGGCAGGCCTTGGCGCACAATCCGCAGCCCACGCACGTATCCTCCTGTATCCCGGCAATGAAATTGGAGGTGACCACCGCATTGGGATAGCCATACTCCCTGATGGCCAGCATCGGGCCGCAGCAGCACTTGCAGCAGTGGCAGACGAAGCGCATGTTTTTCCGCACATTGTCGGCGGCCAGCACCAGCCCTCTCTCCTTCGACTTGATGAAGTGCTCCTCCATCTCCGACCTGCTCACTTCGCGCGCCAGATTGTGCCGGATCATGAAATCAGCCGCATAACCGAACTGGGTGCAGCTCTCCAGCGGGACGTCGCACTTCTTCTCGCCCAGGTGCATCTTTTCGTGCCGGCAGCTGCAGATGCCGATGGCGAATCTGTCGGCTTCGGCAATCAGGGCCGAGGCCTTTTCGTAGTCCAGGACCTCGAAATACTCGGAAGGCGCGATAGCGCTCTCGTGGGGCATCGCCCGCAAGAAAGATATCTTTTCTCCTTTGCCGAGATTGCCCTCCAGGAAGGCATCGTCTCCTTCCATATAGTCATGGAGCAGCTTCGCCCATTTCCTGGTGTCGGCATCCGGCGCCATCCTCATCATGGTGAATTCGAATATCCCGACGACCAGAGGAGAGGGGGAGTAGTGATAGGCTTCGTTGATCCAGATGTCGACGACCAGGCCCTTCGCGGTCAAGTTGTCGAGAATCCGCCGCAGCTGCGACTCTTCGTAGCCGGTGGCCGTTGTCAGCAGCTCGATGGTGGACAGCCCGTAGGGCATTTTAATCACCACGTCCGCCTCTTCCCTGGTGTAGAGCTCTTCCAGGACGGCGCGCAGTCTGTCGTTCCAGGGAACGCGCATTTCCATGCCGTCTATCTTTGCGCCCAGTTCACGAAAAATGTCTTTTCCAACAAGGTGTCCCATACAGCACCTCCTGGTTACTGGCGTTTAAAGAAGCCCCCTTTTTCTCGAAACAGTCTACCGGCAAATGCCGGTCGATCAAATCACCGGGCAGTCAGGTGGCGCACCGCCTTTTCCAGCCCCTCCAGGTTGAGATCGAACATGGGGATGATTTTCCGGATATGGGTGATCGTCTCGCCGTGATCCCATAGGGACGAGGTCATGGGGTTGAGCCAGGCCGTATGGCGGAAGGTGGAGGCAAGGGTCTTGAGGCGTTCGATGCTCGGCTGCTTCTGGCGGTACTCAAGCATGATGGAGCCGTCTATGTCCAGCAGTTCCTCGGGCGCCATGCTGGCGTCACCGACGAAGATAAGCCGGGTGTCCGGGTCGCGCCGGACCAGGTCCTCCACCTCCTCGGGACGGCTGCGGCGCTCCGGATCGCACCAGACCCGGTCGCCTACCGTGTTATGGAAGTAGCGTATGGTCAGGTCCTTGAACTGGGCCCGGGCATAGTGGAATAGAGCGCGGACCGTCTCCACGTACGGTTCCATGGACCAGCCGCCGTTGTCGATGAGGAGGAGGATCTTGAGCCGGTCCGCCAGGCGCCGGTCGAACACAATATCGATCTCCCCGGCGTTCCGCATGGTCTGGTAGACCGTCTTCTCCACGTTCAACACGTCCCGCGGGCCTTCCGGAACCAGGCGCCGCAGACGCTTCAAGGCCTCTCCCATCTGGGAGCGGGTAAGGGGCGCAGTGCGCGAGTAGTCCCGATAGCGCCGCTCCAATGCCACCTTGGATGCGGAACGGCCCCGCGACGCGCCGCCAATCCTCATCCCGCCGGGACGGTTTCCCGAATGACCGACAGGCGAGACCCCACCGGTGCCGACCCACTTGCGTCCGCCGTAATGGACCGCTTTCTGATCCTTCAGCCGGTCGAGGAGGTACTGCTCCAGTTCTGCCGCGCTCAGGCGCTGCAGCTCCTTTTCGCTGAGGCCGAGGGCCTTGGCCAGGTCCACCGGGACATTGACCCACTGCTCCAGCAGGGCCCGGGCCGCCTCGTCCAGGCTCAGCCCCTCCAGGGAAGGGGGGTCGGCCCCGGCAAACAGCTCGGCGTAGACCCGGTCGTAGGTATCGAAATCCCGCTCGCTCTTGACCAGGATCGCCCGGGCCACGGTGTAGAAATCGTCCAGCGAGGATATCATTCCCATACACAGGGCCTTCTGCAGCCGCAGGAAGGCGGTGGGTGTCACCGGGACGCCCCGGTCCCGCAGGGCGTAAAAGAAGGGTACGAACATGGTCGGGCCTCCGTGGCGATCAGTACGCCTTCGCCAGCGCCGCTTTTTCCAGATCGCCGGACTTCTTGAACAGGACCCCCAAGTAGGGGAGCGCCCTTTCGCTCAGCGCCTCGACGCGGAAGTCGGGATCGGCCTTCAGCGCCCTGATCCAGTTGATCAGTTCCCGCGTGGCCGGCTTCTTTTCCACGTCGTCGAGCAGGCGGAGACGGTAGAAGGCGTTGATGGCGGCATGGGCCAGGTCATCGGAGAGGTCGGGGAAGTGGACGGCGATGATGCGGCGCATCATGTCCTCATCGGGAAAGGCGATGTGGTGGAAGTTGCAGCGGCCGAGGAACGGGTCGGAGAGGTCCTTCTTGGCGTTGGAGGTGATGATCACCACCGGCCGGAAGCGGGCCTTGACCGTCTGGTCGATCTCCATGATGTCGAACTGCATCTGGTCCAGCACGTCCAGCATGTCGTCCTGGAAGTCGGTGTCGGCCTTGTCGATCTCGTCGATGAGGAGCACGACCCGCCGGTCGGCGACGAACGCCTGGCCGATCTTGCCCATGCGGATATACTCGGAGATATTGCTCACGTCGCGGGACGAATCGCCGAAGCGGCTGTCGTTGAGGCGTGTCAGGGTGTCGTAGTGGTAGAGGGCCTCAACCAGCTTCATGCTCGACTTGACGTTCAGGATCAGAAGCGGCATCTCCAGGCTCTCGGCGATTGCGTGGGCCAGCATGGTCTTGCCGGTGCCCGGCTCGCCCTTGAGCAGCAGCGGCATTTCCAGAGCCATGGATACGTTGACGATCTTTGCCAGTTCCTCGTCCAGCACGTAGCGGCTGGCCCCGCCGAAACGGTGAAAATTCTGTTCTGTCATGGTGGTGCGGCTCCTTGTGGAAACGGTATGCGAAAATTTTGTGTTTGTAGGGTACCCCCTGTGGGTGCCCATCTGCAGAGGGCAGGCACGGGGGCCTGCCCCTACTCATTTTTGTTCGAAATTACAAGCGGCTCGGGTCACCCCCAGATCACGTTCGCAGGCTTTCTGGTCGGTATCCGGGCGTACTCGAATTCCGGGTAGCCGATCATCGCCCCGCCGTACATGCGGTGACCCGGTGGAAGACCCAGGGCGGTCGCGACTTCAAAGGAACTTGCTGCCGCCATTGTGAGGAATCCGGCCCAACAGGTGCCCAATCCGAAGGGAAGGGCGGCCAGGTCCAGGGTGGCGAGGGCTATGGTGGCGGAGGCCGATGATATGGGGTCGTCGGCGGCGCCGTGGGCGACCATCAGGGCCGGGGCCTTGCGCAGGATCGGGTCGCGACCCATCTCCCACGCCTTCAGCATCCCCTTGACGCCGTATGGAAAGTCGTCCCCCAGGGTGCGCAGCCATTCAATCACGGCCAGGGACAGGAACTGCACCTCCTGCTCGTCCAGGATGACCTTCCACGAAACCGTCTGGGAATTCATGCCGCTGGGCGCATACCGTACGATGTCGAGCAGGTCGGCAATCACCTCCGGCTCGATGGGCTCGGTTCGAAAA
>CALABV010000009.1 GCA_937886325.1 uncultured Geobacter sp.
TTGCATTTGCTTTCGTCAATTGTGATGAGTCCCATGCTCTCCTCCCCGTATCCTCCAGAAGTCAGGCTTCCGCGCTCCTCATCCTGTCTATGAGCAGGTTAATCCCGTTCACCGCATGCTCCATGTATCGTTTGTCGCCGATGGTCTTTGCCAGGAGAATCCCGCCCTCGATCTGGGCGATAAAGCTGGCGGCAAAAAGTTCCGCATCCGCGTCGGGGCGGAGTTCCCCGCTCTCCTTGCCGGCGTTTACCATGGCGACAAGGCGCCCTTCCCAGGCCGTCAGGACCCGGCGCACCTCCTCGTGCAGCCGCGGGTGCGCATCGTCGGAATCGACGGCGGTGTTCAGGATCGGGCAGCCCCCGATGCGGACGGTTTCTTCAAAAAAATCGAGAAAGGCATGGGCGAATGCCCGCAGCCGTTCCACAGCGCCCTCGCAGGGCTGAAGCTTCACCCGGACCCTGTCGGATACACTGCGCACACTGTGGAGGAAGGCAGCGACCGCCAGGTCGTCCTTGTCGATGAAGTGCCCGTAGATGGCCCCCTTGGTGAGCCCCAGGGCCTCGCACAGCATGGCCATCGACGTCCTCTGATAGCCGTTTTTATTGAAAATTACCGCCGCCTTCTCGATAATCGCCTGTCGTGTTTCTTCCGCTTTTCCCAAGGGAATCTCCGGTACTGTTGTATGGATATGAAAAAAATATACCGAATGGTATATTCATGTCAAGCCGGAAAATACCGATCGGTATAAGAAAGACCTGAATTCGTGACGGCTGAATGCCGAGGCGAGCGGAATGCCGGGGTTTGAACGTCGCCGACGCTGTTTCACGCCGGTTCTGCCGGGTGAACGTCGACGGGCCGGCTCAGCCCACGCCGATGAAGGAAACCGAGGCGTTCCTCGAAGGCAAAGGCGTGAAGGCGTCACTGATTCAGGACAGAGCCGTCCTGCGGGATCAGGCCTCCGCGCGCAAGCGATAGCCCACGCCGGGCTCGGTGATGATGTAGTGGGGGCTTGAGGCGTCCGACTCGATCTTGCGGCGCAGATTGCTGATGTTGACCCGCAGCACATGGGGCTGCTCCACATAGGCCGCGCCCCAGATCCGGCTCAGAATCTGGCTGTGGGTGAGGACCTTTCCGGCGTGCATCACCAGCAGGCGCAACAGCTCGTATTCGGTTGGAGTGAGTTGCACTTCGCCGCCGCGTACCACGACCCGCCGCCGGGACAGATCGACTTCCAGTTCATGTATCCGATAGACCGGCTCCGGGGTCTCCTGCATGGAACGCCGCAGCGAGACCCGGATCCTCGCCAGGAGTTCCGCAACGCCGAACGGTTTCGTCAGGTAGTCATCCGCCCCGGCATCCAGCGCCCGCACCTTGTCCTCTTCCCGCTCCCGTACCGACAGCACGAGTATCGGCACCTGTGACCACTCCCGTATCCTCCTTATGACCTCGACCCCTTCCATGTCCGGCAGGCCCAGGTCCAGGAGGATGACGCCCGGTTTCAGCACCGCGGCGGCGGCCAGGGCCGAATGCCCGTTCTCGGCCTCGTGGACGGAAAAGTCCTCGCTGTCCAGGACGGTGCGCAGGAAGCGGCGGATCGCCGGCTCATCATCGACGACCAGTATCCGAGGCGGATTGTTTTCCTTCGGCATACCCCATTACCCCCTATATCAGCGGAAGCGTGACAATAACCCGCAGCCCTCCGCCCGTGCGGTTCTCGGCCCGGATTCCGCCCCCGTGCGCCTCGACAATGCCCTTGCAGATGGACAGTCCCAGCCCGGTTCCATGGACCCCCTCCGGGACCTGGATCCGGTAGAATTTCTCGAAAATCCTTGTCAGATCCTTTTCCGGAACGCCGGGGCCGAGATCGGACACTTCCAGCTCCAGCAGGGAGCCGGCCGTCCCGGCCGAGATTTCGATGTCACTGTCAGTGGGCGAATATTTCAGGGCATTGTCGATCAGGTTGACCAGCACCTGGGTCATCAGCGCCATATCCAGCGGGACAAACGGAATTTCCGGCTCCAGATGGACGACGACTTTTCCGGCGCCGAGCCTCCGTTCCAGGGCGACAAGTGCACAGCCGACGAGGTCCTGGATATCGCACGGCTCTTTCCTTACCCTGACCGCGCCCGCTTCCAGACGGGTGATGTCCAGCAGGTTGCCCACAAACCGGTTCAGGCGGGCCGCCTCTTCGGAAGCTGTATCCATCATCAGTCGTCGGGCGCCTTCGCCCAGTTCGTGTCCTTCCTCCCGGAGCATGTCCAGCGCGCCGGTAATGGATACGAGAGGGGTCCGCAGGTCGTGGGATATGGAATTGAGGAGCGCCCGCTCCAGGTTTTCCCTGGCCTCCAGCAACTGGGCCTCTTCGGCCTTGCGGGACAACAGGACCCGCTCCATGGCCATGGCGGCCTGTCCGGCAAAGGCATCGATGAGTCGGCGGATCCGGGGCATCCGGTATCCGGCCTGATCTTCCAGTTTGACGCCCAGAATCCCGAGAACGCCCCCTGATGCCTGCAGGGGGAGATGGAGAAACTCCGCGGAACCGAGGGTCTCGGTACCCCGGCCCGCGGGCCGCCGGTTACGGAACGCCCAGTCGGCAACGGCCAGTTCCTTCTCCCCGGCCGCGGCGCCTGTTCCCGCGGCAGCCACCTTGAGCCGCTCGCCATCCGGAAGGAAAACCGCGACACCGGCATGCAGACTCTCCCCCACATTCCTGATCACCGCTCCCATGATGGCTTCCATGCTCGCCGCGGAAGCCAGGTCGCGCGTCAGATAGTAGAGGCTGTTCGTCTGGGCCTCACGTTCCCGCAACGCCTCTGCCCGCTCGCGGACCTTGGAGACAAGGGAACTGATGATCACGCCCACGGCAAAGAGCGCCGCAAACGTGATGAGGTATTGTGTATCAGACACCGCGAAGGTCAGGTGTGGCGGAACAACGAAAAAATCGAAGGCGAGAACCCCCAGAAAAGCCGCGAGAATGGCGGGCCTCAGTCCGAGTCGGAGCGCCGCGATCACCACCGCCAGGAGGTAGACCATGACCATGTTGGCAGGCGCGAGAACCCCGCGGAACGGCAGACAGACCAGGGTTGCTGCGGCAACCAGCGCCATGCTCGCCATGTAGCGGGAAAACGGCATCGGCAGCGCCGCTTTTTCGAGGGGGGCGCCCGGCCTTGCCTCGGCTGATGCAATGCTTACAACGTAGACGTCGATTGCCCCGCTGCGGCGGATGAGCTGATCCACGAGGGGAGGACGCAGGAATTCCCGCCAGCGGGATTTCGCCGGTTTACCCACCACTATCCTGGTGATGTTGTGTTGCACGGCATAATCGATGATGGCGTCGGCGACCGACGCCGCGGTCAGGGTGGACACCTGGGCGCCAAGGTTTTCGGCGAGACGCAGGTCCTTCCAGACACGCTCCCGGTTTTCCTGGAGATGCCTGCCGCTGCCGGGGGTTTCCACGTACACCGTGAACCAGGGGATATTCATCTCGTCCGCCAGCCGGCGCGTGGTGCGGATCAGCCTCTCGCTGAACGGGCTGCCGCTGACGCAGACCAGGAGGCGTTCGGCCGCGGGCCAGGGGCCCGGTATGGCCTGAGACTCCATGTAGGCCCGCATCTCTTCATCCACGCGGGCGGCAGCGCGACGCAGGGAAAGCTCCCGCAGGGCTATCAGGTTTCCCCGCCGGAAGAATTTCTCCATTGCCCGGGCAGCCTGTTCGGGGAAATAGACCTTCCCGTCCCGGAGGCGCTGCAGCAGTTCGTCGGGCGGGATATCCACGAGCCGAATCTCCGAGGCCAGATCGAGGAGGCTGTCGGGAACGGTCTCGCGAACCGTCACGTCGGTAATCTGTTCAACGATGTCGTTGAGGCTCTCGAAATGCTGGATGTTGATCGTGGTATAGACGTCGATGCCCGCGGCCAGCAGCTCCTCCACATCCTGCCAGCGTTTCTCGTGGCGGGAGCCGGGGGCGTTGGTGTGGGCCAGTTCGTCCACCAGCGCGATCCGCGGTTTCCTTGCCAGGACAGCGTCGATATCCGGCTCCGGAAGGAGCACCCCCTGGTACTCGACCCATGCCTTTGGCATCGTTTCCAGACCTTGGAGAAGCGCATCGGTTTCGGGCCGGCCGTGGGACTCCACATATGCCGCGACCACGTCACGCCCTTCGGCCTTCCGCTCGCGGGCAGCTTCCAGCATGGCATACGTCTTCCCAACACCCGCGGCGTAGCCGAGAAATATTTTCAGCCTGCCTCGATCGGATTGCGCCTCTTCCGCCTTGGCAAGCCTGAGCATGGCCTCCGGCGCGGGTCGTCTGTCGTCATCTCCCATGGACGCCTCTCTTGGCAATGGTTTCGACGCCGCCCGATGGCGCGGTGATGAACGGGCGGCGCGCAGGCGACGGGTTACGGTTTCAGTGTATCCAATTCCAGGTTCAGCTCAAGCACATTCACCCGCTGACTTCCCAGAATACCCAGCTGTCGATCTTCGGTATGGGCCTGGACCAGTCTCCCCAGCGCGACCTCGCTCACCCCACGTAACCCGGCAAGTCGGGGAACCTGCGCCATGGCCGCCTCCGGAGATATATGCGGATCAAGCCCGCTGGCGGACGCCTGCACAAGCTCGGCAGGGACCGACCCGCTCAGGCCTGCATTCCGAAGGCTTTTCACCCGTTCAGCCACCGTTGCCAGATAGGCGCGATTGGTCGGCCCGGAGTTGGAGCCGCCCGAACCCAGGGGATCGTAAGCAAAATCGGGGGTCGCGGAAGGGCGAGGCCGAAAGTATTTCGGGTCGGAAAACGGCTGACCGATGAGAGCGGAGCCGACAACCCTGCCGTTCTTGTCAACGATGAAACTCCCGTTGGCCTGGTACGGAAAAACGGCCTGGGCAATACCCGTAACCAGCGCCGGGTAGACTCCGCCGCAGATGACGGTAAAGATGATGAGCATCAGGATCGCTGTTTTCAGGTCTTTCATGAATTCCGTTCTCCACGTAATGAACCGGCCAATGGCAAAGGACGAAGGGCTAAAGGAACTCATTCCCTCCCCTTCATTCTTCTACCTTCAGCCTTTTGCCTGCCTTCACACAAACATCCCCACCACCAGATCGATGGCCTTAATTCCAATGAACGGCGTGATGATCCCCCCCACCCCGAAGACCAGCAGATTCCATATCAACAGCTTCTCGGCCGGCAGCGGGCGGAACCTGGTCCCCTTGAGGGCCAGCGGCACCAGCGCCGGTATGACGACGGCATTGAAGATTACCGCCGACAGGATTGCGCTGAAGGGGCTGGACAGACCCATTACGTTGAGCGCGCCCAGCTGGGGATAGATGGAGAGGAGCGCCGCCGGGATGATGGCGAAGTACTTGGCGATGTCGTTTGAGATGCTGAAGGTGGTCAGGTTGCCCCGTGTCATCAGGATCTGCTTGCCGATCTCCACGATATCCAGAAGCTTGGTCGGGTTGCTGTCCAGGTCGATGATATTGGCCGCCTCCCGGGCCGGCTGGGTGCCGGTGTTCATGGCCACCGCCACGTCGGCCTGGGCCAGTGCAGGTGCGTCGTTGGTCCCGTCGCCGGTCATGGCCACCATGTAACCGGCCTGCTGGTTGTCCCTGATAAGGCGCAGCTTGTCCTCGGGCTTTGCCTGGGCCAGAAAGTCATCCACCTGCGCCTCGGCGGCAATCGCGGCGGCGGTCAGGGGGTTGTCGCCGGTAATCATGATCGTCTTGATCCCCATGCTGCGCAACTGCTGGAAGCGCTCCTGGATGCCACCCTTTACAATGTCCTTAAGGTTTATGACCCCGTAAATCTCCGCATCGATGCAGACGACCAGCGGGGTGGCGCCGGCGCGGGCGATCTCATCGACGACTCGCTCAAGGCCGTCGGGGTTCACTTTCCCGCCCGATTCCCGCACAAAGGTAATGATCGAGTCGGACGCGCCCTTGCGGTACCTTTTCCCCTCCAGGTTCACCCCGGAAAGACGCGTCTCGGCGCTGAAGGGCACGTTCTCCGCATAGGTCGGGAGCTCCTCAGCCCGCAGGCCGTATTTCTGCTTGGCCAGCACCACGATGCTGCGTCCCTCGGGGGTTTCATCGGTCAGGGAGGACATCATGGCGGCCTTGGCCAGTTCCTGCTCGGTATGCCCTCCCACCGGGACAAAGGCCACCGCCTCCCGGTTGCCCAGAGTTATGGTGCCGGTCTTATCCAGCAGCAGGACGTTCACGTCTCCGGCCGCCTCGATGGCACGGCCCGAAAGGGCGATAACGTTCTTCTGGAACAGGCGGTCCATGCCGGCAATGCCGATGGCCGGCAGCAGGGCCGCGATGGTGGTGGGCGCCAGACAGACAAACAAGGCCACCAGAATCGTCAGGCTCACCGGCTCCCCATGGCCGGCCGCCTTGACGCTGTATATGGAAAGCGGGCTCAGGTTGGCGCAAACCAGCAGGAAGACGAATGTCAGTGCGATCAGCAGGACCTCCAGGGCTATCTCGTTGGGTGTCTTGCGGCGCTTGGCTCCCTCGATGAGGGAGATCATCCTATCAAGAAAGGTCTCGCCCGGATTGGCGGTTATCCTGACGATGATCGAGTTGGCGATGACCGTGGTGCCCCCGGTTACGGCGCTGCGATCGCCTCCCGACTCGCGCACGACCGGCGCCGATTCACCGGTAACCGCCGCCTCGTTCACCAGCGCCGCTCCCGCCACCACCTCGCCGTCACCGGCGATCAGTTCGTGGGCCTCCACGAGAATAAAGTCACCCTTGCGGAGCAGACTTCCGGCCACCATTTCACACTCGCTGCCGAACTCCGGTCTTTTCAGGCGCTTTGCCCTGACCTCGGTGCGAGTCTTTCGCAGGCTGGCGGCGCGCGCCTTGCCGCGCCCTTCTGCCAGAGCCTCCGCGAACGTGGAGAAGATGACGGTCAGCCAGAGCCACAGGGATACGAGACCGGTGAACCAGGCAGGTTCGGGGCTGTTCCCCGTTATCGACATGACAAAGGTGATGAGGGTGATAAAGCTCGCTATCTCCACGCAGAACATGACCGGGTTGCGCCAAAGAGTGCGCGGGTCGAGCTTCTTCAGAGATTCGATGAGAGCGGGCCGCATGATGTGCGCGTCGAAAATGGATATGGGTGTTGCACTATGGGTAGTCATAATTAACATATCCCGTAGGGACGGCCCCGTGTGGCCGCCCTGGGGCAACCACTCGGGGTTGCCCCTACATGTTCATCATAAAATGTTCCGCGATCGGCCCGAGAGCGAGGGCCGGGAAGAAGGTCAGCGCTCCCACGATCAGTATCACCAGCGCCAGCCAGAGGGCGAACGGCGCCTTGTCGGTCGGCAGAGTACCGAGGCTTGGCGGGACATACTTCTTCTCCGCCAGGGATCCGGCCATGGCCAGCACCGCCACAGCCGGCACGTAACGACCGAGGATCATGGCGATCGACCCCAGTATGTTGTAAAAGCTGACGTTGGCGTTCAGCCCCGCAAAGGCGCTGCCGTTGTTGTTGGACATGGAGGCGAAGGCGTACAGCACCTCCGAGAGGCCGTGGGCGCCGGGGTTGGCCATGGACGCCGTTGCCGACGGCGAAATCATGGCGATACCGGACAGGACAAGGACCACGATACCCGCGGTCAGGATCGTCAGGATCGACATCCACATCTCGCGCACCTCGATCTTCTTTCCCAGGTATTCCGGTGTCCGGCCGATCATCAGGCCTGCCACGAAAACCGCGATGACCGCGAATGCAAGCATGGTATAGAGGCCCGAGCCGACCCCGCCGAAGATGATCTCGCCCAGCAGGATCAGGGAAAGAGGAATCATGCCGCCGAGTGGTGTGAGGGAGTCATGCATGGTGTTGATAGCGCCGCAGGAAGTACCGGTTGTTGAAACGGTAAAGAGGGAGCTCCCGGCCAGGCTGAAACGGACTTCCTTGCCCTCCATGTTGACTCCGCGCACACCGAGTTTCGACACCAGTGGATTGCCGATCGACTCGACTCCCTGCAGAACCCCGAACGATACGATAAGCACCAGGAGCATGACAGCCAGCAGTGCCCACCCCTGGCGGGTATTGCCCGCCATCAGGCCGAAGGTGTACGTCAGCGAGCCGGGTATCAGCAGGATCAGCAGAATTTCGACGAAATTGGACAGCGGGGTCGGGTTCTCGTAGGGATGGGACGAGTTGGCGTTGAAGAAGCCGCCGCCGTTGGTCCCCAGTTCCTTGATCGCCTCCTGGGAAGCGACCGGACCCATGGGGATGGTGACTTCCTTCACCGTGACTCTCTCGGTGACCGGGTTTCCTTTTTCACCCTTAACGGGTTTCCCTGTAGTGTCCTGTTTCGGCTTGTCGTAGCTTGCGGGCTGGACGAGCGGAACCGTTTTGTAGGGGCTGAAGTTCTGGATGACCCCCTGGGAGACCAGGACCAGCGCCGCGATGAGTGAAATCGGGAGCAGGATGTAGAGGGCGCCCCGGGTCATATCAAGCCAGAAGTTGCCCAGCATGGAGGTCTTGCGCCGCACGAAGCCCCGGATAAGGGCGATGACGACGGCCATGCCGGTGGCGGCGGAGACGAAGTTGTGCACCGCAAGCCCTGCCATCTGGGTGAAGTAGCTGACCGCCGATTCTCCGCTGTATGCCTGCCAGTTGGTGTTGGTGACGAAGCTGACGGCGGTGTTCAACGCCAGATGCCAGGAAAAGCCCGGCAACTTCAGGGGATTGAGGGGGAGCATGTGCTGCAGCATCAGCATCGCGAACAGCGCGGCAAAGAGCGCCAGGTTGAAGAGGATCATGGCCCGGGCGTACCGTTTCCAGCCCATCTCCTCATCCCTGTTGATCCCGCAGATCCGGTAGAGCAGATTTTCACAGGGTGCGAGCACGGGCGAAAGGAAGGTCCGCTCCCCCTGGTAGACCCTGGCCATGAAAGCTCCCACAGGTTTTACCAGGATAAGGAGAATGGTGAAAAAGGAGATCGTCTCCAACAGCTCGAAAACATTCACGGGAAAGCCTCCGTGTTGAATTGTACCATCTGGACAGGGTATCGGAATAATGCGGGAGACGTGTCCATCTCCCGGAGCATATACCGGTACGGAAGAACGCGGGTCTGCAGGAAGGTGGCTATCCTTCCCGTGGATCCTGAGTGTTCAGGACAGCGTCAGTCCGCAATGCCGTCTTCGAAATGGAAACAATGGACCAGACGGCTTGAATCGGCTCAAAGACGGGTATCGTGCCCTTTTCCCAGGCAGGAGGCGGGACGGTCGTAATGCCCTCCCCCTCGATTGCCCACCGATCGATTTCGTAGCCTTCTCCCTGGAAAATGCCGGTTTTCGGATGGAAATAGTAGATTTTCATGACACGCTCCTTGCCGTTCGTTCTTCCCTGAGTAGTACTATATCCCCGGGGGCATCAAGGCGGTGTCAAGATGGGGGCGGAAGACATCAAGAAAACATCAAGAAGGCGGAGTGTGCCGAGATAACTGTTGACACGAAAATTATTCGTCCTACAATTTCACCTGCAACAGACAAGCAGAAACGTGCAGCCGAAATCCATGAAGAGACCCATGGATGCGGGGGACCCGGTTTTTCGGGGCGAATTCCATTCAGGATAGGGCACTTCCAGGCCCGAGCCCGTCAGCTAACCTCGCAGGCTCTTGGAAGTGCAGCGAACGCGGGCTCACAAGCCGCCGGTTCATTGCCGGCGGCTTTTTTCGTGCCGGAGACGAAGTCCCGGCATGGAGTTCACTGCTCGTATTACCCTACACACGGAAAGAAGGACATGAAGCAGGATACTACGGAAGCCGCCTGGAAAGGCATCATCAAGTCACTGGGACTGGTGTTCGGCGATATCGGAACAAGCCCTATTTACACCCTGACGGTGGTGTTCGCGCTCACCAGGCCGACGCTGGAAAACGTGATGGGGATCATCTCCCTGGTGGTCTGGACGCTTATCATCCTGGTTACGGTGGAGTACTCCTGGCTCGCCATGAGCCTGGGGAGAAAGGGTGAGGGGGGGACCATCGTTCTCAAGGAGATCCTGGTGCGGCTCCTGAAACCGGGCCGGCAGATGGCTTTCGTGGGGTTCCTGTCCTTTCTGGGGGTATCTCTCCTGCTGGGCGACGGGGTGATCACGCCCGCCATCAGTATCCTTTCGGCCGTTGAAGGGATGCACCTCATTCCCGGACTGGAGGGACTCCACCAGAAGGCGGTGATCCTGATAGCGGCGCTGATAACCGTTGTTCTGTTCGTCTTCCAGTCCAGGGGGACCGACAAGGTCGCCGCAACCTTCGGGCCTCTCATGGTCCTGTGGTTCCTCTCCCTTGCCGTTTCCGGCATCATCGCCATCGCCGGCTTCCCGGGGATCATCAAGGCGGTCAGCCCCCATTACGCCGTCTCCTTCATGGTGGAAAACGGGTTATCCGGCTTCTTCATCCTGTCGGAGATCATCCTGTGCGCCACCGGCGGCGAGGCTCTCTACGCGGACATGGGGCACCTGGGCCGCCGGCCCATCAGGCGCGCGTGGTACTTCGTCCTGGCTGCGCTGGTTATCAACTATCTCGGCCAGGGGGCATTCATCGTGACCCATCCGGAGGTCAAGAGCGTCCTGTTCGGCATGGTTCAATGGCAAGCGCCCGGTCTCTACGTCCCCTTTCTCATACTCACCATCATCGCCACCATCATCGCATCACAGGCCCTGATCAGCGGGGTCTTTTCCATCGTCTACCAGGGAATAACCACCAGAATCATGCCGCTCTTGCGGGTGAAATACACCTCCAGCCACCTCAAGTCCCAGATTTTCATCGGCTCCATCAACTGGCTCCTGATGATAGCGGTCCTGTTCATCATGTTCCTGTTCCAGAAATCCGAGAATCTCGCCGCTGCCTACGGCCTCGCGGTCACCGGCACCATGAGCATCACCGGAGTCATGATGATCATGATCTTTTCCCACACCACCAAGAGATGGAAAGTGCCCTTCGCCGTGCTGGTGACGGTTGCGGACCTCATCTTCCTGCTCGCCTGCCTGAACAAACTCCACCTGGGAGGCTACTGGTCGCTCATCATCGCCTCCCTTCCCCTGGCAACGATACTCATCTGGACCAACGGGCAGCGGGCCCTCTACCGGGCGATTCGGCCCCTGGATCTGGACACGTTCCTGCTCAGTTACGAGCAGATCTATTCGACGGGAAAGAACATCCCCGGCACCGGCATCTTCTTCACCAAGGAAATCACCGTTGTCCCCCCCTACGTGATTCACTGCATCATCCGAAGCAATATCATCTACGAGCGCAACGTGTTCATCTCCATCATCAGGACGGATGAGCCTTTCGGGACCCGGACCCGCCTCATCGAAAACCTGGCTCCGGGGCTGGATGGTTTCGAGGTGCGCGCCGGATACATGGAAGTGCTGGACCTGGAAAAGCAGCTCAAGAAATACGGCATCCGGGAGAAGGTCATCTTCTACGGCATCGAGGATATTTCATCGCGCAACCCCTTCTGGAAGATATTCAGCACGATCAAAAGGCAGACCCCCAACTTCGTGCAGTTTTATAATCTCCCGGCAAGCAAGCTGCAGGGCGTGGTGACGAAGGTGGAGATGTAGCGGGGCGGGAAAAAGCCCGCCCATGGGCCTCCTGCGCGAGGGCCCATG
>CALABV010000010.1 GCA_937886325.1 uncultured Geobacter sp.
CCGCGGGACTGTCCGCACTGGCGGGGATGATTCCCGCGCGCCGGGCGGCGAAAACAAATATTGTGGAGGCATTGTCCTATGATTAAATCGCGTGTCGGGTTTTACCTCTTTCTTGCCGTTCTCATGGCGTCGCCGTGCGCCTTTGCCATGAGCGGGCGCGATGTCTACGAAAAGGTGCAGGAGGTGCGGGAGCGGGGGCTCGATCGCAAAACCGAGGCAACCATGGTGCTCTATGACAGGGGCGGCGGAAAGCGCACCCGAACCTTGACGGAGTATGGCAGAAACGCATCCCCGGAAGCGTACAAGGTCCTTGTGGTCTTCAATTCTCCCGCCGACCTGAAGGGCGTGGGTTTCCTGATCCATGCCCATACCTTTGCCGACCGGGACCTCTGGGCGTATTTCCCCGAGTACAAACGCGTCCGACGCATACCAACCGCTTCTCAGGACGACTCGTTCTTCGGTTCCGATTTTTCCTACGACGACTTCAGCGGACCGCCGAACCTGAACGATTACACGTACAAAATACTCAGGGAGGAGACCTTTGACGGCAAGCCGTGCTACGTGGTCGAGGTGAAACCCAAGATACGCCGCAAGTACACGAGCTATATCGCGTGGGTGGCGAAAAACCTGTGGGTGCATACCAGGATCGAGTATTACCAGGACAAGGAGCTGTACCGTTCAGGAGCGTTCCGGGATATACGCACAATCGACGGAATTCCCACCCCGTTCAAGATCGAGATGGAGAATCACAAGACCCGGCACCGGACCGTGCTGACCGTCGGCAACATCCGTTACCGCACCAGTTTCCCGAACGAGCTGTTCTCGCAGCGTGCCCTGGAGCGGGGCGGAAAGTAGAACCGGTTTTTCCTGATGCAGTTTGCAGATTGGCTGTTTTCACGCATTCCAAATACTGGAGGGAATACCATGAAGAAAGCATTGGTTGTGACGATGCTGCTGGCGGTTTGCGCATCGACCGGTTTTGCGGAGGATTTTCTCTCCGTGTCGGGCAGGCTGAACCTGCGGGGAGTCATCCCGCTGAACAACAACAGCGCAACGGAATATCCCAGCCTGTTGGGACGGGTCAAGATCGACACGACCCCCCCCACGTGGAAATTTCACCTTTGGCTGGAAGGTGGGTGGGACGGGAGCGTCGACCTGCCGGCCCATGACCATTCCGTGCTCAAGACCTGGGATGAGGTATACCAGAGCACTACGCCGTTCCTGGAGTTCAAGGAATTGTACGGGGCCTATTCGACGGATATCCTGGAGATTCGCGCGGGCGTTCAGCGCTTCTCCTGGGGAAGGCTCGACGAATATCCGGTCAACGACCTTCTGAATCCGTGGGACTACACCCAGTTTCTCAGAAAATCCCTGGAAGACAGGAAGATCGGCGTGCCGTCGCTTTCGGCGCGCGTATCCAAGGGGGATTGGAACGTGGAGGCGGTGTGGGTGCCGATCCTTGTCCCGTATCGTCTCCCCCTGCCCACCGAACGCTGGGCGGGGAGCACGGAGATAACCGCACTTGCGGACCAGCCCGGGGTTGAGGTTCTCACCCGGGAACCGGATCTCCCCGCTCGCAACCTGAAAAACAGTTCCGTCGGCGTGCGTCTGCAGAATACCGGACCCGTTGAGTGGGGCATCACCCTGTTCCACGGGTACGACCCGCGTCCCGTGTTCAAGGCGACCACGCTGGTTGTTACTCCCGAATCGGGGCAACTGGTCGTCGACCCCGGGATCGTGCCGGACTTCCACAAGATGTCGTCCTTCGGCCTTGACGTGGCCGCCGTCAAGGGGGACTGGAGCTTCCGCGCCGAAGCCGCCTATGCCGTCGGCCGCTATTTCAACACACAGCGTGAGTTGTGGGGATATCCGTCCGATATCACACCCGGCAGGTACGATCTGAACCCCAACGAGCACAAGAGCGATACCATCGAGTACGGACTCGGGGTCGACTACCGCCTGTTCGAGGATTGCCTGCTTACCCTGCAGGCCCAACAGACCGTGATCCTTAACAGGCCGGAAACGCTGTACGACCGGAAATTCGAAACCCTGTTCTGGGCAAACCTGAAGAACGGTTTCCTGAACCAGAAGGTGGAGACGAACCTGAATCTCGCCTACAACCCCGAACACGGGGACACCATGGCAAAGGCGAACGCCTGGTACGTATTCACGGACTCATGGAAGGCGGGCGTGACCGCGGTGGCGTTCTGGGGCCCGTCACAGTCGCTGTTCGGTCGGTATTCGAAGAACGATCAGATTGAAGCGGAGGTAATCTTTTCCTGGTGATGTCGCGCCAGTCCTTGGGAAATACATTTATTCGCGACTTCGTGCGGCGTAAAGTCCGAGGTACTTCCGCCGCACAATTGACGAGGATAATTTCTTGCTGGGAGTCAATCATTTCGTAGAATGTAGCAAGAGGCCATGTGTCATTAACGTGCGGCCGCAGTTCGACGTATTCTACCAATGAACCCTTCCAGCAAATCCCGCGCATCATCCTTGCTGATGTGCCGGGGATCATAGTTTATCAGGACCCGAAGGCAGCCTCCGTAAATGTGGGAGCACATGGCAGCGTGCATATGGGGACGCAACGGCAGGACGAAATCCATTGATTCCAGTTCCATATCACAGATAACGAGTCTCCCCTCGCGTCGCGGCAACATGGTTCCGGCAAAAACTGTTCCGATATTGGAAAAACAACTCGATGCATGACAGATATCTTTCGATGTGTAGGTCGATAGTCCCCCGGGCAGTTTTCTCGCAAGGGCCACCGACAGCAGGAAGGTGTACTGAAGCTGGTTCTCCTTGATGATACGCATCTGCTCATGGATTGATTTGAGTAGAAGATGCGGATTCGGGAAAAGGTTGGCCTGCCGGTCAAGAAAAATCATGCTGAAGCTGTTGGCCATAGGCATTCGCAGGTCCGCCGCACCGCGCAGACTTATGGGGATCGAGATGCGCAGACAGTCCGCATCGTTCCCTTGCGAGTGATTTCTCCGCCAGTCGAATATGGTGAGAAAAAGGTCGCGCACCAGGATATCGCCAACGTTGACGGATGCTTTCCTTGCCTCGGCGAAAATTGCCCTTGTCTCACTCTGATTGAACTCGAACGTCAGCGGATTCGGAAGCGGGTTTCCATGAACGGGGGCATCCGCCCCCCTTTCTCGAACAGCTAGAGGAACGGGCGTATATCTGATGAAACGCAGTATTCCACGCAGTCCAACGACCTGTTTGTGGAGCATTTTCAGGAATCCCCAGCCGGTGAGCATAGGCGAGCCTCGCCGCAAAAGCCGTTCCGGCTCCAGTTTCCGGGGGGGCGCGCCAATTTCGATGCTTCCCCGTCGTTGTGCATACTCCGTCATCAGATCTTCCAGAAGCGTGACCAGTCCCTGGGCGTCGCTGCAGCAGTGATGTATCTGCGCGATGAGATCGTGACCGGTTTCGCGTCTCACAACATGGAAGCGTGCGCCGATTTCCCGTTCCAGGTCAATGAACGGCAGCGGCGGAAAACCGGTTTCCGTCGCTGCGACATCCCAGTAAACGGCGGGGAAGCGGCCGGGTGTAACCATCCAACGCGGTGTTCCGAAGCGTTTTTGCTCGACGGTTGCCCGAACCAGCGGGTGCCTTTCCGCAACAGAGGCCAGAGCTGCGTGAAAATGCCCATGATCAAAAAAACCGGAAAAGCGTAACCGGCATACCCCGGTCATGGGGTAATCGGGACGATCGTCCCGCAGGAAATACTCTTCCATAGGTGTTAACGGCAAGGGGAACATTTTTTTACTTTCTCTATCGAGACAGATGTTTTCCGAGACGTTTTGCCAGGGCAACCAACGTAAGGATAGGCGGCAGTCCCGGAGCGCGGGGCAGGACACTCGCATCACATACATAGAGGTTCTTCGCTTCCGTCTCGAGATTGTTGTCCACCACCTCTCCGATTGCGGCCGTTCCGCCGGGATGAGCGCCCTGAACCCGTGAGATGAAAATGTCTTTTTCTTTTACACCCATCGTCCTCACTATCTGTTTGGACAGGGCTATCCCCTCACTCAATTTCTCACGGTCGCTATCGGTTACCGCTTTGGAAACAGAGCCATCCGGATGGACTTCTCCGATCTCGTCATCACGGATCTTCGTCATGATGCCGACGAGACTTCGCTCGTCCGGCGGAAAGCCTCTGAACCCGCATTCCACCAGCCGGGCGAGTCGGGCGCGATTGATATACGGTGACAGAATGAAGCCGCGATCCGCATGGTAGTCCCTGTTTACCAGAGTCATCGGCGGACCGTCCGCCAGGGTGTATCCGTCCGTGACACCGTAGGTTGTAACGAACAGATCCAGAAACAGCCTTTTTCCCGCAGACTGTATGCCGGATTGTTGCAGGATTACGGGTGTTCCGATGCCACCGGCCGCCACAACAACCCTGTCCGCCCGGATTTCCAGGATCCCGTCCGGCCCGGTACAGGTAACGCCCCGCGCCGTGCCGTTTTCTATCACAATCCTGCCGGCCCTCGATTTGTTGATGATTTCCGCGCCGTTTCCGACCGCCTCTTTCAGGTATTCCAGGGATGACCATTTCGCGCCATACGTGCACCCATACGTGCAGAGCCCGCATCGAACGCATTTTCTCGCATGGATGAATTTGGGCATTCGCTCCATCCGTATCCCGATTTTTTCCGCGGCGGCCCGAATCCGTTTCGAACCCTCCGACAAAAAATCCTCATCAAAGGGAGATATGCCCAGTTCCTGTTCAACCTCGAGAAATTCCGCATCGAGGGAGACACCGTATTCGGACAATTCCTTTTCCAGAGAACGGACTCCGTTGGCGCAGGATACTAGTGTGCCTCCTCCATCCACAAAGACTCTCCAGATAATCACACCTTCTTTTGAGCGGAGTGGCAGGGAAAGGACGGGTGAGCGGTCGTACCACTTCATTGCGGCGTTGAAACGTCCAAGGGTTTCCGGTTTGCCTCCCGCTTCAATCAGCACGACGCTTGTGCCACGGCGCGTCAATTCTCGAGCGAGAGTTGCTCCGCTTGCCCCGGCGCCGATTATTGCGACATCATATATGTCTCTCTTCAAGTTTGCGACCTCGGAAATGGTGCATACGTCTGCTTCTGAGCAATTTCGCAGAAACTTCAGCTTGCACTGCTTGAGGCTTTCGCGGGACGTCTGGGTATCGAAAAAAGGTTGAGAATCAGAAAGTCGTCTGTAGAAAGTCCTGAAAAACGGTCGGCGCATCGTACAGGGCGCATTCCTCGGCTATCTTTGCGGCAGCTGTTCGGTATTTTCGGACGGTCAGGATTCTCTGGGCTGCCTCCCGTACCGCTGTCGGGGTAAGTCGACCCGAGCGGAGCAGGACGCCTGCTCCCTTTTGAGCAATCGCGGACATGGTCAGGTACTGATCGATATTGTAGGCGATGCCCAGGACGGGAATGCCCCTGTCGAGGGCCTGATATGCCGTGGCGCTGCCACCGTTGCAGACCACCAGTGAAGAACGGCGTGCCGCTTCCATTCCGGGCAGAAAGTCGGCGGCAAAAACATTCTCGGGGAGATCCGAGAGGGAAAGCCTGCCCGCCGTGGCTACCAGAAGTGTCGCGGGAAGGTCTGACAGCGCCTTGACGAGAAGGGGGAGGTATTTGACCTGACCTGATGCGCCCAGTGTAACATAGATGCAGGGCTTGTCGCGGGGGACGGAGTTCCACCAGGAAGGAAGGGCCACGTTGGGAGACCAGAGAATCGGCCCGATGAAACGATGGTTGGAGGGCAAGCCGTGTGTCGGGAAGAGACTCGGCATGTCCGGATATAGCGTATAGTCTCCAAAGGTCATGACGTTTCGCATGTCGCCGACGGGCGGGAGGCCGTACCGGCGCCTGACCTGGTTGAGTGGACGCGCATAGATTGACAACAAAACCGGTTGAAAAAGCCGGAGAAAAACCCCGGTCCCCCTGATCCCGAGAATCTTTACCAAAGGATTTTCCGGTACGGGAAAGCGCTTGATGGACGCAAACGGGCTCCAGTGGATGTTTGCGATGGCAACATGGGGAACCTTGCGGAGTTTGGCGCTGACAGCCAGTGAATGCCGCAGGTCTCCCACAACGAGATCGGGGTCGACCTCTTCGAGTATGCGGAGATCTTCTTCAACATAGTCCAGAAGGGTCTGTCTGGAAAAGACGTGAAAACCTTTTGCCATGGCAAGGAGAAATTGCCGTGAAGGGACTGTCCGTATCTGTTTCACCGCGAATCCCGCGCCATCGAGAAACCGTTCATGCCCGGGGGCGCAGGCAAAGTGAATCTCGAATCGCTCCGGATCAAGAGAACGGGCAAGCAGCAGCGGCCTTGTCAGATGGGCAAGTGTCACCGCTTCAGCGATGAAAAGGATCCTTGTCCGGTTCTTCGTGCCGAACCTCATGAAATATCCCCGTACTTCGCGCGACCGAAAAGCCCGTGGTTTTCGAGTTCCTCGACGGCCCTGTGATAGAGATCCGCTGTCTCTTCCCGGAGCGCCCAGCCGAGAAATTCTTCAATGCCCTCTTGCAGGCCGATTCGTGGCCGGAAGCCGAGAAGTCTTTCCATCCGGCTTACATCGGCATAGCAGCGGCAGACATCGCCGACCCTGAATTCTCCTGTATCCAGGATTTCAGGTATGATACCCAAGCGCTCACCCAGTTGCACGGCGACCTCCCGGACGGAAACCATTTCACCTGTTCCGACATTGATGCATGTTCCGGGCGGCACATCCTTTTCCAGCGCCAGCATGTTTGTCCGGGCAACATCGGACACGTGGATGAAATCTCTTCCGGGTATTCCCCTCTCATAGATAGAGACATGGCTGCCAGCCGAGATGCGGTTATAGAAAACCGAGAGGATTCCCGTATACGGGTTCTTCAGTGATTGCCGGGAACCGTATACATTGAAGAAGCGGAGGATTGTCACCGGAAGGCCGAAAATGTCGGCAGCATACCGGCAGAGGTCTTCCTGGTGTTTCTTCGACCATCCGTAGAGCGAGAAGGGGGTTAGAGGCCTGTCCTCTTCCGTGGGAAGCGCCGTAAGCGGCTGTCCGCAAGATGGGCAGAATACCTCGAATCTCCCCTCTTCCATGTCGCTCCGCTTCCTCACTCCCGGATACAGGATGCCATGCGTCGGGCACCGATGCGTTCCCTCGCCGTACACCGCCCGTGATGAACCCAGAACAAACCTTTTGATGGGAACGGACATCTTGACAATTGTTTCCAGAAGGGTTGCCGTTCCCGTACTATTCGTATCCAGATATCTCCGCATGTCATACATGCTTTGTCCTACACCGGTAAAGGCCGCGAAGTGGAAGACGACCTCAATGCCGCACAAAGCCTTTCTCATGTCATCAGGATCGCGTATGTCTCCCCGGATGCATTCGACGGCAGGATGCATATAGTCGGGGAAAAACCCACCCGCGCCATGAATCTGCGGATCGAGCAGATCGATTACTCGAACGGTATGCCCATGAGAGGTAAGCAGAACCGCGAGGTGGGAGCCGATAAAACCTGCGCCACCGGTTATGAGAACATGGGCCATGGTACATCCTTTTCTGAAGAAGACACTTTCCGCGGCAAATCCTCGCCGTAGGAACCGTTTTCCTCGGGACCGGGTCGGGGAGGAGATTGCCTTCCCCTTGTGCCGGAGGTCAGCGCATTCTTCTATGCAGGCATCTCGGCCTGTGCCGGATTATCTTCTTCGGGATGAAGGTCTCTATGATAGCGCTTCAGCAGTTCCTGCTTGAGCACTTTTTCAGTGACTCCCTGGGGAATTTCACCTGAAGCGATAATGTGGATGCTGCGGGGTACTTTGTACGGCGCCAGCCGGTGTCGGCACCAGACAAGAATATCATCGGAATTGAGAGAGATCCCATCGCGCGTCTCGACGAAACCGACCGGGACTTCCCCCTTTTGGCCATGGGGAACGCCTATTACCGAGGCGCGGGCGATTGAAGGGTGAGACGCCAGGACTTCTTCCACATCAGCTGCAAACACGGAGTAACCGCCGCACTTGATCATGTCCTTGCTTCTTCCCAGTATCCGTATAAGACCGAACCTGTTGCGTGCCGCCAGGTCGCCGGTGCGGAGCCATCCGTCGTCCGTCATGAGTTTGCCGGTTCCGTCGGCATTGTTCCAGTATCCCCTAGTCACACCCGGTCCCTTTACCTGGCACTCTCCAACCTGCCCCCTCCCCATGGGAGCGCCGGTGCCGTCGGCAATCCGTATTTTAAAGGGAGGAACGGGAAAACAGAGGTCCTCGCTCCCCGAAACCAGAGGGATTTTCATCCCGATCATGGCGCTGCCGCCGAGTTCGACCATTCCGTATATGTTAATGAATAGGGGAGGGACCACCCTCCGGTCGAACAAGCGATACAGAGCGCCGTACCTGAGCAGTCGTCGACGGTACGGGATCGGCAGGTGGTCGCTCGCCGAAATCCACATCCGGACGCTGGCAAGCTTTTCGGGAGGCGGAGACGCATTTACAAGCTTGATGAACATTGCCGGAACGCCGATGAAAGAGGTAATCCTGTATTTCTCAATCGCGTCGATGACCCGTTCGGTCTCGAAGCGTTCCAGGAACAGGGCGGGAATGCCCGCGATCAGTCCGTATAGCGCCGTACTGACCGCCATGATATGCGCCCAGGGGAGCGTGAAGAGCGCAAGTTCTTTTTTTCTGATAAAGGGAGCAATGAGCGCCGCGGTTGATGCCCCTCCGAGAAGGGATCGGCTGGAGAGCATGGCGCCCTTCGGCACGCCGCTGGTGCCGGAGGTGTGGAATATGGCAACGGTCTCGTCGTGATCGATGGAAACCGGTCTGAATGAGTGATTCTCGAAGTGTTTGTGGGAAATACGCAGGAAATTGGCGTCTATGGGCGGTTCGGCGTCGGACTGGATCCAGACCGTTACCGGCAGGTTCCCCCTTGAACGGATGGTGTTCGTGAACGTCTTGGAATCGGTAATGAGGGTACGCACCCCACAATGGCCGATTATGGCATGGACCTCCGGCAAGGTGAGAAGCGGGTTCAGTGGAACGGCAACGCCTCCGGCTCGAATGATCGCCATGAACCAGCGAAAGCAACGAGGATCGTTGGTCTTGTATATCGCGACGCGTTCGCCTCTCCGCACGCCGGCCTCTTCCAACAGAAAACCGGCCATGATATCAATCTCGCGGTGAAGATCGTCGAATCTCTGTATTTTCTGGGGAGACCCGTCCAGGGCGGCAAGGCCTTCGTGGTAGCTGACAACGCGATTGCCGCGGAGCGGCAACAGCTCATCAAGGAGTGAAGCGACAGTAAGGTTCTTGTTGCGCGCCAGACGAGTCATGCGGCTCATAATCGCCTCACGGGAAGACGTGTCCCCCAATCCGTTTCCCGGCAGAAACGAAACAGTTTTTCCAGGTACTGGGATACGTCCGGCCTACGGACTCCGCGGGCTGCGAGCATTTTTTCGGTGTGGGTGGTGTCGAAGAGTGTCCTGACCTGGAAATAGGGCCGATACATTGCCGCATCGCGGAGGATGCGCCGGCCTCTTCCCCATATCGTTGCATACAGAAGGGGGCGCAGTATCGCGACAAACAGGTTCGGGTTGATATAGCGAGGCGGCTTCAAGGAAAAGAAAGATGCGGCGGCCCGGGTAATCCCGCCGAGTGTCGTACAACGCTCGTGACCGGCGCACAGGTGGAAGCATCTGCCGATCGCATTGGTGTCAAAGCTCAGGGCAACTACCGCCTCCGCGACAAAGTCAACCGGCACGATGTCGATAACTCCGTCAGGTGATGCGGGGACGGTTCTCCATTTGTACTTCACATAGATCTTGAGCGGCCAGTAGAGGGTCTTGAAGCTCGTTGTCTCACCTGTCCGGGAATCGCCCACGATGATGCTCGGCCTGGTGATTACCGTGGGGATGGCGCCCATGCGGGAACGCACGAGCTTTTCCGCCTCGCACTTTGTCTTTTCGTACGTGTTGCGGAATTTCTGCCCTACATCCAGTTCGTCCTCCCTTACCAGACCGCTTCTTTCACCGGCGACAAAGGCGGTCCCGATATAGGTGAAGCTCCGAAGGCTGCCGTTCTTCACCGCCTCTTCCGCAAGGTCCAGGACATTGCGCGTGCCTCCCACATTGATTCGCCGCGCATAGTCGAGGGGATGGTCGAAACGGACGGTTGCCGCGGAGTGGATGATCCTCGTCAGTCCCGAGGCAACAGCCCGGTAGTCATCGGGAGACAGACCGCATCGTTCGGCGCTGATATCGTCGGAAGGAAAGACTTCAATGCGGGACAGGACCTCGTCTCGCTTGTGCGAAGCCGCGACCATGTCTACCATGGCGTGAAGGCGTTCCTGAACGGATTGCCCTCTCTTTTCGCGCACGAAGACTACCAACCGGGCCTTGGGCAGTTTTTCCAGGAGAACGCCGATAATTTGCTGGCCGAGAAAACCCGTGGCCCCGGTGACGAGGATTCGCTCACCTGCGCCTGCCGACGGCACATCCGTTGTTGATTGTGACTGCTCGGGCATGGATGTCATTACGCGTTTTTCTGTTCGGCCAGCCTGTCCCAGAACTCCCTCTTGGAGAGGCGGCAGCGGGCTGATGGTCTTTTGTAGAGTTCGCTGTTCGTCATGCGATCCCAGATTTCTTTCAAAGACAGCTCACGGATGTTGCCGAAGGAGTAGGGGGTGAAGTCGCACGGCGAGATTTCTCCATTCGCGCGCAGGTGCATCTGGACCATTGCGGCGGGGCATCCTTCCGCGGCGCACGGATACGCAATGCTGGAAAACATGGTCTGGTGGACGATTCTCGGGTAGTCGGATTTCTCGTTGTATCTTTCCCGGAAGTCACGCAACCGGTCCATTTCCTCGTCGGTGAGGGTGCACTCATGGTGGTCCAGAAGCCGCCCGGTCGGCACCACATCGAAAACGAACACTTCCAGGACATTCAGGGATTTGGCCAGATCCATCATGGCATCCATTTCCCCGGAGGCGAGCTTTTCCCTGGTGGCGAAGGTGGAGATACCGGTGGGGATGCCTGCATCCTGGCAGCGCTTCAGCCCTTCGAATGCCTTCTCGGCAAGGCCCGGCCTGCCGCGGTTGGTGTCGTGCTGCTTCGGGTCGGAGTGGTCGAGGCTCACGTAGATGCCGAAGAGGCCGGCCTTCTTCAAGCGGCCTACGTTTTCTTCGGTAAGGAATTCACCGTTGGAGAACATGGTGCAGACACTGCGCTTCTTGTCGACGGTCTTTATGAGATCGTAAATGCCGTCGAATAGGAGCGGCTCACCGCCGGTCAGGACAACGCAGGTCGTGCCCAGGTCGACAGTCTGCTCGACCACGTTTTTCAATTCGGCAAGGGTGAGAGAGTTGTTGTTTTTCCTGACCTCTTCCTGGTAGGGGGCGGCGGAACAGTGCTCGCAGGAGCACTGGCAGTCATAGTTCACCGCTATGGTGATGACATGGGGCGTCCTCTTCTCGAAAGAGGCGGTTTCCGTTTCCTGCCCTTCAAGTCCGGGCTGGATGTTGTCCTCCATAATGAGCTTGATTCTCCTGCGCGCCACGGGGGAACCGATGGGGGGGCTCACCAGGGAAAACGCCTTGTACCCGTTTTCCAGATCAATTACCTGCTTGTGCATGACGGCGTAATTGTCCTGGGCACGGCGGTAGTTGGCCATGTTGTTTCTGATGGCGGTCCGTTGCCAGGATTTGAGATTCGAGCTCATGTTCCATGTCTCCTTGCGAAAGTATATCTCTGGGTGATGAGGGGTGTTTCCGGGCAAAAAGGGGTCGCGTGACCATCGATACGATACATACTACTGGTGCAGGTCCTGATGTGCCCATGAGAGGAGGGAGTGCAGCAGATTCACGGTGGCCAGGGAACCCTGAAGACGAACGATACAACCACTTAGAGATTGCCTACTATAACGAAGCGTATGAGGAGAGTCAAGATTGATAGTGAAAATTGAGGCCAATTTGCGATCAATTAGAATGGATTCTTCTTTTTTTGACGGTTATCGAACTGCGGCGCTTTCGCTACTTCTTCCGGAAAATCAGTTTCGCGGTGGGCATCGGGTCGTGGAGCCTCTCTTCGGGAAGAAAGATATCTCCTTCAAAGTCGGAGAAGATGCGGACAAGTTCGCCGGGATGCAGCAGGTACTCCTTTTTATGCGTATTCGGCACATAGGGGGAATCGACCAGCGTGTCAAAGACGATGACCCCACGGGGATTCAGCGCATCCACCGCCTTCGGGATCAGATCCCTGAGCAGGAAATTGAAGTTGATGATCAGATCGAACTTCTCCCTGAATACATATCCTTCAAGGTTCTCAAGCCGGAAGTCGATTGCCAGTCCTTCCCGTTCCATCCAGCCGCGGGCTTTTTCCAGGCCCGCCTCCGAGATGTCAAGCCCGAGCACCCGGAAACCGCGCTTTGCCAGGAAGATACTGTTTCTCCCTTCGCCGCAGGCGATGTCGAGGGCTCTCTTCCCCGGTACCATTGAAGTAATGAGAGAAATAGTGTCGGCCAGATAGACGGACGGCTCGGAACCCAGCACGCACTCTTCAGAGCGGAATCGCCCATCCCATTTCAGCAGATCCTTCTTGTTCTCGTCGGTATCCATCGTTCTTTCCCCTGGAGAGAGTGTCGTTGGAGGCGCTATTCTCCATGGAATTTCCTTTCAGGTCAAGGATGAACTTGTTGACGGCATCGGTGGGTGTCCCTGTTTCGCGCGCTTCGTTGCTATCGGAGCGGACTCTCCGCGGGCTGATGTGCACATGAAGGCGCTCCTCTGATGTACGCGTTCACATATCGAGTGGGAGAGAGGAGAAAAGCCTTTTCATCCCTCTGTTGAATTATTAAGATGACATCACTGTTTTTCGGAAACGGGGATAGGTACAATGAACGGCTTCGCTGGAACGTGCGATATCTCGGTTGTGATTCCGGTCTTTAATGAGGTCGACGGTATCGGCGATCTCCTGCGGTGCCTGGCTCTGCAGCACAACGTCGATCTGGAGGTCGTCATCTGCGACGGCGGCTCAACGGACGGCACGGTTGAGGTGATTCGGGGATATGCCGGCGCCCTGCCGTTTCCCGTCATCGTCGTCACCAGTGAAAAGGGTCGGGCACGTCAGATGAATACGGGCGCTCGCGCTTCGCGGGGAGAATACCTCCTGTTTCTTCATGCGGATTCCCGGTTTCAGGACGAACATGCCGTGAGAAAGGGGCTTGACGCAGTGATGACGTGTGTCGCGGAGAATGCGAGCCATCGATTCGCGGGTCGCTTTCCGCTCCGGTTTCGACGCAGCCGCGACTCCCGCGCCCGCTTCTACTATTTCCTTGAATGCAAGGCCCGTCTTGACAGGGAGGGGTGCATCCATGGAGACCAGGGTTTTCTCATGCATCGGGGTTTCTTCCGCGAAGCAGGACCGTTCGACGAATCATGCCCGATGATGGAGGATACGCTTTTCGCGGAAATCGTTCGTGAACGAGGGTCGTGGATCCTGCTCCCGACCGAGGTATGGACATCGGCGCGCCGATTCGAGGCCGAAGGAGAGGGTGCGCGTCATTTTCTCAACGGCATTCTCATGACCCTCACGGCCGTCGGTCGAGAGGATTTCATCGGGCGGATGCGGGGAGTCTACGCCTGTCAACGTGACGCAACCCCCCTGAATCTGCCCACTTTTCTTGCCCGGATCAACCTGCTGCTCACCGAGTTGACCCTGCGTGAAAGGTGGTCTTTCTGGCGCGCCGTGGGGAGGTACGTTTGTGAAAATGCCTGGCAAACGGCCTTCTGCATGGATGTGCTCCGCAATTTCCGCACAGGGACACCGCCCGGGCAGACGCGGTTTTCCTACCTGGAGCATTTCGACCGCCGATGGAGGAGATTCCTTGCCCGCGGCCCCGTACACCCGGTCGCCACGCTTCTGGTATGGATCATGTTTCATTCCCTCCGCTTGACCCTTGCCCTTCTTCCGTCGCGATCCGCAAAGCCGGTGCTGCCGTAGCGCTTTGCGGAGCAGCAACTTTTTCATTAAGATATGCGAGTTTCCGCCGATAAGAACCACATGTTCCCATATTCGGCAGTTGGAGTCGTCCGAAGAGAACGACTCCAACTGCCGTTTTACGGATGCTATGTGACGTCGCCGGAATCGTTCCTACGTTGGGCCGGCAATAAAATCTTTATGGGAGAAAACATGGTTGTATTGAGGGGTATGTGGATTGCCGCAATCTGCCTTCTCGGTTTCTGTTCATCCGTTGCCGACGCGGGCGGTCACCCTCCCTACAAGGTTCTGGTTGTCATGAGCTACCACGAGGCATACTCGTGGGGCAGGGAGATCCGTGATGGGATCGACTCCGCGCTGGGTGCGGTATCGGAGGTTCGGTACGAGTATCTCGACACGAAAAACAACATGGCCGGTGGTGAAAAGCAGGCCCGGCGGGTTTATGAGGTGTATCGGGAATACCAGCCCGACGGCGTAATCGCCGCGGATGACGCGGCCCAGTCCCTGTTCGTCGTCCCCTTTCTGAAGGACAGGGTGAAGACGCCGGTCATGTTCTGCGGGGTGAACGAGGAGCCTGAGCTATACGGCTATCCCGCCGGCAACGTGTCGGGCATCCTGGAACGGGGACATTACGCCGAGTCGATTTCCTTCATCCGGCAACTGGTTCCTTCCGTCAAAACCTTCTGCATCATCGCCAAGAATGACGATACTTCTCGCGGAGATATTCGGCAATTGCGACGACAGGCCGGATCCTTGACAGCGAAATTGTTGGACAGCAGGTTTCCCAGGACGCTTCCTGAAGCCATTGCCGCGATTCGAGAAATCAGGGACGGGTGTGACGCTCTTCTCATTACGCCCATGGAAGGTCTTCCCGCTGCGGACGGCACGGCCCTTTCGTCACGGGAAGTGATTCCCACTCTGGTAGAGGCGTTCGGCAAACCGACATTTTCCGGTATTTCCCATGAACTGAGGTTCGGGGTGATGAGCTCAGTTATGAAAACGGGGCAGGAGCAGGGCGCCACCGCGGCGCGAATGCTCATCAAGGCGATGCGGGGCACGCCGGTGTCGAAAATCCCGATGACGGTCAACAGGGAAGGGAAGAGAGTCCTGAATGTCACGGCGCTGAGAAGGCTCGGCATCAAGCCCCGACCGATTGTGCTCCGGGGAGTGGAACTGATAACGTCGGAAAAGTAGGAGAGGGAGGGGAGCGCTACGGGAGGCTGACCATGCACACATCAATTCGATGCTTGACAGTAGTAAGTTTCCTTCTGCTGTGCGTTTTTGCCGGCGGAAGGGCGGACGCGGCGGAACGCCATCGTGTGCTGGTGGTGATGAGCTATCATCAGGAGATGCCGTGGGAGAGCGACATCCGCCAGGGCATAGAAACCGAGCTGGGCGCGTCTGCTGAAATCAGGTATGTGTACTTGAATGCCAAGAATGATCCCGCCGGCGGTCCACAGAGAGCCGTCGAGGCCTGGCGGGTCTTCCAGGAATTCCGTCCCGAAGGAGTGATAGCCGCGGACGATGATGCACAGTCCCTGTTCGTGGTTCCCTATCTGAAGGACAGGATGTCCGTTCCAGTCGTCTTCTGCGGAGTAAACGCCGAACCAATCCAATACGGTTACCCTGCCTCCAATGTGACGGGGATTGTGGAGCGTGCCCACTTCCGGGAGTCCATTGCGTTCCTGCAGCAGCTGGCGCCGGGGGCCAGGTCCTTCGCTTTTCTCTCCAACGACAATCCCACCGGGAGAGGGTATGCCGAGCAAATCCGTATGGAATCCGGGAGCTATCCGATACAGTCACACACGGTCAGGCTGGTAAAGACAATAGACGAGGCTGACTCCGCTGTCAGGGATATGAAGAAAAACAACGACGCGCTGTTTCTGATTGCCATGGAGGGCCTGACCGCACGGGATGGGCGGCCCCTGGCCGAAAAGGAGAGCTTCCGTGTGCTGACCCGTGCCTTCGGCAAGCCCGTCATTGGAATGAACGAGTTCAATATCCGGTTCGGACTGCTCTGCGCGGTGGTGAAGACCGGCCGGGAGCAGGGGCAAACCGCGGCGCGGATGCTTCTGAAGATTGTGCGGGGCACGCCGGTTTCGGCGGTTCCCATTGTGCGAAATCAACAGGGGAAGCGCGTCTTGAACGTGACGGTCATGAGAGCAATGGGAATCAGGCCGCGCCCCGTTCTGCTGGTGGGCACCGAACTGGTGCAAACGGAAGAATAAACGCGGAGAACTGGAGCAGGAATGGGAAAGGGCTCGGGCTTGTTCAAATTCGGAATGATCCGGAAGCTGATGCTGATGAACGTTCTGTTCTTCCTTGCCTTCGGCGGGATCGTGCTGACGGTGCTCCATGTTTTCCGCAACATGGAGGGGGTGTCGAAGACACTCATCGATGAAAACATCACCGGGGTTATCGCCAATGAGCAACTGGGAAGGGATCTCGGCAAGGTGTTGTCGGATACCAATCTACTCGTCGACACCTTCCTCTACGGAGTACAGGATGTCCGGAAGGAGGGAGAAAGAATCGCGGCTTCCGCCGCCGGTCTGGAGTCGCACGGCGGCAATCCCGTTCTGAAGAAGCACCTCCGGGAACTCACCGGGGTTCTCGGTTCGTTTTTCGGGATGTGCGCGGTCGTGAAGGAGCATTCGGAAAGGCTCGATGCACGGGAGCTGAAACTGAACAAGCAGCTGACAGCCCTTGAAGAAACCCTTTCCGAGAAACTCATCTCCCGCGTAATGGACGGAAAGGACGCGTCAATCCTGGAACAGCTCAGCATCATCATACCGGGATACCGGGAGACACTGCTGCAGATTTCCCTGGAGCACGTAAAACTCTGCCTGCGGCAACCGGGAGTGGAAGGGAGGGGACAGGACTATATTCTGCTGTCACTTCTCGACGATCTCCACATGAGGATGCGGACCATTACCGCCTCGGAACCACGGATCGCAGGCTACGGCACGCGGCTGATGGAAGAGGTGACCGCGTACCGAAAAGATACGGTACTGCTGGTCCAGGCCCTTGCCGAACTGGATAGACGTCTTGCACGCGTTACCGAGGTGAAAAAGGACCTCGTTGAGGACATGAAGGCTGTTGACGCGGGAGTATCCCGGACAACCGGAGAAGCCTTGACGCAGCTAACCCAGGTCATGGGAGCGTCACGGGGCCTCATCGTTGTAACCTCCGTGGTGGTTATATCTCTGCTTGCCCTCTTTTCGGCATATTTCATCCTGACGAACATCCGTCGTCCCATGGACCTGATTCGCCGTGGGATCGAGTCCATCAGAGAGGGGAATCTGGACACGAGGATCCGGCTCGAAAGGGACGACGAATGGGGTGTCATCGAGCAGGCGTTGAATGACATGGTGGCCAATCTGCAAACCTCCTACGAGAACCTGAGAGGGATGAACGGGGAACTGGAAACCGCCCGCTTCGAGCTTCAGCGCAAGGTCGGAGAACTGGAGGATCAGATCGAGGAGCGTGAGCGGACCGAGTACGAATTGAAGACCACCGAGGAAAAATGGCATTCCCTCTATGAAAACCTGCCCGGCGGCAGCTTCACCGTCAACGATCACTACATCATCGAGGATGTGAACGACGTCCTGTGCGCCGTGACCGGATTCCGGCGCGAGGAGCTCATCGGCCGGCCGTGCGGGGTCATATGCCCGAAAGGTCCCCATAAATGCCCCATCTTCGACCTGGGCCAGGAGCGGATCGACAATATTGAAACGGCCGTCAAGGCAAAGGACGGCACGATTGTTCCCATCATCAAGAGCGCACGCAGGATTCCGGTGGGGAGCAAGGATGTCATCGTGGAGAATTTCCAGGACATTACGGATCGCAAACACCTGGAAGATCAACTCCAGCATGCCCGGAAGATGGAGGCGGTGGGGCAGCTTGCCGGGGGGGTGGCCCATGATTTCAATAACATCCTTACGGCCATTATCGGCTATGGAACGCTGCTGCGGATGAAATTCCCCGAGGGCGACCAATCCCGTGCCAAGGTTGAACAGATTCTGGGCGCCGCGGAGCGGGCGTCCAACCTGACCCGGAGCCTCCTCACCCTGAGCAGGAAGCGGGTTGTCCAGCTCGAACCCCTGGGGCTCAATGCCTGCGTCTCAGCCATGGAAGAGCTCCTGACGCGTCTCATCCGTGAGGACATCGAGTTCAGGACGGAGATTGCCGCGGAGGCCCTGACGGTGCTGGGCGACAAGACCCAGGTGGAACAGATCCTCATCAACCTGGTCACCAATGCCCGTGACTCAATGCCAGACGGCGGAACGGTGACACTGCGCCTGGAAGCCATGGAGATGGACGATGGTGTCGTTGCAAGCCGAGGATTCGGCCTTCCCGGAAAGTATGCAGTTCTCACGGTCGCGGATACCGGGGTCGGGATGGACCCGGAAACCCGGGAAAGGATCTTCGAACCGTTCTTTACCACCAAGGGGATGGGGAAAGGGACGGGACTGGGCCTGGCGATAGTGTACGGCATTACGCAGCAGCACGGCGGGTTTATCGAAGTTCTCAGCGAGCCGGGGAAGGGATCTTCGTTCGTTGTCTACCTGCCGCTCATTGAGGCGGTACATTCGGAAAAGACGGATCGTGAAGAAGCGGAGATTATGCACGGCACGGAAACCGTTCTCCTGGCCGAGGATGAAGATACCGTGCGGGATCTTGTCCGATCGGTTCTGGAAGACTATGGATACAGGGTGTACGCGGTGTGCAACGGTATGGAAGCGGTGGAAACGTTCAGGGAACACCGTGTGAACATCGACTTGCTGCTGTTTGACGTGATAATGCCGAAAATGAACGGCAAGGATGCCTACGATGAAATACGGAAGACGGAACCTTCAACACGCGCGCTCTTCATGAGCGGATATACGGGGGATATACTGAACAACAAGGGAATACTCGGAGAGGGGTTGAGTTTTCTCGCCAAGCCCGTTGCGCCGTCCGCCCTGCTCAGGAAGATACGGACCATCCTCGACGCGTGAATCCGGATCCGGGAATTTCTTCTCCCCTCCGTCCCTCGCTACTCTGAGGGTCTGCGGGACTCGACGAATGCCCTGACCGCTGCGCTGGCATAATCGGGTATTTCTATGAATTCCACGCCGAATCCCGCGGGGAGAGAGGGCTTTTTTTTGTTATTTTCGCTGTTGACCCAGGCGACCCTTCCCTTGGAGGCGATTGCAGTCTCTTCGGGTTCATGGAGTGTAAAGGCGATTGTCAGTTCCGCATTCTCAACGACACTCTGTTCCGCCGCCAGATACGCACCCCCGATGCTCAGGTCGGCGCTTTCGGCGCGGAGCGCCTGCCCGTTCACCTTACAGGAAACCGTCACTCGATACGGTATGCGGACGCCTCTTCGTTCAATCGTATTCAGGTATGTACGGGCCTTCTCCAGGAAAAGTCTCCTGTCGACGGGTTTTGTCACGTAGCCGTCACAACCGGCCTTTCTGCACTGATCCAGATCTTCCTCTTTGCCGCAGGATGAAACCATTACGATCGGTATGGTTCGCAACTCCGGATCCGACTTCATCTCTCTGCAGCAGGCGACCCCCCCCATTCCCGGCATGTGGATGTCCATGAAGATCAGGTCGGGGCGTTCGTTCCTGGCGATTTCCAGGGCCTCTTCACCGCTTGACGCCGTGAAAATCCGTACCGGCGAGAGCTTGAGGAAGTTCTTCTCCAGTTCGAGGAAGAGTTTGGTGTCGTCCACCAGAAGTATCTTCTTCGTTGCCATTCCGCGCCTCCTCCCGAGAAGTTTGTCAGTTTCAATGTAATCACAAAAGAGGTGTTTGTCCACGCGAAAAACACCCATGGAGCAGGTTGGGCGCATTCCTTCGCGTGGTGAGCCGTCATGCGGATTACCCGGAACCCGGTATCGGTCAGAGGCGAATCGCGCATCCGTTTTCCCCGAGGAAGCAGAGAGCCCGGGCGAGGGAGGGTATTCCGGCCCTGCCGCCGATACGGGTGCATTTCAGGGCCGCGACCGCGGATGCGAAGCGCATTGTGTCGGCCAGATCCATCCCTCGGAGGATGCCGAAGATTTATCCTCCGTGAAAGACTTCACCTGCGCCCGGCGTGTCGACCGCATCAACGGGAAATGCCGGAACAGCAAGGATTTCGCCTCGGCGAAACGTAACGCTTCCCCGTTTTCCAAGGGTAATCGTAACAACCGGAGATTTCAGCCGACTCGCCGTAGCGAGAAAACTTTCCGGACGGCCGTCCCATCCCAGGTCGAGGGCGAATTGCTCGGCCGCGACCAGGTAATCACATACTTCCGCTGTCTCGAGCATGCCGGGACGCACTCTCCCTGCGTCGAGCATGACCGGGATGCCCCTGTCCCGCGCCTGCCGCGCCGCGAACAGGGAAACCTCCGGCATCAGTCCGTCGAGATGGAGAAAATCGCAGCCGTCCAGGAAGTCGACCGGGAGCTCCGCGGGAAGGAGCTGCCCTCCCGAAGACCGTCGCCAGAAGATGGTTCGCGTGCCCTTTTCCTTCTCGATGGCGATGAATGCCGTCTGGGAGGATGCATTCCTTCTGGTGGCCACGCCGCGTATCCCGATACCTTCCGCGAGGAGCGATTCGCGTATACGATCCCCTTCGCTATCGTCACCGGTAACTCCGAAGAATTCACAGGGGATGCCGAGCCGCGCCAGGGTCGCCAGCGCCGTTGCCACCGGTCCGCCGCCCTGCTCCTGCCAAACTTCCACCTCCTGTTTCGTATCGACACGCGGGAAGGCGTCGACGACCGCCAGGTAATCCCATGCGCACTGGCCGATTCCTACGACATGCATGCTGTTCTCGTCTTGTCACTCTTCCCTGTACCAGCCGGAAAGCTGCGGTTGGAAGACATTGTCGATGATATGGATAATCCCGTTGGAACACTCGATGTCGACGGTAACGAACTTGCCGTTGTCCACGACCGTTTCTCCTTCGTCCAGGGTCACGGTCAGGGATTTGCCGTTCACAGTGCCGATGGTGTCCATCTCCCTGACGGCGTCCGAGGGGTATTTTCCCGCTGCAATGTGGTAGGCGAGGGTGTCGGTGAGATTCTTCATGTCCGTGAGATACTCGGTGATGTTCATTCTGACAAATGCCTCATCGTTCGGAGCGAACAGGGTGAAGGGACCGGTTTCCTTAAGGGTTTCGATGAGTCCCGATTTTTCCAGCGAGGCGAGAAGTGTCCCCAGAGATGCGTCGTTACGGATGGTTTCAACGATATCAGCCATCTACGACCTCCTTTTGGTCTCCAACCATTCCATACTGTTCCGGGTATTTTAGGGTGACTAAAATTCTCATTAATAGTATCGCGGCATCCCGGGCTGTCAATCGGACCGGCCGGTGGGCGCCGGCTATTTCTTCTCGTCCTTCTCGCCCGGACCGGAGAACTTCTTCATGCTCTCCAGCATTTCACGAAGTCGCGCGTCAACCATCCGGTTTATGGTCCCTTCCGGGTAGGCGCCGTCCGGCTGTTTTTCACCGGCGGGAATGCCGGTCAGGATCTCGATCCCCTGGTCGATGGTTTCCACGCTCCAGATGTGGAATTTTCCATCCCGAACCGCCTCCACCACTTCGTCCTTCAGCATCAGGTTACGCACGTTGCTTGCGGGGATCATCACCCCCTGGTCCCCGGTCAGCCCCTTTGCCTTGCAGACGGCGAAGAATCCTTCGATCTTGTAGTTCACTCCTCCGATGGGCTGCACTATCCCCAGTTGGTTGACGCTGCCGGTGACCGCGATTCCCTGCCGGATGGGCGCCCCGGACAGGGCGGACAGGAGGGCGTACAACTCGGTTGAGGAAGCGCTGTCTCCCTCGATGCCCTCATAGGACTGCTCGAAACAGATGGAAGCGGAGAAGGAGAGCGGCTTGTCGTGGGCGAATTTGCCTCCCAGATAGCCGGTGAGTATCAGGACGCCCTTGTCGTGGATGGGACCGGAAAGCTTTACCTCGCGCTCGATGTTCACCATGCCTCCGCGTCCCAGGTAGACGCGGGCGGTAACCCGTGAAGGCCTGCCGAAGGTGTGGTCGCCCAGTGTCATGACCGACAGGCCGTTCACCTGACCGGCCTCGGCTCCGGTGGTATCCACCAGCAGGATTCCTTCCTCGAAAAGCTCCTGGAGGTGTTCTTCGATCCGGTTGCTCCGGTACTCCTTCTCTTCAACCGCCTGCTTCACGAATGCGGCGGTGACGGCCGTGCCGCCTCCCCGGCGCGCCCAGAAGTCGGCCTCGCGGATCAGGTCGGCAATCTCCATGAACTGCGTGGAGAATTTCTCCTTGTCCTCCACCATGCGGCACGAGTACTCGATGATGCCGGCCACGGCGCTCTTGTCGAACGGGAGGAGGTCCTGTTCCTTGCAGTGCGAGGAGATGAACAGGGCATAGTCCTTCACCACCTCGGGCGTCCGGTTTACCTTGCTGTCGAAGTCGGCCTTCACCTTGAAGAATTTGCGGTAGTCCGGTTCCATGTAGTACAGGAGGTAGTAGATCCAGGGGGATCCGATCATGATGATCTTGGCCTGCAGCGGTATGGGATCCGGCTTGATGGAGACCATGGTTATGATCCGGTACTGCTCCATGATGTCCTCGATCTTGATTTCGCTGTTGCGGATGCAGCGCTTCAGGGCATCCCAGGAAAAGGGGCTCAGGAGCACATCCCGGGCGTTTACCACCAGGTAGCCGCCGTTGGCCCGGTGCAGGGCGCCCGCCTTGATCAGGGTGAAGTTGGTGGTGGCCACCCCTCCCACCTGCATTACGTGGTCGACACGGCCGAACAGGTTGTTGTAGGTGGGGTTCGCTTCGAACACCACCGGAGCGCCGCACTGTTCGCAGTTGTCCACAATCAGGTTTACCGTATATCGCTCGAAGGAGGGCGTCTGGACCGGGAGTTTCAGTCCGGGGAAGGGGGGCTGCTGCTGGGTTCCCTTGAAATCCTCCAGGTTCAGGAGAATGTCCTCCTGGACTTCTTCCAGATAGGTGATGACGTGGGGGAATTCGGCGAATTTCGTCTTGAGCGGTTCGATATGGTGTCCAACCGCGGAGAGCCCCAGGTTCCTGTCCAGGTTGGCAAGGGCTTCCTTCACCCCCTTCTCGTTTTCCCGAATCTGGCTGATGAGGTCGGTCAGCTTTTCCTTCAGATCGTTGCCGACCGCGTCTATCTTTTCCTGTTCATCTGGAGGAAGCGCGTCGTACTCCTCCTGGGTGAAATTGCGGCCTTCCTTCTGGGGGACCATGACCAGGCCGGAGACGGTCCTCTGGAGCGCAAACCCCCGTTGCTGCGCCTCTTCCTCCAGGGCCGAGAACATGGCGTTGTTGCGCTCCTGCTGTTCCTGGACGATGGCTGTCTTGTTGTTCTCGTACTCCTTGCTCTCCAGGGCCTTGGGGATGTCCGTGCGGACCCCGGCCAGCATTTCCCGCATGTCCTTTTCCAGCTCATTTCCCATGCCGGCGGAAAGCGCCAGCGCAATCGGGTTGTCGGGAGACTTGAAATTATTGACATAGCACCAGTCGCTGGGCGCGGGTTCCTCCTTGGCCCGCTTCTTCAGGAGGCTCATGATGCACGAGGTTCGGCCCGTTCCCGCTTCTCCGGAGATATAGAGGTTGAAGCCGCGTTCGGTCATGCCGAGGCTGAAATCGATGGATCGAAGCGCCCGTTCCTGGCCGATGGTCCCTTCCAATTCGGAAAGGTCGTCGGTGCTGGCGAAATCGAGCTGTTCAGGGTCGCAGACCCATCTGAGGCTTTCGAGG
>CALABV010000011.1 GCA_937886325.1 uncultured Geobacter sp.
GGGCAGGAGTATTTGAAGTGGCATCGGGGGGAGTGGAGGTTGTGAGGTGTCAGAATTCATTGATCGTCGATGGGTTATTGATTAAGGATTGATCTCTCCTGACGCGTAGAGATTTCCCCCAAAGAACCAGGCACAGACCTGGGATTTCATAATACATGACCCCCATGCATTTGGATCGCATGCATTAACCATCATTCTCCAGAGGTATCCATGATTCTGAAAAGTAAAGACAGTCGCCAATCAGATATTCAGGAATTGAATCGTCTTCTTAATCTGAAGCCGACAGCTAAACAACGATTCCTCATCGAGCGTGAGCTGAAATGCCTGATGTCCGGTGAACGAAATGAGCAAAACTCTGCATATTACCTGGATTTCAGTTATAAAGATTCGAAAAACTGGGCAGTAATTCATGACTTACGCATAGAACACCGTGGCCGGGTTGCTCAGATAGACCACCTGATCATCAATCGTTTCTTGGATGTTTTTGTTCTTGAGTCGAAGAATTATTATTACGGTGTAAAAATAACTGAAGAGGGGGAGTTTTTGGTTTGGGATGGAAAAACGTATCAAGCTATTGAATCCCCTTACGAACAGAATCAGCGGCACATTGAGGCGCTGCGGCAAGCAATTGTCGACAGAAATCTCGGCCCGAGCAGAATCGGACTCGCCATTCCTATTCGCTTCCGGAATATCATCCTTGTTGCTCCTACTTCAAGATTGGTAAAACCGTCATCTTCCACCTTCGACCTTTCGTGCGTGATTAAAGCAGACGCCTTTATTTCTTTCGCGGATAAGAGCGTGGACAAGAAATCCATTATCGAGGCGCCAAAAATCATTGGTTCGGATACATTACGCGAATTTTCTGAAAAACTGGTACGACTCCATCGTCCAGCAACTATCGACTATGCTGCAAAGTTTGGTTTGAGTGGGGTGGCAGATAGGCAGGCTTATGAAGCGCCGCCTGTGGTTGCAATACAGGAAACTCCTACAAGTACACCAGTTTACGGCACTGATGAAAATAGGCCTGTATGCAGGAATTGCCGGAGCGAGAATCTTACCATTGTCTATGGTAAGTACGGTTACTACTTCAAGTGCGGGGAGTGTAACGGCAATACCCCGATAAGAGTCAGCTGTGGCAAGGATGGTCATAATGCGCGTATACGCAAAGAGGGACAGAAATACTTTCGTGAGTGTGCTGAATGTGGTAGCAGCACGCTCTATTATGTCAACAAGTAAGGAGGAGGCGGGGGAAATGGGGAAGTGTCCCTATTTTCCTATTTTCCTCCAGACTGTGGTAGTGAAATGTCATTGCGCCAATTCAAAAGCGGTCCTAAAACTGGCAAGCATTTTTATGGCTGTGTACCCTGTAAAAAAGGCTGGCCTGCAAATCCTGTTGGTCAAATGTGAGCTGTGCTGATGGAAGTTGCATCGTTGCAACCCAGATACTACACACACTTTTCTTGTTGAGGCTGTTTCTGGATGAAAAAAGTTGCCCACGGCATATACGAAGCTCTTCTTGATGAGTATCTTCGAGACGCCCTTGAGGAGCGGCCAGAACTGAGGACCGTTTTCGGAAAGATCGATCCCGAGGAGCAGCCGACAAAATATGCCGCGTTCGTGGCAAAGGTGCTGGAGCAGGCCTTGCGCGAGGAATCTGACTCGGAAAAACGATTGGCGCTCTGCAATCAGATACTTGGGCATGTGGCAAACGATCCCGGCAGAAGCCACCTTGAGAGACATCGGCTGGTTCAGCACCAGGAACCGGTACTTCTCGAAATCACCCCTCCGAATTACGGCAAATCAAGAATTCCCCGACCCCACACGCCCATTGCGGAAAGCAGCCTCTTCACCGGTTCCCCCCGAGAACCGCAACTTGCCCATGAACTCCTTGAAGAGATGCGTTCATCCGACGGGGTGGATATCCTGATCTCGTTCATCAAGTGGACGGGGCTGCGGCTGTTGATGCCCGCCTTTGAGGATCTGCGCGACCGCCACATTCAGGTTCGCGTCATCACGACCTCCTACATGGGGGCCTCGGATGCTCCGGCCGTAGAATGGCTGGCAAGTATGCCGAACGTTCAAGTCCGCGTCTCCTATGATACCGAGCGGACTCGGCTCCACGCCAAGGCGTACCACTTCAGGCGCGACACCGGCTTCTCCACGGCCTATATCGGCTCGGCAAACATGTCGCATGCTGCCATCACCAGCGGCCTGGAATGGAATCTCAAGGTTACAGCCCAGGACATGGGGCATATCCTGGAAAAGTTTTCCGTCGAGTTCGAGACCTACTGGAACAGTCGCGAATTCATCCCTTTCGATCCGGATAATCCGGCCCTGTTCCGCACCGCTATTGACCGAGCCCGGAATGCCCGCCCAAATGGTCCGGTAGTATTCTTTGACCTCCATCCCCACCCGTTTCAGGAGCGCATCCTTGAAGCGCTGGACCGGGAGCGAAGCGCCCATGACCGCTGGCGCAACCTGGTGATAGCAGCCACCGGCACCGGCAAGACCGTGGTTGCTGCCTTTGACTTCAAGCGGTTCTTCGAGCAGCGCCGAAAACAGGCGCGGCTCCTCTTCGTCGCCCACCGTCAGGAAATCCTTCAGCAGGCGCAGGCGACCTTCAGCAACGTCCTCCGGGACCAGAACTTTGGTGAACTGCTGGTCGGCCAGAATCAGGCCAATCGCCTGGAGCACCTCTTCTGTTCGGTCCAGATGCTGTCCAATCGCTGCCTGTGGGAACAGCTGGGTCGTGACTTCTATGACTATATCGTGGTCGATGAGGCCCATCACGGCACCGCGGCCAGCTATCGGCCCATATTCGACAACTTTGAGCCCAGGATTCTCCTCGGCCTGACCGCCACCCCGGAGCGGATGGACGGGGACAATGTGGCGGCCGATTTCGGAAACCGTTTCGCCGCCGAGATCCGGCTTCCCGAGGCGCTGGAGGAAAAGCTCCTCTGTCCCTTCCACTATTTCGGGGTCGCCGATCCGATAGCGCTCAATCAGGACCAGTTCTGGCGCAATGGCAAGTACGACGCGGCAGCTCTGGAAAACGTCTATGTGCTTGATCAGGCCCGGGCGAATCAGCGCGTGGATGCCATTCTGGCAGCGCTTACCCGTTACGAACCGGACCTGAACGCAGTCAAGGGGATAGGGTTCTGCGTCACCATCAGCCATGCCGTTCTCATGGCGGAACAGTTTACCCGGCTGGGCATACCGTCCGGCGCCTTTGTTTCCGGGGTGGACGATGTTCGGTGCCAAGAACTGCTCACTGCTTTGAGGGGGGGAAGTCTCACCTTCCTCTTTACCGTGGACAAACTGAGCGAAGGGGTTGACGTGCCGGAGATAAACACCGTCCTCTTCCTCCGCCCAACCGAGAGCCTTACCGTCTTCCTCCAGCAGCTGGGGCGCGGCTTGCGTCATGCACCAGAGAAGGACTGCCTCACCGTCCTCGATTTCGTCGGTCAGGCCCATCGCCGCTACCGCATCGACACCAAGCTCAAGGCCCTCCTGCCACGTCATCGTTTCTCCATCGATAAGGAGGTGGAACAGGATTTCCCTCATCTCCCGGCCGGTTGCTCCATACAACTCGACCGCCTTTCCCGCCAGTACGTCCTTGAAAACATCAAGCAGAACCTGGGACGATTGGCGGTGCAGGTTCCCGACCGCCTCCAGACCTTTACAAGCGAGACCGGGCAGGAACTGACCTTCGGTAATTTTATCCGCTACCATGATTACGAGCCGGAAGTGCTGTTGGCGGCTGAGACCTGGTCGGGATGGAAAGCCAAGGCACAACTTGGTCCGATCTCCACGGACCCGGATCTGCCAAGGCTTAAAAGGACCCTGGTGAGAGCAGCAACCATAACTGGACCGAAGGAAGCTGAGTTGTTGCGAGCGGTTCTGGTCAAAATATCCGAAGGGGCGATTACCGAGGCCCTGGCACTGGCCGGAGATTCGGCAATGCTCTTGTACTACCGGATTTGGGGTGACAAGGGGAGCAATCTTAGGATTACCTCGCTTGAAGAGGCTTTTCGTCGTCTTGCCGAAAATCCGGCGATTTTGGCCGACCTGGACGAGATCCTTGAGTGGTCACTCGATACGACCGAGGTCAGCGGTAAGATACCCGTTCTACCTTATCCCTGCCCTCTTGAGTTGCATGCCCAATACGGCATCAAGGAGATCCAGGCAGCCTTTAGCCGAGCGAATCTGGAGACAGCCGGACAGACCGGGGTAGGCGTGTTTCATTTCCCGGAACTCAAGACCTATGTGCTGCTCATCACCTTCCAGAAGACCGATAAGGAATTCTCGCCGAGCACCATGTACGCGGACTACCCCATCAGCAGGGAACTCCTTCATTGGGAGTCTCAATCGACAACAGCGCAGCAGTCCGAGACCGGGCAGAACCTGATTCACCATGCAGAGAGGGGTTACACTATCTTGGTTTTTGCCCGTGGGCAGAAGAAGCGCAACGGAGTTACCGTGCCGTTTACCTACCTTGGGTCTGCGGCACAGGTCAGTTATGAGAGTGAGCGGCCGATCAAGATGGTGTGGCGGTTGAGGCATCCGATGCCGGTGGAGATGTTTGAGAATAATCGGCGGGGTGGGTAGGCAACACTTTCTACATCCAAAGAGGGAAACACATCTACAGATTTATTGAAAGTTGTGATAGCAGTGTGTCTTCAAGTACACCATGAATAACAATTTGCCGGGGAGTGAAATTCCATGGGAAACCGATGGGGTCAGGCTTTGAAAGCTTGATAATTTGTCGGGCAGGTCGCAACGAACCGCTCCTGATGCCTTGTACCCCCTATCCTTGACCGAGGCATATCCCAGAACCCTGTGGGGTCAGGGCACCCCATGGGGTCAGGCTTTGATAGTTTGATATTTGGTCTGCACAACCAAGGAATCCTCTGGGAACCATGGGGAGAGGTCATGGGTTCGAGCATAGGGGCAGCCATGAGAGGCAGATTAGTGCCACCTCTGCCTGCTACCTCTTTCCGAACAGCTCCGCAAACAGCCTCTCGGACCTGGCCAGACCTTCCTCTGTCAATCCCACCGACTTCGCCTTTCCCCTGGGATCGAAGATATACCCTCTCTGAAAGAGCCTATCCATGACCTCGAAATCGAATCCCTTCCAGGCCCGATAGCCGTCGTGCAGCGTCAGGTAAAGGAGCGCCAGGACGCAGTCGTCAATCCTGCCCTCGTCGAAATCCACGTCGTCACCCGAACTATTATAGGGTTCGGTTATCTCATGAACCTTGCTCGTCAAAGGAAACCGCTCCGGGTGAAGGATGCTCTCGAGCTCAAGGTCGATATCAAGCTCCGGCCAGTAAAGGTGATTTTCCGTAGGAAGCTCTACGTGCAGGATCTTCCCGACCGGCGCATCCCGGAACCAGGGGAATGTCTCGAAGGGAAGAAATACCTCTTCGGCACCGAGCAGCAGCCAGAACCCGTGCTTCGATATGTTCGTTACTTCAGCCGCCGAAATGTCGTTGCCATGCGCTGCGTATTTCATTCTCATGCCCCTCTAACATCCTGCGGACTCTTTCCAGGTCATGGTGGGTCAACCCGTAATTGCGAGCCAGTTCGATTCCGGGTTCAATCCAGAACTTCGCTTCACCGCCTTCGCCGTGAACATGGATATGCATTCGGGATTCCTCGAGAGAGAAGAAGAAAAACCGGAAACCGCCCTCCCTGAATACGGTAGGACTCACGGCCGGACCCTCCATGGGCTGGGTAATAACTGTTTAAATACAAATCGATAGCGTAGATAAAAATACGCCGGTCCTGGTGTCAAGTCAAGTTGCTGTGTGGTCTAACAGTTTGATTGTTAGCGGAAATGGGAAACCGATGGGGTCAGGCCTTGAAAGCTTGATAATTTGTCGGGCAGGTCGCAACGAACCGCTCCTGATGCCTTGTACCCCCTATCCTTGACCGAGGCATATCCCAGAACCCTGTGGGGTCAGGGGAATTCAAGGGAC
>CALABV010000012.1 GCA_937886325.1 uncultured Geobacter sp.
CGTTGGCGTCGCAGCGGAAGCTCCCCTCCTCCATGTTGCCGTCGCAGATCCCGAGATACATCACGATCTGGTGCAGCTTCTTGAGGTAGGCCACCGCCTCGTCGGCGCTCCTGAGATCCGGTTCCGAAACCACCTCCAAAAGCGGCGTGCAGGCCCGGTTCAGGTCAACATACGACTTCTCGCCCGCCTCCATGGTGTCCATGTGCACCAGCTTGCCCGCGTCCTCTTCCATGTGGATTCGGGTAATGCCGATGCGCTTGGTCTCCCCGTCCACCTCGATGTCCAGCCGGCCGTCCGCGCAGATGGGGAGCTCGTACTGGCTGATCTGGTACCCCTTGGGCAGGTCAGGGTAGAAGTAGTTCTTGCGGGCGAAGATGCTGCGCGGCGCGATGGAGCAGTTGGTGGCCAGCCCGGCCCGGATGGCGAACTCCACCACCTTCTTGTTCAGCACCGGCAGGGCGCCGGGCAGTCCCAGGCAGACCGGGCAGGTCTGGGAGTTGGGCTCGGCGCCGAATCTTGTAGAACAGCCGCAGAATATCTTTGTATTGGTGAGGAGCTGGACGTGTACCTCCAGCCCGATGACAGCCTGGTATTTCATGGGAATCTCCGAAAACTGTAATCAGTGAAAAGTGAAAAGTAAAAAGTGAAAAGTAAAGGCCATAACCCTTCCACTCATTACTCCTTACGCTTCACGCAAGTGACGCCTTTTTCCCGTGCCACTGGGTTGCCTGCTCGAAGGCGTGGGCCGCCCGCAGGATGGCCTCTTCGCCGAAGGGCTTGCCGATGAGCTGCAGGCCGATGGGGAGGCCGTCGCCGCTGAGTCCGGCCGGGACCGAGATGCCGCATGTGCCGGCCAGGTTCACCGGGATGGTGAAGATGTCCGACAGGTACATCTGGAGCGGGTCGTTCGCCTTTTCGCCGATGCGGAAGGCAGGCGTCGGGGCCACCGGGGTGAGGATCACGTCCACCGATTCGAAGGCCGTGATGAAGTCGCGCATGATCAGGGTGCGCGCCTTCTGGGCCTTCAGGTAGTAGGCATCGTAGTAGCCGGAAGAGAGGGCGTAGGTGCCGAGCATGATGCGCCGCTTCACCTCCGCTCCGAAGCCTTCGTCCCGGCTCACCATGTACATGTCCAGCAGGCTCCGGGCATCGGGATTGCGGTGGCCGAAGCGGACCCCGTCGTAGCGGGCCAGGTTGGAGCTGGCCTCGGCGGTGGCGATCAGGTAGTAGACCGCAATGGCGTGGTCGGTATGGGGAAGGGACATCTCGACGAATTCGGCGCCCATCGAGCGGTAGGCGGCGATGGCGGCGTCCATGGCCTTCTTCACGTCAGGATCGAGCCCCTCGATGAAATACTCGCGGGGAAGGCCGATGCGGAGCCCCTTCACGTCGCCGGTCAGGGCCTTCCGGTAATCGGGCACCGGCGTATCGACGCTGGTGGAGTCCTTGGGATCGTGGCCCGCCACCGCTCCCAGCATGATTGCCGCGTCGGTAACGTCGCGGGTGAGCGGGCCCACCTGGTCCAGAGACGAGGCGAAGGCGATGACACCGTAGCGGGATACCCTGCCGTAGGTGGGCTTGAGCCCCACGCAGCCGCAATGGGACGCGGGCTGGCGGATGGAGCCGCCGGTGTCGGTGCCGAGGGTGGCGACGGCCTGCTGAGCGGCCACGGCCGCGGCAGAGCCGCCGGACGACCCTCCGGGGATGCAGTCCAGGTTCCAGGGGTTGCGTGTCTTGCCGAACCAGCTGGTCTCGGTGGAGGAGCCCATGGCGAACTCGTCCTGGTTCAGCTTGCCCAAGAGCACCATGCCCCGCTCCTTCAGCTTCGCGGTGGCGGTGGCGTCATAGGGGGGAATGAAATTGGACAGGATCCGGGAGGCGCAGGTGGTCAGGATTCCCTTGGTGAGGAAGATGTCCTTGAGGGCGATGGGTATGCCGGTGAGGATGTCCATCTCACCGGCGGCGATCCGTTTGTCCGCCGCTTCGGCGTTCTTCAGGGCCTCCTCCGGGGTGACGGTGATGAAGGACTTCACCTTCTCCTCAACCGCATCTATCCGGGAAAGGAGCGATTTCGTCGCCTCCACGGATGACACCTCCCGCGCCTTCAGTTTTTCGTGCAGCTCGTGGATGGTCAGTTCGTATAGTTCCATGTAAAAATCTCCAAAAAATCCGGCACAAGGCGAATGGCAAAGGGCAAAAGGAAAATCAAAACCATCCCGATTCTATTTCCCAATGCCCTTTGCCCTTTGCCTTTTGCCCTTTGCCTTTTGCCCTTTGCCCATTGCCCTTTGCCTATTCTATAACCTTCGGCACCCGGAAAAAGCTCTCTGAGCGGTCCGGGGCATTGGCAAGGGCGTTGTCGATACCGATGGACGGCGCCACCACATCCTCCCGGAAGGCGTTTTCCATGGGCACGGCGTGGGCCGTGGGCACGATGCCGTCCGTATTCAGTTCGTTCAGCTTGTCCACATAGGCGAGGATGCCGTCCAGTTGACCGGTGAAGAGGTCCTTTTCTTCCTCGGTCAATTCCAGCCGCGCCAACCGCGCCACGTGCTCCACCTGTTCCCGAGTAATCTTCATATCGCTGCTCCATCCGGCAAAATCTATATTTATTCCAAGCGGTTTTTCTAGCATGAACGACAGGAAAATACAACCTGCGAGGCATTGCGGGACATGTTTAGTCTCCAGCCCCCAGCCTCCAGCCCCTTTCCGCACACTTCGAACCACCTTCGTCTATCCTCGATCCCCGGTCCTCGTACCCCGATCCTTTTCTTCAGATCCTCTCCAGCCCGGCGAAACGGAGCAGCAGCTTCTTCGGCCCCCCGGAGTCGAACCAGACGATGACCTTCTCGTTGTCGCCCCTTCCCTCCAGCTTGCGGATGGTTCCGGGTCCGAACTTGGCGTGCCGCACCCTCATGCCGATGAAGATACCGTCCCCTTCGGGCACCACACGCACCTCGTTGTCGGGGAAGGGCGCACCCGGTGATGCCTCTGCAGCGGAACGGGATTGTTTCACGACCTCGTCCCATCTCGCCGACCTGGTGGCCCCGCTGCTTTCCGATCCGGCGGTCCGTCCCGATGAGTCACCCCAGCCGAAGCCGGCCTGGTACTCCTCCTCCAGCTCCAGCAGTTCATCCGGGATGTCGCCGAGAAAACGGGACGGCGAGTTGAACTGCTCCTGGCCGTAGAAATGGCGGCGCTTGGCATTGGTCAGGTAGAGCCGTTCCCGTGCGCGGGTCATTCCCACGTAGCAGAGCCGCCGCTCCTCCTCCATCTGCTCCGGGTCGTCCAGGGCGCGCACATGGGGGAAGAGGCGTTCCTCCATGCCGGTCATGAATACAAGGGGAAATTCCAGGCCCTTAGCCGCATGGAGGGTCATGAGGGTGACGGAATTGTGGCGCCGTTCCCCCCGTTCCACGTCCGAGATGAGGGCCACCTGCTCCAGGTAGGCGGACAGCCCCTTGTCCTCGCTGGTGCGCTCGAAGTCGTCCAGGGCCGCCAGGAGTTCCTGGAGGTTGGCAAGTCGATCCCTGGCCTCCTCGGTCCGTTCCTCTTTGAGCCGCGCCTCATAGCCGGACTCCTTGATAATGCGGGAGGCCAACTCTGGAAGCGGCAGCGTTTCGGCAAGGGACGCGAAACATTCCATGAGGGAAACGAAATCGGCGACCCTGCCCCTCGGCCCCTTGCCCAACAGGTCACCGGTCACCGCCTCCCGCAGGGCCGCGCCGAAAGGGATGCCCCGATCAGCGGCCAGATCCGCCACCTTGTCGAAGGTGGACCCGCCGATGCCGCGGGGCGGGGTGTTGAGGATCCGCTTCAGGGAGACATCGTCGGACGGGTTGTCCAGGGCCTTCAGGTAGGCGAGGATGTCCTTGACCTCCATCCGTTCGTAGAAGCGCATCCCTCCCACCATGTGGTAGCCGACCCCCGCACCCATAAGTGCGTCTTCCAGCACGCGTGACTGGGCATTGGTTCGGTAGAACACCGCCATGTCGGACAGGTTCCGCCCCTTGCGGAGATGCCGTTCTATCTCCCGGCACACGAAGCGTGCCTCTTCCCGTTCGTTGTCCAGGCGTCGGTGGACGATGCGGTCGCCGGACGGGTTCTCGGTCCACAGGGTCTTCCCCTTGCGGCCCCGGTTCTTCCTCACCACCGCGCCGGCAGCGGCCAGGATGTTCCGGGTCGAACGGTAGTTCTGCTCCAGCTTCACCACCGTGACGCCGGGGAAATCCTTTTCGAAATCGAGGATATTCCTGATGTCCGCGCCGCGCCAGCGGTAAATGGACTGGTCGTCGTCCCCCACCACGCACAGGTTGCGCCGCTCTCCCGCCAGAAGGCTCACCAGACGGTACTGGATGGGATTGGTGTCCTGGTACTCGTCCACCAGGATCCACTGGAACCGCTCCCGGTAGCGCTCCAGCACCTCGGGAAACTCCTCGAAAAGCCGCACGGTGAGCATGATGAGGTCGCCGAAGTCCAGGGCGTTGCACCTTTTCAGGCGCTCCTGGTAGGCGGCGTAGACCCGGGCAATCATATTCCCGGAACAGTCGTCGGTGGGGAGATCGTGCGGTGTCCGGCCGCTGTTCTTGCAGTCGTCGATGGCCGAGGCGAACATGCGGGGGGGATACTTCTTCTCATCCAGGTCCAGCTCCCGGATGATATCCTTCAGCACCCTCTCGGCGTCCTTGTCGTCATAGATGGCAAAATGGGAGGTATAGCCGAGCCGGTCTATCTCCCGCCTGAGGATGCGGACGCATGCGGAGTGAAAGGTCGAGATGAGGGGTGAATCGCCACCGGCCAGGAGCTTTTCCACCCTCTCCTTCATCTCCGCGGCCGCCTTGTTGG
>CALABV010000013.1 GCA_937886325.1 uncultured Geobacter sp.
GTTTACGAGAATATCGCACGCCGACGTCCACCGTTGGCAGATTTTTTGCTGAATTGATCCGCAGAAATTCAATACCAGGAGCGTGCGAGCAATGGCAAACGGTCTTTTGACAGTGAACAGTGATGCCCATGGAACATTTTTCTCCGCGATATCAGCTTCTTTTCTCACTGAATCCGTTGTCGACTCCCTGTCAAGCGGTGTCATTTTTATGGATGTCACTGGAATTTTGACATACATGAACCGGGCCGCGGAGACGTTTCTGCATGTGTTCAAAGAGACCGTCCTCGGGAAAAGGATCGACATGCTTCCCCTGCGCACGCCCCTGTACAAAGTGTTGAGCGAGGATTGCAGGGATCTTCCCGTTGAAATGAACATATGCGGACGGGTGCTTGAGATCCGGTCTTCACAGGTTCGTTCCCACGAAAATGAAACGCTCGGGAACATTGTGGAGTTGTTTGACGTGAGCCAGGAGCGGCGAGAGAAGAGAAGCAGGGAAGAGTTCGTGGCCAAGATGACCCATGATCTGAAATCTCCCCTGATGGTGATGCAGGGGTATGTACAGGCCATAAGGCTCGGCATGCTGGGGGATGTTGAACCGAGACTTGCCAGCACCCTTAAGGATATGGAAAGAAGCGGAAAGAACCTCCACGCAATGATAGAGGATCTGCTTGATGTCTACCGACTTGAGATGGGACTTGTACAGGTTCGGAGAAACGAATGCGATGTCCGCTCGTTTCTGGACGGATGCTTCCGTGATAGACAACTGGAGGCGGATGAAAACGACATCACCCTCACGCTCAGGATCCCGCGGGAACTGCCGACGGTTGAGCTTGACGCAAAACAGCTTTCACGGGTCTTCGCGAATCTGATCGGGAACGCAATCAAATTCACTCCACGGGGAGGCAAGGTGACGGTAACCGCCCTGATTCGCAACGATAATCTCCTGGTAGAGGTGCGTGACACCGGGATAGGCATCAGTGCATCGGATCTGCCGCATATTTTCAAGAAATACTTCCGCTCCGAAAAGGCAGCCGGTTTCAAGGGTTCAGGCCTCGGACTGGCCCTGAGCAGGGAGATTGTCGATGCCCACGGCGGGGCAATCGAGGCGAAGAGCGTGGAAGGCAAGGGGAGCAGGTTTACGGTTATACTGCCGGTTCGCCGACAGGACTAGACCGCGGCAGCCTTGGTTCGGGAAATAATTTGCTAAAGTTATGCGGAATTCGAACGATAAGAGTAAGGAATCTCGACACCGTACCGCACGGGACCATATCGACAACTCTTCCGGATAGTGCCGGCAGTTTAATGGCGAGTCGCGGTTTCGGGGCCACGAAGCCTGACGGTGTAAAGAATCCATCTTAAGAATGAGAGGAGAGTTGGTTATGGCGAATGTGTTGATTGTCGATGATTCCTCGACCATGAGGAAGATAATTTCCCGGTCTCTGCGTCAGGCGGGTCTGCCCGTAGACGATATCTACGAAGCAGGTGACGGCATTGAAGGGTTGAGCGCTCTGGGCGACAAGAAAGTGGATCTCATCCTTTCGGACATCAATATGCCGAATATGGACGGTCTGGAATTCATCAAACAGGTTCGCGCCAACGGCAACAGTGTTCCGATAGTCATGATCACAACCGAGGGTGGAGAGGACATCATCAAGGAAGCACTTTCCAGCGGTGCAAGCGCCAGTATCAAAAAGCCGTTTACCCCGGATCAGCTTAACGAAAAACTGGGAGGTCTCTTATGACACTGAACGCGGCGGTTCAAGAAGCTATCCATCTCAGTGAAGAGGATATGGCGCGTCATGTCATCGACGCAACAAAAGAGGTTTTTTCCACCATGGTGATGATGGATCTGGAGGAGAGCTACCCACTCCAGGAATCCATTACCCACTTTCATTGCAGCATCAGCGGCATGGTCGGAATGGCGGGTTCCTATACCGGTATTCTTGCGGTCCACTGTCCCCAGAGCTTTGCGCTCAGGATAACCTCCAACATGCTGGGCATGGATGTGGAGGAGATGGGGGACGACGTGAACGACGCCCTTGGGGAGATTGCCAATATGCTGGGCGGGCATGTGAAGATGGTCTTGTCCAAGGGAGGAATGGATATCAACCTTTCCATTCCGACCATTATTTCAGGAGAGGAATACTCCATCAATTCCATGGCGGAAAGCGACACGGTGGTTGTCCCCTTTACCCATGAAGGACAGAGGTTTCTCATCAGTCTCAAGCTGCACAAGGAGTAGCGGCAAACATTTCGGAAACGGTTCGCGATATGCCTGAATACACGAAACTGCGCAAGATGATACAGTCCGGCCTCAAGCAGTCGGCCGAAGAGAGCAGCATGCTCCTGAACAAGGAGGTAACGGTAAGCGATACCGAAGTGCTTGAGATTGGGAAGACCAAGTACCTGGAAGATCTCGAGGATTCGGCTTTCGTTGTTCCCGTTGAGTCGCGCGAAGACTATCCCGGACGATTTTTCATGGTTTTTTCACTGCGCGACGCTATCCTGATGAGCGGGATCCTGCTCGGAATCCCGCCTGCGCGGATTTCGGAGAAGAGGAAGCTTCTTATCCTTGAAGCTGATGACATCGACGCCTTTTCCGAGATTGCAAACCAGATCATCGGCACGTTCAACTCCGTTTTTCAGCCGTGCCTCCCCAACAAGTTTCACCTCAAACAGCTCCCTCCCACAAAGTTCGTACCGCAGATGGACGAGGTTTCGGATGAACTCCCCGTGCCGGACGGGGAGTTTCTCGTCTACAAGGCCCAGTTGAAGCTCGGAGGGGAGGGCCTGAACCTATTCGATATCCTGGTTCCCTTCAGCCTTGCAAATCTCTTTGATCCTCCCGAGATTGCGGCTGATGAAGGTGATGTCGAAAAAAGCGTTCCCCATGACCAGGCTGAATCTCTGCGGAAACTCTTCCCCTCAGACTCGGGAGACGGAGGGGAACCGCCTGTCCGCTCCGGTGACGCTCGAACGGTCCTTGTCCTGGAGGATGACGATCAGGTCCGGGAGCTGGTAAGAGGGTATCTGGCTTCTCGTGGGGTAACGGCAATCACCGCCCATCTTGGCGAAGATTTATTCCAGGTATTCCAGCAGGAGGGAATCCGGGCCGTCCTGCTCGGGACAGTTCAACCCGGTGAAAAGGATTTTTCCCTCTGCACGAGACTTCGGGACTTGTCCCGCAATCCCCGGCTACCCATCATCATGTCTTCGCAGCAATGGACACGGACGGCTGTCCTCAAGGCAGTGCGAAGCGGGGCTCTGGATATCATGATCAAGCCCTACGAAGAGGACGAACTTCTCGCAAAGCTGTCCAAGTATCTCGACGCAGCCTGACACAGTGTCAAAATAACGTCCTTTTCCTGCCACCACTTCTTTGACTGCGCATATCCCAGAGTATCCCCCCTGTTTTATAACATATTGAAAGAACGATAAAAAGTTGCAACGGAAAGTGGCACGACTTTTGCCCTCATATTCTGGTGACTGGTAGAGCAAGCGTATGAGTGGGAGGGTGAGAGGGGTGCAACGGACGTTGTTCAAAGAAAACAGGCGCGGGTGGGGCTTCGCGTTGCCGGTACTCCCGCACATCCTTCTTACCGTCCTGTTCCTGGCGCTGTTCGGCGGCAACGCTGTGGCAGGCGAGCCTCCAAACCGCATGAAGCGATTGGAGATGCGGTCCGGGGAGCGCTTCACCCGCATGCTTTTCGTCTTCGAGCGTACACCCCGCTATTCCCTGTCACATCTCCCGGGCCGGCAGGTCCGGATTACCTTCCACGAAACCGGCGGAGCCTTGTTGAAAAAGTATCGCGTCTTTTCAGATGCCAGGGTCTCCATAGTCTCACTTTCCGATCGGGGCGACAGCCTCAGTCTCTGCTTCTCTCTAAAGGAAAAATCTCCAGGGATTCGTGTCCTGGATTCGATCGTGCCGAACGTTGTGACCGTGGATGTGGGAGAGTCGCTCCAGCGAGGCGGCGCGGCATCCATGCCCCGGAGCCGCGAGAGGATATGGGCAGGGGCGGGTGCCCTTGTCCACGAATTCGAACCGTCTCATACCTCTGATCTCCCCTTCTTTCCTACCCCCGGCACTCTCATACGGAAACTACTGGCGCCCGCTGAGGCCAAGCTCTTTGTTCGGGGAGAGGATGCTCTCTATCGCGAACGCGGCGCGGAGGCGGAGGAGATTTTTACCTCTTTTGTTGCGAAAGATAATTTCATGCGAGCCATCGCCGCGTACCGTCTCGGGGAGGCTCAGTATCTTCTGAGGAAGTATGAATCGGCTCTTCGATGGTTCCGCGAAGGAGAGCGTCTCCAGCCTGAATTCATGGTCCAGAGCCCTTCCATTGTATTTTCCTATGCCGATACGCTGGTTCGCAACGGAGACACGGCAACCGGCCGCAGAATGCTCGAACGCCTCGCCGTCGGCATGGCCGATACGAAATACGGCCCCATCCTGCTGGTGCGCATGGCGGATGTCATGACGCGAGGCGGAAGAGGAATGGAGGCGCAGGCCATCTACCGCACCGTGTCGGAGTACTTTCCCTCGACGCGGGGCGCGCACCTGGCTTCCCTCCGACGTGCCGACCGGAGATTTTTTCAGGTTACCGCGGATACATACCAGGGTCTTTCCAAAGAGTATCTGAAAATCGCCGGCACGGTCAGCGACCCGAACCTGAAAGAGGAAGCGTTTTTCAAGAGTGTGCTTCTGGAGGCGATGTACGGGGCTGTCTCTGATGCCGCGGCGGCAGTCGCCGGCTATGAAAAGAGGTACCCATCCGGCGTCTACACGAATGTGACGAGATCCATGCGCGAAGATTTACTCGTTCTTCTCTACCACGAGCTTGATCAAGCAGGTGACTGCAAGGGTCTGGTCCGCCTTGCTCTCGATAATCGGGACTATCTGGCAAAGTGCGCAGGGGAACAGGGTTTTGTCTCCCGAATCGACGAGTGCTTCAGGAAGTTCGGTTTGATCAGGGAGGGGATGGAATTGTTTTGTCAGCTGGTGGAAACCGAATGGACACAAGCGAATGCGCCGTTTCTCTATTATCGAATCTTCGATGCGTCTCTTGAACTTGGGGATGTTGCCCGGGCCGAGGCGGCCGGAAAGGTTTTTCTGGCACGATTCGGCGCTGATGCCCGGAGCGCGGTTGTTCGTGAACGTCTTGCCGGGGTGCAGTACCGTAACCAGGACCTGCAGGCGGTTCACAGGACGCTTTCTCCCCTTTTGAGCGGGATCGGCTCCGCCCGGTATCCGGAAAGCTACTACTATTTCGGAAAAGCCTGCGCGAGCGCGGGGGACCCGGCGCAGGCGGAAAGGGCGATGATCAGGTATCTCTCGACCGTCCCGAACGGTACAGGCTCATTTCTGGCTTCGGATGCGCGCGTGGTTGCCGCCGCGGCCAGACTGTCGCGCAAGGATACCGCCGGCGCCATGGAGATGTACCGCGCCGGATACGAGGCATCACGTGGAGAGCAAAAAGAGATGTTCCTGTACAAAATGGGGGATCTGCACCGCAGTGAGGGGAGGCAGGCTGAGGCGCGGTCCAGGTGGGAACAACTCGTCAGGGAAGGAAAAGATCCCGTATGGACACGAATGGCCGCGCAGTCGCTGGCTGACCTGGAGTGGCGGAAAAAGTGGGGGTCGGGAGGTACGTCAAAATAATGTCTTCCGTCAAAAAATTTATTGTGCCCGGATGGAAGGGTTGAGACCTGTTATGTGTAACTATATGAAAATATATAACAAATATGATGGTACGAGTTTTGCTGATGCCTTGGTAGCGGAGAAAAAGGAGCATTCCATGTCAATTGACGCGCTATTCGGACAAACGATTAACCTGCTTGCCAAAAATCTGGATCTGAGGGCACGGCGTCATGAATATATCGCCGGCAACATCGCAAACATGGAGACGCCGAACTACACCCCGAAGAACCTCTCCTTTGAGAAAGAACTTCAGGATACGGTCAAGAGCAAAAAGACCGGGGCCGGCGGATCCACGACCCATCCTCGTCATATTCCCCTGAAGGGTTCGCCCGGCTCCGTCGGGGAAGTACAGGGGATACTGGAGGAGAGAGCTTCCCGTGGCGCAAGCAGTGACGGAAACAGTGTGAACATGGAGGTGGAAATGGGGAAGCTGGCGGAAAACCAGATCCTCTTCAACGCCTCCGTCCAGGTTCTGTCAAAAAAATTCGAGGGTCTCAAATACGCTGTCAAGGGAGGTAACTGATGGATTTCTTCTCCTCGATGGATATCAGCGCTTCGGCGCTTACCGCTGAGCGGACCAGGATGAACCTCATTTCCGGAAACCTGGCCAATGCCAATACCACCAGAACCGCCGACGGCGGGCCCTACAAGCGCAAAGATGCCTTGTTCAGCACCCAACGGACATCCCCCTCTTTCGGCTCGACCCTGAGCCGCATCGGCGCCGCCGCACCCAGTGGAGTGGAGGTTGCGCAGGTTGTGGAAGACACGTCTCCTCCCAGGCTTCAGTATGACCCGAGTCACCCGGATGCCGACGCCAAAGGGTATGTGGCGATGCCGAACGTGAATGTAATGGAAGAAATGGCCGACATGATCGTCGCGACCCGAGCCTACGAGGCTAACATCACAGCGGCCCAGGCGGCGAAATCCATGGCCTTGAAGACACTGGAGCTGGGGCGCTGAAAACGGCGGACAGTAGCGCGCGGCATGCGGTTTTATCTTAAATGTGGAGGAGCAGATGATAATCAAGGGAATCGACAACAGCCTGGCCGTATCCGGCATCTCACGTCCATTCCCCACCGCGGGCGGGGCCGAAACCAAAGCCGCTGCCCCATCGGAAGAGTTTACCCGGGTTTTCGGCGATGTGGTGGGAAAAGTGAATGATCTTCAGACAAAAGCGGACAAGGCCGTTGAAATGCTGGCCACCGGAGAGTCGAAGAATCTCCATGAGGTAATGATCGCAATGGAAAAGTCGAGCATCTCCTTCCAGTTTCTCACACAGGTGCGAAACAAGGCCGTCGAGGCATACCATGAGATCATGAGGATGCAGGTGTAGATCCTTAGCAAATTGGGTGTCGTGTCGGAGGGAGCCGCTCGTTCAGGAAACCTTGTACTTCAGTATCGGGAGTCTCAATGCCGGAAGCACTGAAAAAAATAATTGAACCGTTTCTCGCGCTCAGCACGTCGAAACGGTGGGTCGTGGGAGGAGTGGTCGGCCTGTCGATAGTCCTTTTCGCATCCTTGATTCTGGTTGCGAACAAGACCGATTACCGCCCCTTGTTCGCCAACCTGACCGGAGAAGACGCGGGTGAGATAGTCAAGAAACTCAAGGAACAGAAGATACCCTATCGTATCGAGGGCGACGGCAAGGCCATTCTGGTTCCGGCTGACAAGGTATACGACCTCCGACTCTCCCTTGCCTCCGAGGGGCTTCCCCAGGGCGGAGGGGTCGGTTTCGAGATTTTCGACCGGAAAAACTTCGGTGTGACCGAATTCGTGCAGAAGCTGAATTACCAGCGAGCGCTGCAGGGAGAGCTTTCACGGACCATCTCCCAGCTTGCGGGGGTAGAGCAGGCCCGTGTTCACCTGGCCATCCCGGAGAAGTCGCTCTTCAAGGAAGAAGAGAAGCCGCCGACGGCCTCGGTCGTCCTGAAGATGAAATCGGCCCGGGCGCTCAGGGAGAACGAGGTACAGGGTATTGTCCACCTGGTTTCATCCTCCATCGAGGGAATGGATCCGGAAAAGGTTACGGTTCTTGACAGCAGGGGAAAGATCCTGAGCCGTACCGGCAGCAGCGACCCCACCGGGAAGATGTCGTCGGCCATGCTCGATATGCAGCATTCCTACGAAAAAACCGTTGAAGAACGTCTCCAGGGGCTTCTTGACAAGGCTGTCGGCGCCGGAAAGTCAGTGGCGAAGGTTAATGCAGTCTTCGACTTCAAGCAGGTGGAGAAATTCGAGGAACGCTATGACCCTGAGGCCACCGCCGTGCGGAGCGAACAGCGCACCGAAGAAAAAAACGGATCGGCAAGCAGCGCTTCCGGAATTCCGGGTGTGCAGGCCAACACGGGCAAAACAACCGCTCCGGCCGCCCCCGCTCCCCAGTCCCAGGGCTCGAAGAGCGACGAAACAATGAATTACGAGGTCAGCCGTTCCACCGCCCGCATCATCGAACCGGTCGGCACGCTGTCAAAGATCTCCGTGGCCATTCTCGTGGATGGAAAGACCGACGGCACACCGGGAGCCACGGGCGCGGCGAAGCCGAAATACGTTCCGCGAAGCCCTGATGAGCTGCAGAAGATCGAATCCCTCGTTAAGAGCGCGGTCGGTTTCAACGGTGAGCGTGGTGATCAGGTTACCGTCGCCAACATTCCTTTCCAGGATGCGTCTCAGATGGAGGAAGGCGGATCCGGCGGGTGGTGGAATGCCCCCATCTTTCTGTCGCTGCTGAAAAACGGCTTGATTGCTTTCGGATTCCTGGCCCTTCTGTTTCTTGTCGTGAGGCCCCTCCTCAAGGTTCTTCGCGACTCAAGGGGACGGCATGACGAATCTTTCGTACCTCTGGAACAGAGTGAAGAACAGCTGGTGAGCCAGCAGAAGCTTGCCCTTGCGATGCATACCCAGACGCAGATGGAGTTGATTGACAAGGTAAAACAGGATCCCTACCAGGCGGCACAGATTATCCAGAACTGGCTTCAGCAGCGGGATTAGATCCGTTGACGGCGCCTGTCGTCTTTGGGAAACCGGAAGTGTTGAGTATTGATGGGGTTGAAAATGAACGGAACCGATAAGGCTGCGATACTTCTCCTCTACCTGGGGCCGGAGGCCACGAGCAAGGTCTTCGAGCACATGGAGGATCTTGAAATAAAGAGGATAAGCCAGAGCATGGCGCGCCTCGGTCATGTGCCCAGAAATGCCATCCAGGAAGTTGTCAATGAATACATGGATATAACGGATCCGGAAACCGGCATCTTTTCCCAGGGTGAAGAGTTTGTCCGAAAGATACTGGAAAAGGCTCTCGGCCCGGCAAAGGCGGAGATACTCCTCAAGGAACTGAGCGTCGCCAACTACGGGGACATGACGGACATGCTCTCCAACATGGATTCCAAGACCATCGCGAATTTTCTTTCCCAGGAGCATCCCCAGACCATCGCCGTCATCCTGGCAAAGCTGAAGGCAAAGCATACCAGCGAGATTATCGGATACCTTCCCCAGGAACTGCAGGCGGAAGTCGTGATGCGCATCGCCGATGTGGACCAGGTCTCTCCGGAAATCATCGCCGAGATTGAGGACGTGATGCGCCGCGAACTGTCCGCCGCCGGCGGCGTCCAGAGGTTCAAGGTGGGCGGCGTGGAAAAAGTCGTTGATATGTTCAATCATTTCGACAGAAGCCGGGAGAAGCAAATACTGGACAAACTGGATGTCATCAAGCCTCCCCTTGCCGAGGTGATCCGCAAACACCTGTTCACCTTCGAGGATTTCATCCACCTGGACGATCGGGGTATCCAGGCAATCATGCGGGAAGTGAGCAACGATACCCTGACCCTTGCGCTGAAAGCTGCTACGGACGAGTTGAAGGAGAAGATATTCCGGAATATTTCAAGCCGGGCTGGAGACATGATCAAGGAAGACCTGGAAGTAATGGGGCCGGTGCGGCTCTCGGACGTGGAGAGGGCACAATCGGAGATCATCAAGATCGTCCGGAGATTGGAAGAGGAAGGTCAGTTGGTGATTGCGGGCCGGGGAGGGGACGATGTCCTCGTCTAACATCATCAAGCCGAATGCCGCCGCCATGGCCGGAATCATTCCATACCGTTTCGCGTCCGCGGACCATGCCGGTTTTCCCTCCTCCGGCGGTTCGACATCGACTTTCGTGCCCTTTCTGGAGACCCTTTCCGGTGGAGCTGCCGCCGCATCGGGATGGCTTGCCCAAACGGGACCGGATGAAAACATTCCTGAAGAGAGCGACTCCCTCGCGGTACGGGAAGAGCCCCCTCCGGGAATTTCCGAGGAAGAGGTGGCCCAACGGGTCCGGGATGGTTACGAAAAGGGGTTCGAAGAAGGAAAACGCCAGGCGGAGCGTGGTCTGGCAAACGTTTTCAAGGCATTGCGCGAGGCGGTTGAAGATCTGGACGGACTACGGGATCAGGTGCTGCGGGAGAGCGAGGAAGACCTCCTGAAGCTTGCCGTCATGATTGCACGCAAGGTGATCCACCAGGAGATTGCCACCGATCGGATGATCCTGGCCAAGATTGTCGCGGCCGCGGTGAACAGCGCTTCCGAGCGGGAAGACATCGTCATTCGTCTAAATCCGGAAGATCACCGTCTGGTTGCGGCCCACAAGCATCTCTACCTGAACGGATTCAACGACGACCGGCTTCTTGATCTGAAGTCCGACGATTCCGTCACGCCGGGTGGGTGCATCGTGGATACGGCAATGGGTGAGATAGATGCCCGCACCGATGCCCAGCTCGATGAAATCTTCAGAAGACTCCTGGAAGAGAAGAAGAACTACACGGTTATTCCCCAGTCGATGGTGACGGAAAGGGAGCAGTATGCTAGCGAAGAAAATTGATCTGTGCCGCTATCTTCCAGCCATCGAAAAGAGCAGGCCGATCCGTTTTCACGGCAAGGTCACACAGGTGGTGGGCCTTGTCATCGAGGGATACTGCCCGGGCGCCGCTGTGGGCGCGCTGTGCGAGATCTATCCGCGGGGAGGGGAGCCGATCCCGGCGGAAGTGGTGGGGTTCCGCGACAATAAAACCCTGCTCATGCCGTTGGGGGAGCTGCGCGGCGTCGGGCTCGGCAGCCTCATTGCGGTCAAGAAAGAGGCTGCATCTCTCTGCGTCGGTCCCGCTCTCCTCGGTCGGGTGATAGACGGCCTCGGCGAACCCATCGACGACAAGGGGCCGTTGCCCGTCCAGGATGAAAGCCCCATCTATGCCCAGCCGGTCAATCCCATGAAACGCGCTCCGATCCGTCGTCCCCTGGATCTGGGGATCCGCGCCATCAACGGCCTCCTGACCTGCGGTGAAGGACAGCGGGTCGGGATCATGGCGGGGTCCGGCGTCGGAAAATCGACACTGCTCGGCATGATTGCCCGCTATACCGAGGCCGACGTCAACGTCATCGCGCTCATCGGGGAGCGGGGCCGCGAGTTGAGGGAATTCATTGAAAAGGATCTGAGGGAAGAAGGTCTCAGGAAATCAATCGTGGTAGTGGCAACCTCTGACCAGCCTCCCCTGGTGAGGATGCGGGGCGCATACATCGCCACCACAATCGCCGAATACTTCCAGGCCCGGGGACTGCGCGTGCTCATGATGATGGACTCCGCCACCCGTTTCGCCATGGCCATGCGCGAGGTGGGGCTCGCCATCGGCGAACCGCCCACCACCAAGGGATATACGCCGTCCGTGTTTGCCGCTCTGCCGAAGCTCCTGGAGCGGACGGGAAATTTCATGAACGGCAGCATTACCGGTCTCTATACGGTCCTGGTGGAAGGCGATGATTTCAACGAACCGGTGTGCGACGCCATGCGGAGCATCCTGGACGGACATATCGTCCTGTCCAGGGGGTTAGCGGCAAAGAACATCTATCCGCCCATCGATATCATGGCCAGCGCCAGCAGGGTGATGAACGACGTCACGGACAGTGAACACCGTCGGCTTGCCGGAACCTACAAGGAAATGCTGGCCACATACTTGCAGGCGGAAGACTTGATAAATATCGGAGCCTACCGGCAGGGCAGCAACCCGAAAATCGACCTGGCCGTTAGCCGGATCGACCGGATTCTGGGCTATGTCAGACAGGATATCCAGGAAAATGTCGGCTTCGAGCAATCGGTAGAAATTTTGAGGGGAATCTGTGGTGAGTAGCAGCCTGTGACAACGGCGCGCTTCATGTCCAACGGAGGACCGTCAAGGAGGAATCATGCGACGAAATGTATTCAATCTCGAACGGGTGCTTCATTTCCGGAGGGAAACGGAGAAGCTGCGCAAGATGGAGTTGGCGCTTGCCAAGCGGGAGCATGAACTTGCGGAAGACCGTCTCCGTCGCGAGGAGGAAGCCATTGAGAAGCTGAACCTCGAGTTCATGAACAGGCAGATCGAAGGGATCAGCGCCTTTGAGATGCAATTGTATTCGGATTTCTTCCGGAAGAAAAAGGTTGATATTCTCCAGCAGCGTGACCAGGTGACGGAACTGGATCGGAAGGTGGTCGAGAAAAAGGATCACCTCGTCGAGGCTGCTACGGAAAAGAAGATCATGGAGCAGTTGAAGCAGAAAAGGATAGAGGCCCACGAGAAGGAAATCGCCGTCAAGGAACAGGCGTTTCTCGATGAGATCGCACTCCGGAGAAGGGGGAGCCAGGCATGATCCGCCTGCGCCGCACCCTCGGCATAGCCGTGTGCGTCGGGTTTCTGACACTGCTCAGTCCGGGTTCCGACAGTCTGCGGAACCGCCCCCTGGCACAGAACCTGACTCCCGCCGATGGCGCCCGCACCGCGACGAAGCCGGCTACCGTCCAGCCCGTGTCCAACGGGAACAGTCTCATGGAGCGGGAAGCAGCGCTCAACCTGAAGGAACAGGAGATGAAGAAGCTTGAACAGTCCCTTGATTCCCGGATACAGGAGCTGGAAGCAACAAAGAAGGGACTCGAAACATCCCTGGCACGGAAGAAGGCGGAAGATTCGGAGAAATACAAAAAAGTGCTCAAGGTCTACAAGTCCCTGCGTCCGGAGGAGGCCGCGGCGCTTCTGGACAAGCTTGACGAGGATGTCGCCCTGGAAATGCTGAACCAGATGGACCAGAAGAGAGCAGCCAAGCTCATCCCCTACATGAACCAGGCCAGGGTGCTGAAATGGACCCGCCAGTCGCTCAAGGAAAACTGAACGGATACGTAAGAATACTGAGTCCGCGATGTCTGAATGCCGAGGGGTTCCGCGAAGGCGAAGGCGTGAAAGAGTCACGGATTCAGGAAGAATTCTCACTATGGATTACGGCGCGTTTGCGCCGCATATAAAGAAAAGAAAGGAGGTGAAACGTATGGAAGCAGTACAGGTACTGCAAAATCCCGGAATGCTTGTTTCCGGGAAAGTCGTTCCTTCAACGGCCGGGCAGATGGGTGAAGCAACCAGCCTTCCCATCTTCGAACAGATGTTTGCCCGGGCCTCGGCCGTAGCCGGTACAACCGGGCAGTCAGTTGCGGAGCCGGTACTTCCGCAATCCGTTGCGCAGTTGGCTTCCGTATCGGATGCCGCCGTCGTGCCATTGACGGGACAGATACCCGTCCTGTTGGCGAAAGACGGTTCCGCTGATGGGGAAAACGCCGGAGGAAGAGTTGTTGAGCCGTCCGAGGCAGCTTCTTCCAATGCTTCAGGAACAAGTATCGAAGCGGCGCCGCTGCTTGTGCGGATCCTTGAAAAAGCCGGGAAAACCTTTGTACAGAGGGATTCCTCTCCGGGAAAGAAACTGGAGAAAAAGGAAGAGACGCCGTCTTTGGCGTCGGAAGTGGACAAACAAAGCGTCACCGCGGAACCGTCGGTGTTGAAAAAGCAGGGCAATCAGGTGGCTTCGGCGGATGAAGCCGTCGTATCGGAAGGTGCGAAATCCGAAATAGAAGAGAAATCCGAAGGGTCTTCAGAGGAAAGCGGCACGTCGTTCATTCCCGGTATGACAGTGTCAGGTATCGCACCACAGGTGACAACCGCGGCGGGTCGGAGACTCGATTCTGGCGAGTCATTCCGCATCCCGGAGAGATCGGCTTTCGAGGCGGTCGCAATGGATATGGGAAACGGGGGTGAAGGTGTATCCCCTGTGTCCGGGGAAGGCCGGGTCGGTTCCGTGCCGTCCGCAACGGCTGTGGCTGAACCGATGGAAACCGATGCCGCGTCTTGTCCGAAAACCGCCGTTCCGCATGCTGCCCCCGGCATCTCCGCACCGGTTGAGGGTGCGGGCTCCACCGACACTGCCGTTCCTGAAGTACTTTCCGCTCGGGTCCTGGATGATACCATAACCGCGGGAAAACTCGGACGCCAGGATACCGGCAATCCGGACATGGAACATTCCTCGAAGTTGGAAACCGTGCTCAGGACCGTTCCCGGTGGAGTAACGGTTGCAAATCCGGCCCGGACGGTACTCATGGGCAATCCCGATGCGGCCGCGGGGATGGCGAAGGCGATACGGAGCGTTGGCGAATCCGAATCGCAACCAGCGCGACAGGTGGAAGAAGACGCCCGGGTCGTTTCGGAGGCGTCAATTTCCGAAGCGGGACAGCCCGACGCCGGGAAACATGCCCCTGTTTCATCAGGGGAAGGTTTTCAACAGCAGAACGCAGGCGAAGGAAAGACGCATCCCGACGTTTCCGTCACTGTTGTATCTTCCGGAAGTTTTGAAAGGGCGCTTCAGGGAGGGGCGGAAACACAACCGGCCACGGAGATGGCCGGGCTCCACGATAGCATCCTGTCCCAGGTCAAGGAAAAACTCGTTTCTCCGGAAGCGGGAACCGGCACGAACCGGATCACCCTGAAGTTGAATCCCCGCGAACTGGGCGATATGCAGATCCAGATTCGCATGGAAGACGCGAAAGTGAGCGTGGAGATTACCGCGCAGAATCCGGTGGTGAGGGAGGCGCTGGTCCAGAATCTCGACCAGTTGAAAGAAACGTTGTCACGCCGGGATATCGCCATGGAAAGGTTTGACGTTATGACAGGCAACGGACAGACGTCAAACCAGTCTTTCCGGGAAGGCCGTCAGGCCGCGCAGCCCCGTTTTGACGACATGCCGTATCCCGACGGGGGATACTACCGGGAAGAGTCCGTGAAGAACGCAATCTCCTACGGTGAAGCACGGGAAAACTCCCTGGTGGACATGAGGTTCTGACAAGGAAGAGAGGTGGAAGATGGTTGATGCAGTAACCGCCGGCACTAGCGCAAACAGCGCATCGGCGACCATGAAGCAGACGATGGGCATGAACAAGGATGACTTCATGACCCTGTTCGTAACCCAGTTGAAGAACCAGGATCCGTTGAATCCCATGGATGGAACCCAGTTCATTTCCCAACTGGCCCAGCTCACCCAGGTGGAACAGGCGTACAACACCAACAGCAATCTGGAAAAGCTGATCAGCATGATGAACGATTCCTCGGCTCTATCCTCGATATCCTATATCGGCAAGGAAGTGACCGCCGCCGGTTCCCAGGTCGCACTGACTTCCGGAGGAGAGGCAAAGATGTCCTTTGTTCTCCCGAAAGCGGCGGAGCAGGTTGTTGTCGCAATCTCTGATGCAAGCGGGGCGACCGTCAGGACCCTGACACAGGGGCAGACCGCCGCCGGCGCAGCCTCCCTGGTCTGGGACGGCAGGAACGACGCGGGGACGGCGCTTCCGTCCGGCACATACACCTTCGCGGTGAAAGGAGTTGATTCGTCGGGAAACACGTTCACCTGCGAAACGAGGACCGGCGGCACGGTTGACGGTGTCGGTTTTTCCGGCTCGTCCCCCGTTCTCACGGTGGGCGGACTGGAAATACCCTTCAGCAGTCTCCTGAGCGTCGGCGGAGGAAGTTGACATGGTGGACACGGTATATTTCCCAAATCCTGTCCAGGTAAACACCGCGCGGACTCCGACGCAGCATAAATCGGGAACCGCCACGGGAGCAGACTCGACATTCGCCCGGATGCTCGATGAAAAGCTTCCGGCCCAGGGGATAACGTTCTCCAATCATGCTCAGGAAAGGCTTAAATCGAGGGGGATCTCGCTGAGCCGGACCGATATGGAGAAGCTGGAAGGAGCGGTGGAGAGCGTGGCGAAAAAAGGGGGCAAGGATTCCCTCGTGCTCCTGGGAGACGCGGCGCTCGTGGTGAGCGTGAAGAACCGTACGGTGGTGACGGCCCTTGACAGGGCGTCCATGCAGGGCAACGTATTCACCAATATCGACTCGGCAGTCATAGCCTGACAGGTTTGCACTCGGGACTTTTTACTTTTAACATTTCACTTTTAACCTTTGAAACTACGGGCCGGACCTCCCTGAGGAAGCCCGCGGGGCGCCGACCGAACGAGGCGTCCCACAACAAAATCACAAGGAGGCAGTACCATGAGTATCACATCAGCAATGTTTACCGGAGTCAGCGGTCTTGTAAACAACGGTGAGTCCATGAACGTCATCGGCAATAATATCGCCAACGTGAATACGGTCGGCTTCAAGTATGCCCGCACCCTCTTTTCCGATATGCTTTCCGCGAATATGGGGAACAACTCCCAGGTTGGCCGCGGCACCCAGATCCAGAAAATTGACAATGTGTTCAGCCAGTCGTCTTTCCAGACAAGCGAAGTTGTAACCGACTTGGCAATGCAGGGCGCCAGCTTTTTTGCCCTGGGATCACCCTCCGCAACCGGCGCCCAGGCTGCCACCGCATCCTACTATACCAGGGCGGGCGCCTTCCGGGTTGATAGTGACGGATATCTCGTGAACCCGGACGGCTTCCGCGTACTGGACGAGGCGCGCACTCCCATCCAGTTCGATACTGCAACCTTCGGCAAGATAACAAAGGTTGGCAGCGACGGCGACATTACCTATCTCGACAATACGGGCGCCCAGCAGACGTATGCCACCAAGATAGGCGTCGCGCTCATTCCCGACACCGGTTCCATGGACAAGGTCGGCGGCACACTTTTCATGGCCGGCGCCGACACGGGTATCACCGACGCCAGCATTGCGGCGCCCGATGGCGCAAGTGAAAGAATTTTCTCCAATTCCCTCGAATTGAGCAATGTGGATCTCGCCACCCAGTTCGTGAATATGATCATCACCCAACGGGCATATTCGGCAAATTCCAAGACCATCACCACCACCGATGAGATGACCCAGGAGGTTCTGAACCTGAAGCGGTAGGGGCACCGGCCGGGGGGCGGAAACCGTTACTCACGGCGGTCTTCCGTCCCCTGTCAAAATCTTGGCTTTTCTCTTTTCCATTCACGACGGGCGCGCCGCATCCGGTTTCGCCCGTTTCGCTTTTTTCATCGTCCCGCCGTTGCAACGGCGCCCACCTGATCTCGTCGCGCATTCCTTTCTCCAGGAGAACGAAGACAGCTTTCCCGATGCTATTCCCGTAATCGCCGGGTCCGGACAAGATCACAGACGCGCATCCGAAAAAGCAACAATACGCAACAAGCTCGTCAGCTGCGTCTGGAAGAATCGGCATTAAGGTTGCATAACATGTCGTGAACTCTGAAATGAGCCGATATTCAAGCATAAAGGAGGTTTGTTGATGGCTTCCAAGGATGATCAGACACAGGAAAAGGAACCGGAAAAAGGGAAGAGCAAATTGAAATTAATCCTAATCATCAGTGCGGCAGTTATCCTTGCGGTGGGTGGAACCGCCGCTTTTTTCCACTTTACGCAAGGCGGACACGAAAAGAAGGAAACCGCCAAAACCGAGAAGGAGGGAGCGCCGACAATCTTTGAGCTTGAACCCTTTATCGTCAATATTTACGACGGGCAGGAACTTCGATACCTGAGAGTCAAGGTGGAGATGGAAGTCTCCGGAGGTGAAGAGGGCAAGGCTGAGATGACTGCCCGAAAGGCGCAGATGCGCGACACAATACTCGTTCTTCTGAGCGCCAAGACCCTGCTTGACGTACGTGATCAACAGGGCAAGAACCAGCTTCGCCAGGAGATCTTTTCCGCACTGGGCAAGATGTTGCCCGCGGGCAAGGTCCAGAAGGTCTATTTCACCGATTTCGTGGTGCAGTGAAAGCATCTATCCGAGGCCGACGTGGAAAAGATACTCAGCAAAGAAGAGATTGAATCGCTGTTGGCGGCCATCGTCGAAGGCCGCATCGAGCCGGAGAAAGAGCTTTCCGCCGCTAATGACGGGGTCTCCGTCTACGATCTTTTCACGAATGAACACCAGGTTCTCGTGCCGAACCTGGATGTAATTTACGACAGTTTTATCCGTTATAACCGGGTTACCCTGTCCAACAGGCTGCGCAGGATCGTGGAAATAAAGAAACTGGGGGCGCGTCCCTACAAGTTCGATGATTTTATCAAGAGTCTGCCTTCCCCGGTCTGCATGGCCATTGTTAAGATTGAACCGCTCAAGGGCGCCGCCCTGATTACCATGGACAGCAACCTGGTCTTTACGCTGGTAGACAGCATCCTCGGCGGAACCGGCACCCCGGGGCTTGCGGGAGAGCCTCGCATGTTTACCTCCATCGAATTGCGTCTGATGGAGAAAATACTCAAGGATGTGCTGAGCGATATGGAGAAATCGTGGGCCCATATTCAGGCCACCAAAATGAGTCTCCTGCGCATGGAGATGAATCCGAGGCTGGTGACCATCGTGCCTCCCGAGTATCAGGTCATCACCATGTCGCTGGAAATCCAGGTGGAAGAATACACCGGCGCCATGCAGTTCGCCATCCCCTACATGACCATCGACCCCATCCGCGACAAGCTGAAAACCGGCACCCAGCTCGATACCATGGCCATCGACCCCATGTGGTCCACCCGGCTTTCCACCGAACTCGTAGAGGCGCCGGTGGAACTGACGGTGGAACTCGGCGACTCGTGGATCACGCTCAACGACCTGCTCAATCTGTCAGCCGGCGACACTATCATTCTGAACAGGGAATGCAGGAGTGAGTTGACCGTCAAGGTCGAGGGGAAAGAGAAATTCACCGCTTCTCCGGGAGTCCACGCGGGAAACAAGGCAATCCGGATTTCGGAATTAATCAACAACTGACAAAGATCCGGGACACGAATTAGAACAGAAAGTGAGGAGGTACGCGCGTGAGCGAGAATCAGGAAAAAACCGAAGTGAAGGATCCGTTGCTGGAGAAAAAGAACCTGGATCTGATCCTCGATATCCCATTGCATCTTACCGTCGAGCTGGGGCGCACCAAGCTGCTTGTCAAAGATCTCCTGCAGCTGAATCAGGGCGCCGTGGTGGAGTTGGGCAAGCTGGCGGGAGAACTCCTCGACGTCTTCGTCAACTCCAAGCTGGTGGCGCGCGGCGAGGCTGTTGTCGTAAACGAGAAATTCGGTGTGCGTCTGGTGGACATCATCAGCCCCGCCGAACGGGTGGAGAAGATAGTATGAGATTTCTTTCGGTTCCCTTTTTCCTGTTCGCTCCCTGCGTCGCGCACGGGGCCGAGCTGCAGGGGGGCGTTTCCGGGTTCAGCGTGGTGGGAAGCCTGTTGCAGATGCTTGCTTCGCTGGGGATAGTGGTCGGCATGATCTTCATCGCCCGCCACCTGGTCAACCGCCTCCAGAAAGGTAGCCTCGGAAAGGGGACGCTGCCGAAGCACGTACGGGTCGTGGAAACCCGGTTTCTGGGACCCAAAAAATCTCTCGTTCTGGTTGAGGTGGGAGGAGAATATCTCCTTCTCGGCTCCACCAATGACGGAATCAGTCTCATCAAGCAGATTGACATGATCGAGAGCATAGAGGTGATTGAAGACCTTTCGCCGTCGGCGGGCTCCGCGAATCCGCTGTGGGAAGCGGCGCGGTCGCTGGCGGGGTGTGTCGGTAAACGGGGTTTCCGGTTTGCGGCGCTGGAAAGAAGGGCGGGGTAATGCCGTGAAAACCAATACAGTCCCCCGGTTCGTCATACCGCTGGTCATTCTTTTGATCACCCTCACCGCCTGTGCCGCATGGGCTGAGCCGGTAAGCATCCCCACCGTCAGCGTCGGCATAGGAAAGGCGTCCAAGCCGGGCGATGTGTCGACGGTTCTGCAGATCTTCTTTCTCATCACGATTCTGTCGCTGGCGCCGGGGCTTCTTATCATGACCACCTCGTTCACCCGCGTGGTGGTGGTGCTCTCGTTTCTCCGCGGGGCAATCGGCACTCAGCAGGCGCCTTCCAACCAGATCGTAATCGGATTGGCTCTGTTTCTGACCTTCTACGTCATGAGCCCGGTGTGGCAACAGATCAACACCGAGGCGTTCAAGCCCTACAAGGCCGGCCAGTTAACCCAGGAGCAGGCCATCGACAAGGCTGCTCTCCCTCTCAGGAAATTCATGCTCTCCCAGGTGCGGGAAAAGGATCTGGCACTGTTCCTGAGCCTTTCCAAGATGCCGCGGCCGAAGAACCGTGACGAGATCCCGACACTCACCATCATTCCGGCGTTCATGATCAGCGAACTGCAGACGGCCTTCCAGATCGGATTTCTGATCTATATCCCGTTTCTGGTGGTGGACATGGTTGTTGCGTCGGTCCTCATGTCCATGGGGATGATGATGCTGCCGCCGGTCATGATCTCGCTTCCCTTCAAGATACTTCTCTTCATCCTGGTGGACGGCTGGGCTCTGGTGATCGGGTCCATCGTCAAGAGTTTCGGGTAGAAAGGCAGGCTGAAGGTGGAAGGCTGAAGACTGAAGGGAAAACCGTAAAGAGCCGCAAGATTGCAAGCTTCAACCCTCAGCCTTCAGTCTTTAGTCTTCAGCCTGATTTTGCTGACTTTCGAAAGGATAGCATAATGACACCTGAACTGGTTACCCAGCTTGCGCGCAGAAGTTTCGAGGTTTCCCTGATGCTGTCTGCCCCGCTTCTCATCTTCAGCCTCGCGGTGGGACTCGTCATCAGCATTTTCCAGGCCGTCACCTCCATCAATGAGGCGACACTGGCCTTTGTGCCGAAGATAGTGGCGGTTATGGTCGCCATGGTTATCTTCTTTCCCTGGATGATGAGCTATATGTCGGATTTTACTCGAGAAATATTCGCTCTCATCCCCGCGCTGAAGCACTGACATGAACCAGCTGCCACCCTTCCTTTCTCTCAACGAGTTCACCCTGTTCACCCTCGTGCTGGGAAGGGTTGCGGGAATCTTTTCCTCCCTGCCGCTGTTCGGCGGCGAACGTGTTCCCAGGAATATCCGGGTGGTTCTCACCCTGGCCATGACACTGGTGTGTTTCCCCATATTGAAGCTCACTCCGCAAACGCTCCCGACCGATTTCCCGAGCCTCTTTCTCGTGGTCGTCGCCGAAACGCTCATCGGCTTTACTCTCGGTATCGTCGCGAAGTCAGTTTTCGGCGCGGTTGAGTTTTGCGGCCAGATCGTCGGCATGCAGATGGGATTTTCCATGGCATCCCTTTTCGACCCGGCCATGGGGCAGCAACAGCAACTGCTGGCCATGTTCCAGAGCCTGCTTGCAATGCTCCTTTTTCTGACGCTCGGCGCTCACCACATCTTCATCAGGGCCATGGTGGAGAGTTACACGCTGGTTCCCATCGGCGGGTGGCATATGAGCGGCGAACTGATTTCCTTTCTCGTGACGATTACGTCGGGGATCTTCATCCTGGGCATCAAGCTGGCCGCTCCGGTGATGGTGGCGCTTCTGGCCACATCCGTCGTGCTGGGGGTCATGGCGCGTTCTTTCCCCCAGATGAACATCTTCATGATCAGCATGCCGCTCAACATCGGCATCGGTTTCGTGGCACTGGGGCTTTCACTCCTGGTTTTCCTGCGCACCTTGGAAATGTCCTTCGGCGGGCTGGTTCTCCAGATAAGAAATGCATTCAAGCTCTTTTCGTAGGTGATGCGTGTCGGAAGCGGATAAGCATTCAAAAACAGAACAACCAACACAGAAAAAACTGGATGAGGCCAAAAGGAAAGGCTCGCCTCCCCTGAGCCGGGACATGACCTCGACCATTACCCTCCTGTGTTCGATGCTCGCCCTCTACGCACTTGGTGGATATATGCTTTCCGCTCTCAAGGAGAGTTGCAGGTCGCTGCTGGGCGGCGCCGGCACGGTGCGGATAACTCCCGTCATGGCCCAGAACCTGCTCGAAACCCAGTTTCTCTCCATCGGCGGCATTCTGGGTCCCTTTCTGGCTCTGGTCATGATAGTCGGCGTCGTGAGCGTGATGGTTCAGGGCGGGGTATCGGTTTCAGCCGAACGAATTTCACTGAAGCTGGATAAACTCAACCCCTTGAGCGGCATGAAGCGGCTTATGAACAAGGAAGCCGCCGTCGAAGCCATAAAATCCATCCTGAAAATTCTCATTGTCGGATATATCGCCTATCGGATCCTTCGTGACGAGATGCCCGCGATCCTGTACCTGACGGAGACCGATATTCGCGGGATTTTCACCTTTATCAGCCATATTTCCTACAAGATTGTCGTTCACACCTGCGGCGTCATGATTATCCTTGCCGCGCTGGACCTGGCCTTCGTGAAGTGGAGTTACCTTCAGAACCTGAAAATGACCAAGGAAGAGGTTACGAAGGAACACAAGGATTCCGAGGGCGATCCACATCTCAAGGGCAAGATAAAGCAGATGCGCTATGAAAAGGCTTTCCGCCGGCTCAGGCAGATAATTCCCACCGCTGATGTGGTGGTGCCCAACCCGACCCACTTTGCCGTCGCTCTGAAATACGAGCGGAACAAGATGGCGGCCCCGAGAGTCATTGCCAAGGGGGCCGACCACCTGGCGATCAGAATCAAGGCCATGGCCCGCGAGAGCAGCGTCATGCTCGTGGAGAACCGTTTCCTGGCCCGTGAACTATATGCGCAGGTAAAGGAAGGGGAGGAGATACCGGAGTCCCTGTACGTGGCGGTAGCCGAGGTGCTGGCGTACGTATACGGAATCAAGGGGAAAACATGAATCGGGTCGGGGACGAGTCCCGAAAAGCGGCGATTCCGGAGTCTGCTCCGGTGTCGCCGTTTTTTTTTGACAAAAGCTTGACTCACACCTTTTCAAAATCCTGTCGCAAAGAGGGC
>CALABV010000014.1 GCA_937886325.1 uncultured Geobacter sp.
TCATGCGAAGCTCGGTGGTGACCAGCAGGTCCAGCTTGCCCTCCGGGGCGGCATCGCGAACCGTCAAGCTTTCCGGATTTCCGTGTCGAGTCTCGTCGTTCAGGACCGCGTGGTCGGTTCCCAGCAGGTGCTTCAGGAAATACTCGTGCCCCTTGCCGCTCGCCCCGAGCAGGTTGGCGCGCCAAAGAAACAGAATGCGAGGGATGTTGGCCGGGTGACACGGGTCCTCGACGGCGAGCCGCAAAGCGCCCGCTCGGAGCTTCTCCGTTACATGAGCCGAGATGGCCGCATCGTCCGCCGCTCCCTCCGCCACGGCCTGCTCGCAAATTTCGAGCGGGTTTGCGTTGAATTGAGGGTAAGAAGGCAGCCAGCCGAGCCGGGCAGCCAGGATGTTGAAGTCGGCCGGGTGCTTCAATGCGTTGGACGGCGGGTGAACAGGGGAGCGCAGCGCGGAGAGATCCAGGTTCTCGTAGCGCCAGTGGTCGGTCGCCATGTAGTAAAAGGAAGTCCCGTTCTGGAGCCTCGGAGGCCGCACCCAGTCCTGGGCGAAGGCAACGGAAGACCAGCCCGCCTGGGGACGGAGCTTTTCCTGGCCGACGTAATGGGCCCAGCCACCACCGTTCACGCCCTGGCAGCCGCACAGGGTCACCAGGCTGATGATGGCCCGGTAGATGGTGTCGCTGTGGTACCAATGATTCACCCCAGCCCCGAGGAAGATCATGGACCTGCCGCGGGTCTTCTCGGCGTTTTCGGCAAACTCGCGCGCCACCCGGATGACGTCCGCCCTCGGAACCCCCGTGACGGCCTCCTGCCAGCCCGGGGTGTAGGGAACGGGATCGTCGTAGCTCGCGGCCACGTCGCCCCCGTGCCTCCGGTCCACTCCCACGTGGGCGGCCAGGAGATCGAAGACGGTGGTTACCCAGACTTCTTCCTCGCCCTGCCCCACTTTCCTCGCGGGCACCATGCCCACCTTGATTCCCGCTCCGTCCGATTCGAACAGGGGAAACTCAACCGGCAGCCAGTCCTCCGTCTCGCCGGCAAGGCTGAGGACGGGGTGAAGGTCCCCGTCGCCGACGGCATCCTTGAGGTGAAGGTTCCACTGGGTCTCCTCGCCCCAGCGGAAACCGATGCTGCCGTGGGGCACCCTGAAATCCCGCGATGCTTCATCGAAGAGGACCGTCTTCCAGTCCCCGTTTTTCACGTCGAGCCCGAGGTCCGACGCCCTCAGGAACCGGTCCGACGCATAACGCTCGCGGTCCTGGCTCTTCCGCAGCCGCACCAAAAAAGGGAGGTCCGTGAACCGCACGGCGTAGTCGGCGAAGTAATCGCACTGGCGGTCGAGAAAAAATTCCTTGAGGATCACGAAGACCATGGCCATGGCGAGGGCCCCGTCGGTCCCCGCCCGGGCCGGGAGCCAGGTGTCGGCGAACTTGACGTATTCGGCGTAGTCGGGGGCCACGGCCGTCACCCGCGTCCCCCGGTAGCGCGCCTCGGTGAAGAAGTGGGCGTCGGGGGTGCGCGTCATGGGCAGGTTGCTCCCCCAGACGATCATGGTGGACGACTGGTACCAGTCGGCGCTCACGGGAACGTCGGTCTGCTCGCCCCAGATCTGCGGGGAGGCCGGCGGCAGGTCGCAGTACCAGTCGTAGAAGCTGATCATGGAGCCGCCGATGAGGGAGAGGAACCGGGCGCCCGAGGCGTAGCAGACCATGGACATGGCGGGGATGGGCGAGAACCCGAATATCCGGTCCGGCCCGTAATCCTGGATGGTGGCGACCAGCGCCGCCGCGATGAGCGTGTTGACCTCATCCCAGGACACCCGCACAAATCCCCCCTTGCCCCGCGCGCGCCGGTAGCGCGCAACTTTCTCGGGGTCCTTCGCGATGCTCTTCCAGGCCGCCACAGGATCGTTGTGGACCTTAAGGGCGTCCCGCCACATCTGCAGGAGAGCCGAGCGCAGGTACGGGTGCTGCACCCGGATCGGACTGTAAACGTACCAGGAAAAGGTGGCCCCGCGCGGGCACCCTCGAGGCTCGTAGGCCGGAAGATCGACGCCCACTTTCGGGTAGTCCACCTTCTGGGTTTCCCACACGATGATCCCGTCCTTGACGAACACGTTCCAGGAGCAGGACCCCGTGCAGTTGACCCCATGAGTCGAGCGAACCACCTTGTCGTACTGCCACCGCCGCCGGTAGAGGTCCTCCCATTCCCGCCCGCCGCAGCGGACCTCCCCCCACCCGTTGGCGAAGGTTGACTCGTGATCGCATTCATTGACCTGGCTGCGTCGAAAATGACGCAGCGATGACAGAAACTCCCTGGCGCTCATAGGACTCTTCTCCATAAAGACGTTGGATGGAGAGCTCAGAACCAGAATTCAGGATACCGTCTGGTTTTCGGCAGGTTGTTGACGATCAAGGCCACGACCAGGAGAAGGAGCGCTCCGGCGGCGACCGGCACCAGGGCATAGAGATACCCGAGGTTGTGGATCTTCTCGCCGCCGATGACGGCGATGAGTGCGGTGGCGCCGCCAGGAGGATGTAGGGTCTTGGTCGCGTGCATGGCCGCGATGGCCGTTGCCACGGCCACCGCGGCCGCCAGCCACATCCAGGGGTGCAGAAGCTTGTAAGCGCAAACCCCGATCAGGGCCGAGATGAGATGACCGCCGATAAGATTGGGCGGTTGAGCCAAGGGACTTTTGACGGCTCCGAAGAGGAGGACCGCCGAGGCTCCAAAGGAGCCGATGATGAGCACCAGGTCCGTGCCTTCGAACAGGCGGTCGTTCAGGTATCCCACCGCGGCAATCCCCAGTAGACTCCCGATCCAGGACCAGACGATCTCCCGGAAGCTAACCCGTGGAGGGCTCTGGGTGTGCCCCGTCATTTTTGTCAGATATTCCATGAGCAGGTTCCGCTCCTGAGCGTCGCGTTCACAATGTCGCTCCGAGTGATGATCCCCGCCAACCGCCCGCCAGCGTCCGTCACCGGCAGGCGGTTGATACCCTTCCGCGTGATCATCGCCGCAATATCCACCAGGGCGACATCCTCGGATACGGTGATCGCCGGCGAAGTCATGATCTCGTGGGCGATGAGCTTTCGAGCCGGCATGGCAACACAACCCTTGGTGTGCAGGCACTTGGCCAGGACCGCCATGAAGTTGTCCGTCGTCTCCCCGAGCAGTTGGAACAGGACATCCTTCTCCGAGATGACGCCGAGCACCTGGCGGTCCACATCCACCACCGGCACGCCGGATATTCGGCTCCTGCTCATGACCTCGACCACCTCGGTCAGCGGAACATCGGGCCCCACCGACACGACCTGCTTCACCATGATATCGCGCGCCGACATCGAACGGCCGAATCGCTCGGCGGCATGCTTGTAGGCGATGCAATAGAGCTCCTTGAAATCGCCCGGCGTGATGTCCAGGTACCCCGAGATGGACTTCATGGCCTCATAGATGTCCGCATCGGTCAAACCGACTCTCG
>CALABV010000015.1 GCA_937886325.1 uncultured Geobacter sp.
AAAGAGCCCTTCCTTCCGGAGTTGGGCCGCGTCCATGCGGGTGAGGGGACAGATCCAGGTGCGGACATCCGGGTTGAACTTCTCGCCCCTCCAGATCTCGGCAACGGCGCGGAAATGGCCGATGCTGGTCATGCAGGAACCGATAAACACGTCCTGCACCGGGGTTCCGGCAACCTCGGAGAGGATACGCACGTCGTCCGGGTCGTTGGGGCAGGCAAGAACCGGTTCGATGACGGAAGCAAGGTCGATGTCGAGAACCGCGGCGTACCCGGCGCCCTCATCCGCCGACAGCAGGCGAGGATCTTCCAGCCACTCTTCCACCGACTTGATGCGGCCCCGCAAAGCGTCGGGATCCCGGTACCCGTCCGCTATCATCCGTTGCATGAGGTTCGCGCAGGAACGGAGGTGAGCGGAAACGGTTTCCGTCGAGAGCCTGATGCAGGCCGCGGCCGCACTCCGTTCCGCCGCCGCGTTGGTGAGCTCGAAGGCCTCCTCGACCGGAAGATCCGGAAGCCCCTCCATCTCAAGAATCCTGCCGTTGAAGACGTTTTTCTTGTTTCTCTTCGGCACGGTGAGGAGTCCGCGGCGGATTGCCTCCAGCGGAACAGCGTTCACCAGATCTCGGAGCGTAATGCCCGGATTCAACGCGCCGGAGAAGCGCACGAGAACGCTCTCGGGCATGTCCAGCGGCATGAATCCCAGAGCCCCGGCAAAGGCGACGAGGCCGGAGCCCGCCGGAAAGGAGATGCCGATGGGAAAGCGGGTATGGGAATCCCCGCCGGTTCCCACCGTATCCGGCAGGATGAGACGGTTCAGCCAGTTATGGATCACCCCGTCACCGGGCCGGAGCGCCACCCCTCCCCGCTCCGCGACAAAATCGGGAAGCGTGGCGTGCATCCGCACATCGGAAGGCTTCGGATACGCGGCCGTATGGCAGAAGGACTGCATGAACAACGGGGTCTGAAACCGCAGGCAGGCAAGCTCCTTCAGCTCGTCGGCGGTCATGGGACCGGTCGTGTCCTGGGAACCCACCGTTGTCATCCGCGGCTCGCAGGCCGTTCCCGGAAGGACTCCCGGAAGGCCGCAGGCCCGCCCCACCATCTTCTGCGCCAGCGTGTAGCGCTGCCCCGGAACGGGTTCCGGGTTCTTCGCGGTCACGAAGATGGTACCGGAATCCATGCCCAGGGCCGCCCTCGCCCTGGCGGTCAGAGCCCTGCCGATTATCAGCGGGATTCTTCCTCCGGCCCGGTATTCATCGGGCAAGGTATCGGGGGTCAGGGAGAACGTGGAGAGGATTCTGCCGTCTTCACCGAAAATCTCACCCCGTGACGTGTCAATCGTTACCAGGTCACCGCTTTTCAGGTCGGACACGTCGCACCGGATGGGGAGAGCGCCTGAATCCTGGGCGGTGTTGAAAAAGATGGGCGCAATGGCGCCGCCGAGTATCACGCCGCCGCGCCGCTTGTTGGGAACCGACGGAATGTCTTCGCCGATATGCCAGAGAAGGCTGTTGCAGGCGGATTTACGCGAAGAGCCGGTGCCGACGACGTCACCGGCGAACGCCACGCAATCGCCTGCCTCGCGCAAGGCGGCAATGGTTTCGATGCCGCCGGGAAAGCGGACCCTGCCCATGGAGAGGGCATGAAGGGGGATGTCGGGACGACTCCATGCGTCACCGGCCGGCGAGAAATCATCGGTGTTGATCTCGCCGTCGACCTTGAAAATCCGCACCCGGATGGTTTCCGGAAGCGGCGGCCTCGAGGTGAACCATTCCGCTGACGCCCACGATTGAAGGACCTTTCTCGCCGCCGGCACGGTGCGGGACAGTTCGAGCACCTCATCAAAGGCGTCGTACACGAAAGTGGTACGGGACAGAGCCTGTACAGCCTCGCCAGCGAACTCCGGGAGCTTGATGGCCTGTATGAGCGGCCTGATGTTGTACCCGCCGAGCATGGCGCCGAGGATGCGCACCGCATCCCGGGGCGTTACGAGCGGAGATGCAATCTCTCCCGTGAAGATTCCGGCCAGAAACTCCGCTTTCACCCTGGCAGCCGGATCGACGCCTGGCGGGATCCGTTCCAGGAGAATGGAAAGAAGCAACTCCTCCCGCCCCGCCGGGGGGGTTATCAGCAGATCTCGGAGTTCCCGGGTCTGGTGGTCATCAAGCGGCAGGGGTGGAATCCCCATGGCGCGTCGTTTAGCTTCATGGTGTAAATATGCTTCTATCATACTGTTGAACTCCGGTTACCAGTGATGCTTTTGTCTTTCCTCGGACCTCGTCCCTCGATCCTCGTTCCTTCCTTCACTCCCCGCTCACATCCAGCGCCGCTATACGCAGCGACGGCGAGCCCACTTCGCCGAAGAAGCGAAGGTCGTTTCCAATCATCTCAACCGACCCGAACAGGTCGATAATGTTGCCGGAAAGGGCTATCTCTTTCACCGGATACGCGATAGCCCCGTTTTCCACATAAAAGCCGGACGCTCCCACGGAAAAATCACCCGAAATGGGATTCGCGGTGTGCATGCCCATCACGTCGGTTATGAATACGCCCTTGTCAATCCCCCTCACCAGATCCGCGGCCGGGATCGATCCGTTTTCGATATAAAAATTGGAAATCCCGAGATGCGGCGGACTCTTCACGCCACCCCGCGTTGAGTTGCCCGTTGACACGGCGCCGTCCCTGCGCGCCCAGTACCCGTCATAGAGAAATTTCCCCAGAACCCCGTCATCCACCAGGAGTGTATCCTGCTGGGGAACCCCTTCCGCGTCGAACGGCGCCGTGGCCATTCCTCCGGGGAGAAGGCCGTTGTCGCGAATGCTGATACAGGGGGAAAAGACCTTCTCTCCCAAGCGACCGGCGAGCATGGATTTTCCCTTCAAGACATTCTCAGCCAGAAACGAGGGCGCGAGCACCTCCAGGATGTCCGAAGCAACCTGGTTGTCCAGGACCACGGGACAGCGCAGGGTGGCAATCTTTCTCGCACCGAGAAGGGCCAGCGCCCTGGAAGCCGCGGTCGCCGCTATCTCGTCGACCCGTAAATCCGAAAAATGGGCGCCGAACCCGAAATCCCATCCCATCTGGGAGTCGTCACCATCTTCGGCGACAACCGAAACGCTTGCCGAAACCGATGTCCCGCGAAAACCGCCCTCAACCCCCTCGGAGCTCCTGATATAGACCTCGTACTCCGACTCACCGTACGAAGCCTTTCGAACCCGCTTCACACGCTCATCGGCGGCCAGGGTCAGACGCTCGAGTTCCATGGCCTGCCTGACCTTTTCCTGTTCGTCGACAGCGGCAAGCCCCTCATCGAACAGTCCCCCGACAACGGGAAACGGTGACGGAGCGGAAAAGCCGTGCCAGGGGTCCGGCGTCTGATTCTCAGCGGCAATCAGTGCGGCATCGATCATGCGTTCGAGATCCGCGTCTGACATGCTCGTGGAATAGGAAAAACCCATTCCCCGAGATTTCAGAATCCGTACGCTGACGCCGACCGGAGACGAGCATTTGAAGGAATCGATCTTCTTTTCTTTCACTTGAAGGGAAAGGTTTCGCGAAGCTCCCGCCGAGATCTCGAATCCGTCCACGGCCCTCCCCGAGATGATCTTTTCAATTCTTCCTGCCAGTTCTTTCAGATTCATGCGGTATTCCTGCCCTTTCGCGCGGCTCAGGCCGCCGGGGATTCCATTTTCAGCACCATTGCTATTTCGTCGCAGTCCGGGAACTTCACGCAGTTAAGGCAATCCCGCCAGACCTTCTGGGGAAGCTCGGATTTGTCAACGATGGTAAAGCCGAACCGGCTGAAGAAATTAGGCTTATAGGTGAGACAGAACACCTTTTTGAGACCCAGCGCGCGGGCCTCGTCAAGGCAGGCCTGCACCAGCCGCGTGCCGATACCCTGCCGCCCCGCCTCCTCCACGACCGCCACGGACCGGATCTCCGCCAGGTCCTCCCACATGATGTGCAGAGCGCAGGTTCCCAGGAGTCTGCCCCCCTCTTCGAGGACATAGAAATCACGTATGGCCTCGTACAGGTCGGACAGGGATCGTGACAGCATCACGCCCTGGTTGGCGTAATGGGTCAGCAGCTTCTGGATCTCCCGAACATCCTTGATCTGTGCCTTTCGGAGCATATGTCGTTTCCTTTCCCGTGTTCGTCGTTTTACAAGCCTGAATGCGTGATGTCTGAATGCCGAGTCGAGTGGAATGCCGGTGTTTGAACGTCGCCAACGCTGTTTAATGACGGTTACGCCGGGTGACCTTCGTCAGGCGTATTCACCCCACGCAAATGCAAAAAACCGAGGCGTTCCGCGAAGGCGAAGGCGTGAAGACCTCACGGATTCAGGACCAGGAAAACACCGTGTGAACATGCTCTATGAGATAACCCGGCAGCCGTCTTCCATCATCTCCCGCGCATGCTCGAGGGCCTTTTCCGACACTTTCGCGCCGCCCAGCATCCGGGCAAGCTCATGCACCCGCATGTCATCGGAAAGCATTTCGAGAGACGTTCGCGTCCGGCCCGATTCCGTCCGTTTCTCCACCTTGAAGTGGTGATCGGCGCAGGCCGCGACCTGCGGAAGGTGGGTAATGCAGAGAACCTGCTGCCCCACGCTGACCCTTTTCAGTTTCCTCCCCACCGTAGCGGAGACCGCTCCTCCGATTCCGGAGTCCACCTCATCAAAGATGAGCGTGGGAACGTCGCTTTCCGGGTGGATCTGTTTCAACGCCAGCATGAGCCGGGACAGCTCCCCACCGGAGGCGATCTTCGCGAGAGGTTTGGGCGCTTCGCCGGGATTGGGCGCGAAGAGAAACTCAATCCGTTCCATGCCCGCGGCCTTCGGCTCCTCATGGGGGAAAAACCCCACCCGGAAGCGGGCGTTTTTCATGGCGAGCTCCGAAAGTTCGCGTTCCATGTCCCGCGTGAGCGCCCGGGCCGACTCCGCACGCCTTCGGGACAGCTCCCCGCCCGCCTCTCTGAGCGACTGCTCCAGTTCGGCCAGCTTTGTCCGCAATTCCCCGAGCGTCTCGTCCCGGTGCGTCAGCTTCCGCAACTCGTCCTCAACCGCGTCTCTGAAGGCAAGGATCTCCTTGATTGTCGGGGCATACTTCCGTTCAAGTCGACGAATCAGGTCGATACGGTCCTCCACCTCCCCCAGCCGTTCCGGATCGTTTTCCAGCCGTGCCCCGTAGTCACGCAGGGAAAGGGCCGCGTCTTCCAGTTGCAGGTATGCTTCTCGGAGCCGGGCTGCGTACGGAGAAAGCTCCGGGTCGATTTTACCGGTCTCTTCCAAATCCGCGATGACGCGGCGAAGACCCCCGAGAAGCGCTCCTTCGCCGTCGTACAGAACATCATACGCGCCCCGGCTCGCGCGAATCAACCTCTCGGCGTTGGCCAGCCGCTGCCTTTCTTCCGCAAGAGTCTGATCTTCACCAAGGGACAGCGCAGCCTCGTCTATCTCGCGCACCTGGAAGGAAAGAAGGTCGATGCGCCGGAAAGTGTCCCGCTCATCCCTTTCCAGGGCCAGTATTTCCTCGCGAGTCTTGATGTATTCCTCATGGAGGGAACGATACCTCTCCCGCAGCGGTTCGAGCCGTCCGTACCCGTCCAGAAGGAACAGGTGGTTTTCCGGACGCAGGAGCGTCTGTGATTCATGCTGTCCGTAGATGTTCACCAGACGCGAAGAAATCTCGGACAGAAAGGAAAGAGTCGACGGCCCGCCGTTCATGAACACGCGGTTCCTGCCCGAGCGGGAGACGGTTCTTTTCACCAGGAGCTCGGTCCCGGCATCAATACCGGCCGCGCCAAGACGTTCCGCAACCCAATCCACGCCGGACAGATCGAACAGGCATTCCACAGACGCCTCCTCCTCGCCGGTGCGTATCAGGTCCGCGGAAGCCCTTCCACCGAGAATCAGGTTCACGGCATCGATGATAATAGATTTTCCTGCCCCGGTTTCGCCGGAGAGTACGTTCAGACCGGGCTGAAACGAGACGTGGAGGGAATCGATGATGGCAATATTTTTAATGAAAAGGTCGGCAAGCATAGCTTCTGTCGGCACGGGGTGCGAAAATACCGGCTACGCCCCCCGTCCCCTATCTCTCCCCCCATTTCAGTTTTGTCCGAAGAACCTCGAAGTAATCGGTCGCGCCCGACAGGATCAGCCGCGTCCTGTGCTCCGCTCTGCGAACGGATATCATATCGCGGTATTCAAGGGGAACGCCGACCTGTCCGTCAAGGGTGAGCATCACGTTCTCAATCGGGGAATCAAGGGTGATGATGACCTTGGCGTCGGCGCTCACCACAAGGGGCCGGTTCGTGAGGGTGTGAGAGCAGATCGGGGTAATAATGAGGCAGTCCATTTCCGGATCGACAATGGGGCCGCCGGCTGACAGGGAATACCCCGTGGAACCCGTCGGACTGGAGACGATCAGCCCGTCCGCCTTGAAGGTGGCGAGGAACGAACTGTCCACGGCGGTGTCGAGGGCGATGATCTTCGCCGGTGCGCCCTTGTTGATAACCGCGTCATTCAGCGCCTCGTAGACCCCAATCGTGTCCCCTCCCCTGGTATGGGACACGCTCAGCATCATGCGCCGTGAAGTCGTGTAGTCTCCCCTGAGATAGGATTCCAGGGCGGGATAGAGGCCGCTGACCGGGATCTCGGTCAGGAATCCGAGGCTCCCCAGGTTCACGCCCAGAATCGGCACCTCCTGCCTCCCCACCTGACGCGCAACCGATATCAGGGTGCCGTCTCCGCCCAGGACAACCACCAGCTCAGCCATGGACGGGATGTATTCACCCGGAAGGCCGTTTTCGCATTCCAGATACCGTGACAGGCGCTCCTCGACAAGGGGTACCAGTCCGCGATTCTTCAACCACTCCAGCAACTCGCCGGCAACCTCGCGGCAGCGGGGGTCCTGGACCTTGGCGAAAATACCGATATTCCTGCTCGATGAGACAGCACTGGGGACTGACAGTGACGACACGGCAACGGCTCCCGGCACGGGCCTCTGAAGGCCCGAACAATGAGGTTTTGTGGTCCATTAGTACCATGAAAAATCGATCATGTCCAATGGTAACGCGTTGTTGCGCTGTTCCGATATTCCCGATATACTGCACGAACTCCCGTGTTCTCTGTCGAAAAAGGAGCCGCGCATGACCAATCACAACCATCACCATTTCCTTGAGAACAGAACCAGCGAGGCCCTAACCCCCGCCAATCTCCGCCGGTTGTTCCTGAAACACCTGGAATACACGCTGAGATCGGAAGAGCACACGTCTGAACTCCAGTCACACTGATATATCTC
>CALABV010000016.1 GCA_937886325.1 uncultured Geobacter sp.
AGCAAGTCGAGGATGGCTTCGCGCACCTGACCTAGCGATCGGGGTGTATGGCGCAACGGGCCGGTGTATCCCACTGGAGCGGAAAACACGTTGAAGGTGAGCTTGCATCCCTCGCACGCCAGCATTTCAGCAACCTGGCAGGCTTCAAGAACATTATACGGCGTAAATGTGTAAACGAAGACCGCTCTCGGATCGCCGCGGTAGTTGTCGATCTGCCGACGGAGCATATGTCCGGCCTTCCGGATGCGTAGACTGGTGTCGTCATTGCCCCACACGGAGATGTGGACCTTATAGCCGACATTCTCGGGAATGCGCCGGAGGCCATTAGTGGCAATTGCGCCGAGAGGCATTTCGGCAAAGCAAACCGCCAGAAGCTCCGGAACCAGCGAAGGTTCGGCGCCGGCCAACACCACGTACGTGACGCCCCGCTCCCGTTCCCCCTGCATCAGTAGTCGCCATGCCTCCGGGTCGAGAACCTCCGCCGTATGCTGCTTCTCCCCTTCAAAGTAATAGCACCCCTCGCAGCGGATATTGCAGCGGCGCGTCATGTCGTAGGTGGATTCGCGCAAAAAAAACCAACGGCGCACCTTTTCCCATCGTTCATGCACCACCGGGTCGGCAATCAGATCGGAGAATTTCCATTCCTTGGCGTTTGAGCTCTTTTCCATAGCGGGTGAAGCTGAGTCTACGCCGTCCACGCATCTGCTCCTTGGGCCGCAAAGGGCTTGTTTTTCCGGTCTACTCACTAATCAAGGTCGGGTCGAAGCATCCGAATATTAGCATCCACCGCCGATCCTCACGTTCACCCCTTGGCGGACAGTCTCTCAAAAACATACTGCGAGATAAGTCGGAGAGTGACCAGTTTGGGATAGTCGTCCTCATCGATGCGCACCGCATACCGGTCCCTTAACACCAACGCTACGGTGGCCAGATCCATGCTGTCGATGCCCACTTCGTCCACCAAATCGATGTCCGGGTCAAAGGTCTCCGGGCTCACATCCTCCAACTTGAGCTCATGGATCATAATTTCGGCAATATCGAGAATAATCCGGTTCAGCTCCGTTCCCTCCGACGTGTACATATTCCTCCTTCCAATATATCCCGTCTTCGATGATATCACTATCGGCGGCGCCAGCTTCTGAGTGCGGCGGCCAGTATAAAATCGTCGGTGATTTGAATCGCGATCAGGCGATGCATTTGAATATTTTGTCAACCCGTCGGTTAGCGCCGAGCCATCAGAACACGACCGGATATAGCCCTTTGACACATAAAGGGCAAGCGGTTTGTTCCGGGAAGACGCCCGCCAGTCCTTTAAGCGCGCCTTTTCTTTCAGCTCAGACCTTCAGCCGTTGTCGGATTTTGATATTGCACGGCCGCCACGGTCATGACGCCGGTGCACACCACTTCATCGCCTCGCGTGATGCGAAAGGAGTATCTGCCGTCGTCCCCCGGTCGCGATTCGGCCGACACAGTCAGATAATCGTTTGGAACAATCATCTGTTTAAAACGCACCCGCCCCACTTCGGCGACACGCACCGGCCTGTCCAAGACGTGACGGATAAGTTGAAACACCATGTCGAGCTGAGCTATTCCCGGCAGGACCGGCCAGTCGGGGAAATGACCGTCAAACCATGAAGAATGTTCCGGCACATGCACCTCGGCCGAAAGAGCTCCATCCGCGCCGTATTTCCTGGCGCTGATGCTTATGCCATCCCACATCGGCCTTTTCCTTCTTGATTCTAAAGACTTACAACGCATTTGAGCCTGCGCGTCTCTCTTGACCATCCCAGTTCATCACCTTGAACCGGCATCCCGAACAGCGTTTTGGCAGACGAGGAGAACTTGCGCCAACCGAAATGAGAGCATTGCTATCTCACATCCACGGCCAGCATCAGGAAAACATCGGCAGGCAATGAATTGAATTGTGCAAGCAGTTTCGATCAGGCGCCTCCCAAACCGCAAAAAGCCATCATTGAACCCGGAACAAAGCAATATCAAAGGGAATTAGTAACTTATAGAGCAAGCCTTGTCAAAGGTTATCTTCAAGGCAACCGGATAGCTGGTAAGAAGGTGAATAAATGGGAAAATGCAACAGGTGTGATGGTGCAGGCAATTGCAACAACCTCGAACATGATGACAGAGTTTTTACCAACCATTTAGATACAATTACAAACTGAGTTACGATGCAATATATACATAATTGAACGTTTGAGACCGAGAATCAGCAGGAGGAACGGTTCCAACATTTTTTCGTATGCCGAAGGCGATTTCAGCATTGTCCAGCACCGCCCGTTGTCGCCAATCGTACAGTCGCCATCCGGAGACTGACCGCTGCAAATCGCCAGCAGGCTCTCGTATGCCAATCCTATGCATTCATGGGCGCAGGATCGGAAAACCTCCACATCCTTATCTTGCAATCCCACGCTCCATATCCTAGAATTTTTCGGTCGCTTATGGTTCGCTGTCAACTACTGATAAAGGCGCAGAGGGTGCTTATGAATTCAGCCACACAACCAACGGTGCCCCGAGAAGGAGCAACAATACCCGAACACTCCTCAAGAAGTACGCGCGCGAATCTTTCCAGAGCGCGGGATGGGATGTGGAGCAGGAAACAAGGAGATACCCGATGACGAGAGCAATACCCGAAGGTTATCACAGCATTACTCCGATGCTCATGTTCAAGGACGCACGCAACGCCATCGAGTTTTACAAACGCGCCCTCGGCGCTACGGAACGATGCGTCATGCCGGGGCCAGACGGC
>CALABV010000017.1 GCA_937886325.1 uncultured Geobacter sp.
TCGACAAGGCCATCCAGGACGATATCATCGCACGTACCGAACAGGTGTTCTGATGGTATGCGCATAACAACCTCGGGGAGCCGGCATTTGTCCGGTGCGGCTCCCCGGAATCCATCAGGTAGTATGCCGATGGAGAGTGTCGGACTCTTACATCAAAGGAGATGATACAATGAATATTTTTCTGGCTGAAACCATAGGGATGGCTATTCTTATTCTTCTTGGAACCGGTTGTGTCGCGCAGGTATTGCTCAAAGATTCGAAAGGTTCGACCGGTGTCCTGTCATCAGGCTCCGGCTGGCTGGTGATCGTCTTCGGGTGGGGTTTCGCGGTAACTTTCGGGGTGTACGCCGTTGCCTGGGCGAGCGGCGCCCACCTCAACCCGGCGGTAACGATTGCGCTCGCAATACTCGGCAAAGTCCCCATGGAAAAGTTACCGCTCTACTTCGGAGGTCAGATGTTCGGTGCAATGATTGGCGCGACTCTAACCTGGCTGGCGTATCTTCCCCACTGGGAAGCGACGCAGGACCCCGGCTTGAAGCTGGCTGTCTTCTCAACTGGCCCCGGTATCCGCAATATTGCAGGCAATGTAATCTGCGAGATTATCGGCACCGTCATGCTGGTGCTCGGCATTCTTTTCCTGATCGATCCGAGTGTCCAGAAAGCCACTCCCATCGCCGGTCTCACTCCGCTGGTAATCGGTTTTCTCGTTACCGCTTGCGGACTGTCCCTTGGCGGGCCCACCGGGTTCGCGATTAATCCCGCGCGGGATTTGGGACCGAGGATCGCGCACGCCATCCTTCCCATCGCCGGCAAGGGGAGTTCGGATTGGGGATATGCAATGGTGCCGGTAATCGGCCCCTGTATCGGCGGCGTAATAGCGGCCTTCATCTATCAGGCTTGCTGGCTGTAGGAGCCGGTTGACTAACGGGCAGGTATCTATGCCCTTGAAAAGGGCGAGGACGACCTCCTCCCGTCTCTCGCCCTTTCCTGTACCTGCCATGTCAGTGAGAAACGCCGAGCCGGAAGAATGTAGAAATCACGTATCAAGTCAAGGAGAAACGCGATGAGTTGGACCCACGAATATCTGCTCTACGATCCCGATGCCGGGAACCGGACGGAATTGACCGGCCTTGTAACCGATTTCCAGCGTTTTTCCATCCACGACGGTCCGGGTATCCGCACCATCGTTTTTCTGAAAGGGTGCCCCCTGCACTGTGCCTGGTGCGCCAACCCGGAAGCAATCTCTCCTCGGCCGGAGATTATGCTCATCCCGCACAACTGCATTAGATGCGGCAAGTGCATCGAGGCATGTCCGTCCAACTGTTTCGGAGAATCCGACGGTCTCGTATGCTCCATCGACCGGGACAGATGCCTCCTGCCGGAGTGCGGCAAATGCCAGCGTGTCTGCTATGCCAATGCAGTGAACATCAGCGGTCGTTACCTCACGGTCGAGGAGGTAATGGACGTGGTGCTGAGGGATCGGGAGTTTTACGAACGTACCGGGGGAGGGATTACCTTTTCCGGAGGCGAACCGTTCGCGCAGCCGGTCTTTCTCCAGGAACTGGCGCGTACGGCAAAGATGTTGAAACTGCATACGGCGGTCGAAACATGCGGTCACGTGAGCTGGAACACATTCGCCTCAGTACTTGATTGTCTGGATATCGTGCTCTACGACCTGAAGCACATGGACCCGGACAGGCATCTCCAGGGAACTGGCGTCACCAATCGGACCATACTGGAAAACGTGAAGCGCCTTGATGCGTCAGGCAAACCCATTCGCATCAGGCTACCGCTGATACCGGGTTTCAACGACTCCGAGGAAAACGTACGGGCTACCGCGGACTTTATCACGGGATTTTCCAATCTGGAGGCACTGGACATTCTCCCCTACCATCGCATGGGTGAACCCAAGTGGGGTCAGCTGCATCAGGACTACAGACTCCATGGCATCGCGCCTCACACCACGGACCGGGTATTCGAACTGGCCGACATCGCACGGAAGTACGGCATCGAAGTAACCGTCGGCGGGTGAACGGGAATCCGCCGGGAATCCTTCAGTCTCGACAGGGAGAACCCATGGAAAGCAAGACGCCTTTGGACATGGCAAAATCTTTTGCCCTTGACGGAATGCGGCATCTGAAATCCTCTTCCTATGAGGCTGCTCTGGATGCATTTGCGGCATCGGCGAGGCTTTTCGCGGAAGGAGGCGACAGCGCCGGGGAGGCATGCCAACTCATGCTTGTCGCCGACATCCGGTGTGCCATGAATCAACCCGACAAGGCACTGGGTACCTATCATTCAATCCTTTCAATCCTTGAGGCACGTGGCGATACCGCGGGAATGGCAGCCGTACTGAACAACATCGGTCTGCTGCTGGCGCGACTGCGGCGCTTCGAAGAAGCCGAGGCGGCATTCAGCCGCGCCCTGCGGGCGTTCGAAGCATGCGGCAAGCCCGACAGGGTTGCCGAGCAGTTGGGGAACCTGGGTTCGGTCTGCAGGGACCGGCAGGAATATGAAGCGGCTCTTGATTACTATCGCCAGGCCCTGCAACGGTTCGAAGCACTCGGCTGCACCGAGAGCGTTGCCGATCAATTCGCCAACCTGGCCTATATTCACGTCATGCGAGGTGACAGGAGCGCGGGTCTTGACTGCTTTGAAAGGGCGAGGACGCTGTACGAGCAGTCGGGCAATGCCGCAAGGGCCCGCGGCGCCGTTCGGAATATCGATCTTCTCAGAGAGTGATCGCGGAGAGCGCGATGCAGGGACTAAAACTGGCCAGCGACTATTTCTTCACGCATGGGATGCCCATGATACGGGAATCCTTCGGCGATATGGCGGACCGGATTGCCGCCGGTCTGGTCGGGCCTGGTTCGGAGTGCTACGGGTTCGATGACGAACTGTCCCGCGACCATGACTGGGGACCGGGCTTCTGCCTGTGGCTGAACAAGGAGGATTATGCGGTTCGCGGCGCTGAGCTGGCCGACGCTTACCGTGGTCTGCCGCCGGTTTTTGGCGGTTTCGGGCCCCGCCGGGTCAGCCCCGGCGAAGAAGGACGCACGGGCGTCATGTCCGTGGAAGGGTTCTATGCCCGCTATACCGGGCTTGACCATCCACCGCTGGAAGTGCGCGAATGGTTGCCGTTGCCCGAGCAGTCCCTGGGAGTCTGCACCAACGGCATGGTGTTTTACGATCCCGCGGATGCCTTTTCCTCCTGGCGCCGCCACCTGCTCGATTATTATCCGGAAGACATCCGTCGCAGGAAGATCGCCTCGCGCTGCATGACCATGGCGCAGGCTGGGCAGTACAACCTGGCGCGCAGCCTGAAGCGCAATGAACACTTTGCCGCCCGTTATGCGGAGCTGCAGTTCTGCCATGACCTCATGTCCATGGCATTTCTCCTCAACCGGCGCTATCCGTCCTTCTACAAGTGGCTTCACCGCGCAGTACGGCAGTTGCCCGTCCTCGGCCCCGCGGTTTTCGAACGAATCAACAATCTGTTGAATATTTCCGACACTGGAGAAAAGGGAGAGATCGTCGAAGCGCTCTGCGGCATGGTCATCAACGAGTTGCACCGCCAGGGTCTGAGCGACTCGAACAGCGATTTTCTGGCCGATCACGGTCCGGTGGTACAGTCGGGCATAGTCGACGCCGACATACGGAAGAACTTTACGGTATGTACCTGATGTAATGGAAAGGAGCGTGTATGGAACGAAAGAGAGAAATCACCGAGAAAATACTGGAAGTGGAGTTGGCCATGTTTCTCTCCGTTCCCACCACTCACCGGTACAGCTGCCAGGAGGAGCCGGAAAGCTTCAAACTGCATCGGCGGGCCCAGTTCGCCGCATGGTCGATTCCAACCCTGGAAAGCTATCTCGTTGACCTGCTTCGGGCGAGGGATGCGGATTGCAACCTGGTTGCTGTAAAGTATGCCCGCATGGACGACCTCGTGCCCCGTGAAAACTTCTGCCCGTGTATCAATCTCATCGTCGACCTGGCCCTGACGGGGCAGAGAAGGTTTATCGCAGATTTCCCCAGCCTGATGCGGGGAGGCCGACCATTGAGCAAGGAAGAGGACGTTCAGGGCCTGACCTCATTTGAAACCTACGTGCGCGGCGAACTGGAGACATATTCGGAAAGCACCCTGGAGTTGCTGTATGGGGACATGCTGGCCTTGCAGGCATCCGGTTCGAGCCTTTCCGAGGCTACCTATCGCAACCTGGCAGCACTACTGGGTTTTGACTCCCTGGAAAGTCTGGAAGAGGCTCTGCGGAAAAAGCACAATCCGTAAGCCTGCCCGAACCGGGATGCCAAAAACGGAAAAGCACCCTGCTCTCCTGAACGTCCCGCCGGTCGTTCCCCTCGCTGTCTTATCTTGTTCCTTTCTTTGTTCCTCCTTTTTCGCACCTGTTTGCCGGATAAAACAATTAGAAATATTGATTGGGCGATGTAAATTAATTACTATCGGTTGTCGGGGTAAAATCTGATCCTTGCGCTGCGATTTGACGACACTTGTTCGGTTTTCATGGAAAGGGACGCGCTCGGATCATTGAAGGGGAGGCACGATGGACACCGTATCAACGGTCTATTGCGAGGAACTGAAGAAGATTCTGTCGGAGACGGCGAAGTCTCTGAAATCGTCCGACCCGGCGGTCCACGAGAAAAGCGCGGCGCGGCTGCGCAGCTTCCGTGAGCTGACGGACCGGGGAGGGGTGGCTCTGGAAAACGTCCGCGCGTCACTGATGAATCAGGGAGAGGCATTCTCGGCGGCCCGCGTGATGGGCAAAAAGCAACTGGACGCCTGCCTGGAGGATCTGACGTGCGCCGTCGAGACCGGGGATCGGGGGAGGGTGACGGCACGTATCGGTGATCTGCGGAACAGTATTCAGATTGCCTCACACGCCGTAGCGCAGGCGAAGAAAAAGCGTGCGCAGGAGAAGAGGGTCCGCCTTGAAGGGGTCGGCCGCGGCATGTTCACCGGGCTTATGGGTGTCCCCGGTTTCCAGAAGGCCCTGGCGGAACTGGCTCAGCGGCGACGTCCAGGTTTGGCGAAGGCCCCTCCGGCCCAGAGGTTTCCCACCTACACGGCAACTTCCATCATTAAACCGGGACCGCCGTTGAAGGGAATAGTGTCTCCCTCGCCGGCGCCGATTGATGAGGAACAGGATTTCGTCGAGAAATACGGACAGGTACGTGACCTTCCGCTCAGGATTATAGCGCCGTTGGGCATGGGGGTCGTGTTCGACACTACGTTGGACGATGCGGATTTCCGAGGAGGCAAACCCGCGGATTCCCCTCTCCCTCTCGTATCATCGGATGCTGATTTTACCACCGCGTTGCGCGCCTACGCCGCGGCGAACGGCGAGATTCGTTATTCCTACGAGGGCGTACGCGCATCGGTTGCGGCGCTCTATGACCGTGTCAACGCCGAACTGGGAGAAACACCGTCCGTTGCCGCGTTGAGGAAGAGGTTCATCGACGGCATGGTTCTGACGCTGCTGCATGGCGTGGTTTCCTACGAGAGCGAGGGATATTTCGCAGGGGCCGCGCCCGAAATCGCCGATTTCCGGGGCAGGATCCTGGATTGGGGGACATTCGGCGAGGATGGCGTCACACCCAACTTCATGAGCGCCTCCCTGTGGGCGCCGCAATCGCTTGACAATGTCCTGTATGGGTACGACGCATTACGGGAAACCGCGAAAGCATACTGGTTATCCCGCCTGGAAAAGGTAAAGAAAGAAGTTCGTGCGGCGAGGAGCGAGGCAGTATCGGAACTGCGGGAAGAGATTGCTCTCCTGACGGGAGGTTCCACGGAAACGGGCAGGCACCAGGAGATACTCACCCGGGTGGATGAAATCATGGAGTATCTGGACTACGGGACCACTCTTTCGGACGAGCCGAAGGAAGGGAGCTGCTTCACGGTGCTGACCAGTGATTCGGCATTCTTCGGCTTTGCCGTTGAATATCTGGCGAAGGTGCCGGAACTCGATCTGGACTACGCGCGCCGGGTACTGGACAATCCGGGCGGATACTACAAGGAACAGTACGATATCCTGTCCGGAATCCTCGAAAAGGTGCTGACTGCAATGCAGAGGAGTGACGAGGAATACCCGGGCTGGCACTATTCCGCGGCGTGGAAATACTATCGGGTCTACCGTTCGTTTTTCGAGAGTATCCGCTCACGCGCCGCCGCGTGGCTCAAGGGCCTTGCCGCTGACACGGCCCGGGTGGAGTACCTGGCATCCCGTCAGACCTCTGTGGGCAAGCGCTACGCCGCGACTCTCCGTACCTATGGCGAGCTGTATGCCGAAATCGTCAATGGATATTTGTACGGCGCCTTTGTCAAGACAGCCGTGGGTCACCTGCGTACCGGGTGCGTCAAGAAAAAAGTGGTGACCGAGGCCTACCTCCCGCTGGTGGCCATGCCTCCCGGTTACGGGGCTTTCGGCGAGGCGGCGCGCGCCGATTCCGTAAGCCTTGAAAGGCTCGATGCCCGCCGCGAACAGGATTTCTTCCTGGCCGAGCCCCGGATGGGACTTTTGAAAGAGTATCGTATGGAAATGAACCACGCCGGATTCGGGCTCGGCGCGCACCTTTACTCCTACAGCCTGTTTCCCGGAGAGACCGTCACCCTGGAGACGCGGTCGCTCCACCGTATCAAGAGCACCGAGACCGAGAGTACCTCGGAGAATATCTTCGAAGAGACAGGTTCCGAGACCATGGCCGACTTCACCAAAGAGCTGAAGCGACAGATCCAGGCGGAAAACAAGGCTTCACAGTCGTCTCAGAAGTCCCTGGGGGGAGATCTGGGAGGCAGTTTCCTCGGCATTACCTTCGGTGCGACGGCAAATGGAACATGGTCCCGGCAGGAGGATGAGCGGAACTTTGCGGACCAGGTGGAGAGCCTGGTGGACAAGCTGTCGACGCGATTTTCCCAGAAGCGCCAGATAACCCTTGCCGTGAAGACCGACCGCACCGTGGAGGAGGAACAGGAGAGCGAAGAAAAGGCCGTTCGCACCTATGCCAACGACAACCGGGAGAAAAACCTCACCATCAACTTTTTCCAGATTACCCGTAAGCATGAAACGAATCTCTGGCTCGACAATATCAGGGCCTTCTATTCCTCGGGCCGTTATCCCGTGGTGCGGGTTTTTGTCGCAACCGATCCCGACACCATCGACACCTTCTGTTCCGACCAGGAGGTCCGCAATCGACTGAAGGCATTGACGGATGCCCTCGAAATGACGCCCGAGGAGATGGTGGAAAAGAATATCATCGAGATCCTCCCCCTGGAACTGTGCGACCTGTTCGCGAGGGATTCCCTGATCGTGATTCTGGCGCCCCCTTACAACGTACGGCTGCCGCTGGCCCAGACCAATGCCTTCCTGGCCCATACCTTTACCTTCGACAAGGCGGCCGAGCTCAACGGGGAGATATGGCGCTTTATCGGACAGGGGCAGGCCTCACCGGACGGACTCGGTATCTGCGCCTTTCCCTTCGGCCGGGACGAGGCGCCGGAACTCTGGCCGACGGATAGTGACGGGGCCGGTCAGTGGGGCTTCCAGGCAAAGGTTGACGATTCAATGGTCTGTGCCGACAAGGTAGCTCTCGTGGGGGAAAAGATGGCCAGGGTCCTGCCGAACATCGACCTCCGCTACAAGGCTTCCGACAAGACCTCGTCACGCTATGAAGACGGCCCGAATGGAGAATTTTCCCTGCCGAAGCTCCTGTGGAGCAAGAGCTACGTGGTGAACACGAACGGCATCTACACTGAGAACATGCTGGGCAGGGTGAGCGCGCTGGAGGAATTCGCCGTCAATCACCGCAACCTCGACGTCCGGCTGAAGGAGATCCAGGCGGAACGGGACCGGGCAACCTTGCAAAAGGATCTGATCGAGGTACGCCGGCTCGAGTCAACCCTTCCGCCGACGCGGGAAATGTATGCGGCGGAGGCGGACTTCCTGGCCGCGCTCCAGGCCTACTATCGGGCGAGGTCCGCTGAGAACGGACGCTGTATTACCCTGGAGACGCCGCCGGGGGCTGGCCTTAGCGTGAACCTGACTGCGGACGGGACGACCGGAAATATCGTGCTGCAATCTGTTGAAAAGGGCGCAGGCGAGGGTGGAGGAACAACGGGCGGCAGTTGAGGATCCCCGTAGAAAGTGAGAAGGCGCCTGCTATGGCAACCCCAGGCATGTATGAATGCATTTTCGTCATCGGCCAGAAAACGGCCGATGAGACCTATTCCTGGATGATCTCGCTGCTCGACTACAGCCGGGTTGCGGCGGTTACCATCTTCGATTTCAAGGAGGAAAGGGTAACCCTTCACGAGGCCGGGGGGCAACATCGCCTGGAAGAGCTTGAGAAGCGGGTTAAACGGATAGATGAAGAGGTCATGTCCCTTGTCTTGGGCCACTACCTGATCGATAAACGCCCCGGGATTTACCGTGACATCTTTCAGGATGAGAGCCCGGCGCAGCTTCCGCCGGTTGCCTTTATCAGTGTTTCCTCTCATTCCTTCGTCAACGGTCTCAGCCCACGGTACGCCACACCGGATGGCGCCATCTCCTATACGGAGAATCTGCTGAACAACCCGCTCCTGGCATACCGTGACCAGATTCGCGCAACCCTTTCATCCAATTGCGTCATCAAGCTCTGGGGATGCCAGGGCATAGGCGGTGACGGATTATGTGATCGAGTGCTGCGCGCCTGCCTACAATTGGACTGGGACGAGAAGCAGGGAAACTCGGCTTTTTTTCATCCGGAGCTTTACAACCCGGCTCCACCACCACTTGACGACCTGAAACGAGAAAATTTTGAAGAACCGACATTCCATGAAATCATGAGGAGAAACCGTGCGGCGATCGAAGAGTCTCTTCGGGTGGAGTTCGATTATCTGACCGCACGAAATATCGTCAAATATATTTTTTTCGGTGATACTCCCGGACTGGTCGTCCCTGCCGAGAAAGATACCGCCGGTACGATAGAAAAAGAAAAGAAAACGGTAGACGCAGGTTACATGAAGAAAAGGGTTTCCTATCCGGTTGCGCTCTCTCGTTTTCTGAACAGGCCGGTTATTGCCGCAAACTTCGGAATAAGTACCGAAAAGCATGCAATTCTTCCGGAAAAGCTTTTACTTCTTGAGGAAATACGGGACAAGAATCGCGCCATGGCATTCCCCGGCTTGGGAGGCTACTTCGACAAGGCCGACGGAGAGATAACCATGCCGGTGGATGTGGAGTGCGAGGTGCTTGATCTCCTTATATCACGGTGGGTGACACCGCCGGAGAGGATCCAGGTCCCACCGGTGCTCCTCTCGGGGGAGTTTCCCAGTGAACGCTACGTGGTCTACCGTCCGGATATCAGCCTGAGCAACGTGGAGTTCGGGGGGCTGACCGTGGCCCCGGAAAAACCGCCTATCCTCGACTATGCAGGTAAGGCTCCGGATCTCCTCGAAACGGCCCATCTGCTGACGTATCCCTCCATAAAGGATTATTCGTAAGTACTTGCCGAGATGGCGCATCCGCATGCTTTGCGTCCTCATACGCTCAGTATTCACAGCTTCCTTGTCCGCAAGCGGTTTTACGAAAAACGGGTTGCAGCCTGAAGACCAAAAATGATATAGATGAACGACACGCCACGGGATGTCCCGTGGTTTTTTTCTTAGGCAGCGGAAAAAGGATCACGACGAATGCGGTTTATCGACAGACTGGAAAAGAAGCTGGGCAGGTATGCGCCGACGAACCTCACCGTCTACCTGATTGCCGGCCAATCCCTTTTCTATGTCCTTTTCATGATGGGCAAGGTTGAACCGACTCAGATCTGGCTGACCGCGGGAAGCCTGCTGCAGGGTGAATGGTGGAGGCTCCTCCTGTTTCCCCTGTATCCGCCGAGCTGTGGTCTGCTCTGCGCCCTTTTTGGTTGGTATCTTTTCTACCTGATGGGGTCGGCCCTGGAAGAGCACTGGGGCGCCTTCCGCTATGACCTGTTTCTGCTCACGGGCTTTCTGCTGACGGTTTCGGTCTCCTTCCTGGTTCCAGCGTACCCCATGAGCACTGCGTTTCTCGGTGGATCGGTGTTTCTTGCCTTTGCCTTCCTGTTCCCCGACTTTCAGTTACTCCTGTTTTTCGTCCTGCCGGTTCGCATCAAGTGGCTGGCGCTCATCACCTGGCTCGGGTACGGGTATCTGCTCCTGGTCGGCGGATGGGCGAGCCGCCTGCTGGTGCTTGCCTCCGTTGGAAACTTCCTTCTTTTCTTTGCCCGTGATATTCTCGTGAATCTGAGATACGGCAGGAGGCAGGTGGCAAAGAGGGTACTGTCGGCTACGAGGAGCGCGGAACAGCCGTTCCATCGCTGCACGGTCTGCGGCATCACCGACAAGACCCATCCTGATATGGATTTCCGGTATTGCCCCCAGTGCGAGGGGCAATACGGATACTGCCGCGACCATATCTTCAACCATGATCACATTAAAGGATGAGTATCCGCGTCCGTCATGCTGCTGAAACAGGTCCTAGAATCACCTCAACTTTCCGCCCGGCCTGCCGATATATCTCAGTATGGGACAGTACGGGAGGTGATTTTCATGACGCCGTCAACACACGCGCCTCGCGCCCGATGGCGTGACTATGTCGCATCGGCGTACCTGAGGCGTATAACGGACGATACCCGCGATTATGACCCCGGCAAGGGCGGCAGGATCTATCGGCGCTATGACTACACCATCGAGGCCGTCGGGGCTCTTGCGGAAACGCGGCGACGGGCGAATAGATAGAGTACGGACGGCCACGGGAATCTAGGGAGGGCCGTTTCCATGAAGCACCACATAACGTTGATGTAAGAGCATCGGAGGAAGAATGTTTGATGAAACACAGCCATATCAATTCCCTCTTTCGCTGGAAGGGAGCAACATTCCTCGGTTCGCGGTGATTATGCCCGGATTCGATTCGGTTGCCATGGGGAATGACGAGTATCTGCTCCTTACCCCGCAGGAGCATGAAACAGGCGATATCCGCGAGTATTTTCAGCTTCCCAACGATCCCAGGACCGTCCGGGAACTGATGGAGGTAATCGGGGCGACCGCGGAGGGGGGATGGATTCCCTTCGGTAGCTGGTTGCTGGAGTAACGCGCCGTTATCCGATTCATACAAAGACTTTTTAACCTGGAAAAGCCGTTTCCATCCCTCGAATGCCGATGGAAACGGCTTTTGTCGTTTTCTCTCCGCAATCTGCGCGGACATGCCGTTGGCTGACCCTTGCCGCGAACTCCGCATTCGGGCCTTCCTGTTCGTTGACTTTATATGGTGTGGTTGCTAGAATGCCGAAGTTTAATGACGGGCGCTGAAGACGTTCCGGAAGCGGCATCGTCCGAGATTGTATCCCATATGCACGATAAGGAAATGGTAATGATCCGCATGATTTCTGTTTTCATAGCTCCCTTTATCCTTCTTTCTCTGTTTGGCTGTGTCGGCCAGAATGCCTATCAGAAAAAGATTGATGAGGCATCCGATCTTACCAAAGTCCTTGCAGAGGCCCGGAAGAAGAACGCGGACCTTTCCCGTGAGAATGAGGAGATGAGGGCGAAACTCGACCGGCTCGATCGTTCTGTTGTCGAGCTTGAGTCGGGCAAGAAGAACCTTGAGGATTTGCTTGCAAAGAAGCAGGACACACCTGCGGTAAAGATAGCCGAACAGGCTCAGGAGATTGAAAAACTCAAGGGAGATCTGGCGAGTCTGCACCGTGAACGTGAGGGCAAGGTCCGCGACGTAAGCACCCTGTATGAAAGCCTTCTGGAAAGGATGAAGGATGAGGTCGCCCATGGCCGGGCATCCATTACCGAATTGCGCGGAATCGTGACGGTTTCCGTCCCGGAAGAGGTCCTTTTTGATGGGGATTCGGATGAGGTGAAGCAGGGCGGCGTTCCCGTGATCCGGAAGATTGCCGAACTCCTTGCACGGGTCCATGACAGAAATGTGCGGGTCGAGACTTCATTTGTTGTCTCCGGAGAACCTGGGTCGGCTGGAAATCGTCGTTCCGCATGGGAATCGGCAGCGGCTCGGGCCGTCGCCGTTGCCTACCTCCTTCGCGGGCACGGAGTTGATCCGGCGGTCATCAACGCCGGCATCAGCGGAGGCTTCACTGCCGGCGGAGGCTCAAGCGCAGGCCTTGTTCGGGCAATGGGCCGGCGGCTGGAAATCAGCATCATTTCAAAGGAGGGATGACGGCCTCGAAAATTTCCGTCCCTGCCGGAACGTGATGAATCCGGAATTCATCCGGCGGAGTTGCCGTGCGGGTTCTGATTGACCTTAAGACGACAGTTCGAGTCGACCTCTTCGGACGACTCCAACCGCCGATTTCGAGATTACAATCCTGTATGAGAGCCTTTCATGTATGAAGAAGAATAAGGAAAAAACGGAAAATAAGAAGGGCTTCTCCAATGTGCCGTTCAAGGGGCTGAAATCTTTTACGGTGAAGACAGATGGCGTTCCTGTGGTTGCTGTCCCCCCGAAGGCTGCCCCGCCTCCACCCGTTCACAGGGAGGAGGACGATGCCGCTCTGTTTCTCCGAGAAATGGAAGGGATTACAAGGCTGGATGGTGAGAAACCGAAAAAGGCCCGACCGCCCAAGCCTCCGGAGACACCTGAACCCGAACTGGCCGAAGAGGAAAAGAACCTGTTCCTTTCATCCCTGACGGGAATGGATGTTTCATTCCGCGATGAGTTCCCGGACGTGAAACCCCTTCGGCCTTTGCCCGTGAACCGCATGCGCCAGTTGAAGACGGGCGCGATTCGCATCGATCTGGAACTCGACCTTCATGGGTTGACCCGTGACGAGGCGCTTAAAAACCTGGAAAGCTTCGTTGCCGGTGCTTTCAATCGTGGGCAGAAGGCCATCCTCGTAATTACCGGAAAGGGCAATAACTCGCCCGCGGAACCGGTTCTCCAGGGTGCTGTTGCGTCCTGGTTGCGGGAAATGGGAAAGAAGATGGTCGCGGAATTCGCACCGGCCCCGCTTCGGATGGGGGGAAGCGGGGCTTTTGTGGTGTTTCTCAAGGAAAAGAAAAGCTCGGAATCGGCAGCCGCATCCGAAAACGGAAGCATACGGTAATCTGAGAGAGGAGACGAGGAAATGATTAAGCTGGAGAGGTATCTTTCCATCAACGTCGTGTTGTCGATATTGTTGATCCTGTGGGGGGTTGTGCTGCTGATTGCCGGTTCCGCCCACGCGGCGGACACGGGCGGGAAGTCACCCGTGACACGCTACTGGATGAGTATCTCCACGGAAAAGAGCAGCTTTCCCGGCATGCCTTCCGGGATGCCGGGTATTGGAGGCCTTTTCGGGCGCGGGGACTCCGGCAAAAAGCTGCTGCTTCAAGTGAATTCGCCGAAGGCGCCGCCGGCAGGACCCGTGGCGACTCACGACATCCCGCCCGGGCAGAACATGGGAGACACGCTCCCGCTTGTAATCCCTGAACGGGAGCGGAACGAGGCGGGCGAGCCGGGCCAACCGGGAAAAATGGAAAAGCCGAAGATGCGCATGCTCATCTACTGGGGATGCGGCGAGACCATCCGCAAGGGGCAGCCAAAGGTTCTGGATACGGACAAGATGAGCCTCGCGGACTTCGGCAAGGCCATGGGCGGCAGGAGCATTGCCCGCCAGAATCCTCCGTCACCACGGACCGGTCGGGTGTACGCCGACTGGCCAAATGAACAGGACGGCACCGCCGTTCCCAAGAACAGTTCTCTGGTCGGCGGACACTTCGTGCACGGAAACTATCTCCCGGATATGCGCTTTTCCATCGATGCCGGGCATGACTTCATGGCTCCCGTTGAATTCACGTCGGTGAAGGGGACCCCGGCGGAGAGCATCCGCTTCCAGTGGCGCGCCATCCCTACGGCAACCGGTTACTTCGCCACCGCCATGGGCCATGACCAGAAGACCGGAACCATGATCCTCTGGAGTTCCAGCGAGCTTTCCGAACCCGGTTATGCCCTCATGGACTACCTGTCCGAGGACGAAGTGCGGCGCCTGATCCGGGAAAAGGTGGTCATGGGCCCATCCGTCACGCAGTGCGCGGTTCCCCGAGGCGTATTCAAGGACGCCGAGGGAGGCATCCTCCAGTTCATCGCCTACGGGGATGAACTGAACATCTCCTATCCGCCGAGAGACCCGAAAAAACCTGTCGATCCCATCTGGACGGTGAAGGCGCGTCGCAAGTCCACCGGGATGCTGCCCTTGATGGCGATGGATGGCGCCGGCGCTGGAGATGTGCGGGCGGAGGACCAAAGAGGGCGAGATTCCGGTGACGAAGCCTCTCCCGAGAAGAATGAAGGTCTTTCTCCCGGCAAGGTGCTGCGTGGACTCATCGGGTTCTGACGTCATGTCCGCGGCGGCGAAAAGCCGGTTTCGTTCGTACGATACTTCATGCGTCTTCGAAAGAATTCTCCCCGCGGAATATCCGTAGGGGTGTAATGAAAGCCGTTTTCGTCTGCATGTGCCGACGGGTGCGGCTTTCTTCGTTTTCACGTTTTTTCCCATGTGCAGTATTCCGGCTTGTCAAAAGAGGAGGCAACCATGTTCAATCCGCGGCGTATACTGGTCCCGACCGACATGTCTGAGCATTCGGACAGGGCTATCCGTCGGGCATTTGATATCGCGAGGCAGTTCGGCGCGGAGATGCATATCCTCCATGTGGTTCGTGACCCCGTTCAACTCTGTACGGTCGACTTCTGCGTCAGTGAGAGCCTGATGAAACAGGTAACCGCCCAGATGCTGGAACAGGCTCGTGGAGCCGTCAGCCGTCAGGTGGCGAGATTTCTGAGCATGGGAGATATTCCCCTGTCAACCGATGTCAAGTTTGGCACCCCCCACGAGATGATCCTGAAAGAGGCGGTGGAGAAGGAAATAGACCTGATAGTGCTTACTACCCATGGAGCAACCGATCTCTCGAAGCACCTGATGGGAAGTGTGGCACGGCACGTGCTGCTCGGCGCGGAGTGTCAGGTTCTTGTGGTCAAGTAGTCAACCCGGGGAGGCTGCATGGAAGAGAAAACTACTCCGGCAAGACGCGTTGCGAAAAGGTCGGCTTTTCTTTCATCAAAAAAGTTTCTGAGCAGTGTATTTCAGGCCATACCAGACCTCATTTCCATCGTGGACAGGGAGTTTCGAATCGTTTTCAGTAACTGGAAAGGGGAACAGGACCCCATCGCGCCCGGACCGGGAAAACGGAGCGGATACTGCTACGAGGTGTACTATCCGGGAAGGACCGAACAGTGCAATCCCTGTCACCTGCGGGAAGTATTCCGGTCGGGAAAGCCCCTCGTAACCGAAAAATTCATCCCTCGAACGGGCTTCGTGGAGATCCATTCTTTTCCCCTGTTTGATGAACGGGGAAACGTGGTCATGGCCGGTGAATATCTTCGGGACATCAATGAACGGCGTCTCGCTGAAGATGCGCTTCGCGAAAAAAACCAGATGCTGGAGTCCATTATCAACTCTTCGCCTCTGGCTATCATCGTCCTGAATCCAGATCTGATTGTCACGCTCTGGAACCCGGAGGCGGAAAGGATGTTCGGCTGGACACGGGAAGAAGCCCTGGGCGAACCCTATCCCATCGTCTCCGAGGACCGCCGGGACGAACTGATGGCAAACGTGCGTGAACTGCACGAGGGCGGTTCGAAGCGTTTCATGGAGACGGAGCGTATGCACAAGGACGGGACGCTTATTGACGTGAGCCTCTCCACCGCGCCCGTGCTGAACAGCGAAGGGACTACCATCGGCTACATGGCCATGTTCGCCGATATAAGGGAACGGAAACGTGCCCAGGAGGCGCTCCGGGAATCGGAAGCAAATTACCGGACCATCTTTGACGCAGCCAATGACGCCACCTTTGTCTTCGACCCGGAAAACGGCGCCATGCTCGACGTGAATCTGAAGATGTGCGAGATGTACGGATATACCCGCGAACAGGTCCTGCGTCTGAACGTGGAGGCCCTGAGCGCCGGCGTGCCCCCCTATACCTATAACGACGTGCTCAGAAAGATCTGGAAAACCAGGTACGACAAATCCCATATGTTCGAATGGCTGGCCAAGGACAGTTCGGGCAGGCTGTTCTGGATAGAAGTGAACATGAAGGGAGCGGTCATCGGGGGAGAATACCGGGTGCTGGCGGTGTGCAGGGACATCGGTGAGCGCAAGGCGGCCGAGGAAGAGAACCGGAAGATGCAGGAGCGGCTCCGCCAGATGGACAAGATGGCGGCCATCGGCACCCTCGCTTCCGGCATTGCACACGAGATAAACAACCCCAACAATTTCATTCTGTCCAATGCCCAGTTCATTTCGGATATCTGGCCGGATATCAACAGAATCCTAACCTGCTACGCCGAAGAGAACGGCGAGTTTTTCCTGGGGAAGCTCCGTTTTTCAGAGGCAGGCGCCTTCATCCCGAAAATGCTGGAAGGCCTGGTGGACGGCTCCCACCGGATAAACGGCATTGTAACGGGCCTGAAAGACTTCGCACGCCAGGAAAAGACGCGCATGGATCAGTCGGTTGACATAAACAGGGTCATCGAGGCGGCCCTTACCATGCTCCAGAACCAGATTCAGAAACACACGGACACATTCCAGTGCATGCTCGCGGAAAACCTTCCCTTCGTGAAGGGGAGCTTCCAGCAATTGGAGCAGGTAATCGTCAATCTGACCATGAATGCGTTGCAGTCCCTGAAGCACAGGGAATCGGGGGTGTTCATCAGCACCTCCTGTGCCCATTCCATCGGCCAAAATATCATAACGGTGCGGGACGAAGGGGAAGGGATGACGGATGAGGTCCGCCAGGCCATCTTCGACCCGTTTTTCACCACCAGGCTGGACAGCGGCGGCACCGGTCTGGGGCTTTCCATCTGCTTCAGCATCGTGAAGGAACACGGCGGCATCATTGAATGCGAGTCGGAACCGGGCAAGGGATCGACCTTTGTCGTAAGGCTCCCGGTTCAGCGCCATGGAAAGGGAGGTCGAAGATCCTCATGACAAAGACCACTACATTCCCCGTCCTGCTTGTGGACGACGAGCAGCATATCCTGCTTGCTTCGGAATCCGTGCTCCGTTTCGCCGGCATCAGGGACGTGAGCAGTGTCGACGACAGCCGCCGGGTCCTGCCGCTTCTGGAAAAGGGCGGCATTGGTGTCGTGGTGCTCGACCTGTTCATGCCGTACGTCTCCGGCAGGGAACTGCTTGAGATCATGAGCCGGGAGTATCCGCATATCCCGGTCATCGTCATGACAGCGGCCGACGAGGTGGATACAGCCGTGGATTGCATGAAAGGGGGCGCGTTTGATTACCTGGTGAAGCCGGTGGAGAACGCCCGCCTCATCTCCAGCGTGAAACGGGCGCTGGAGATATGCAGCCTGAAGAACCAGGTCACTCAGCTTCGGGACCACCTCCTCACCAACCGGCTCAAGCATCCGGAAGCATTTTCTTCCATCATCACCGCAAGCCCCAAGATGTCGGCTGTTTTCCAGTACTGCGAGGTCATCGCGGAATCGCAGCAGCCTGTCATCATCATCGGTGAAACCGGCGTCGGAAAAGAACTGATTGCGCGGGCCATCCACGAGCTGAGCGGCGTCGGCGGCAAGTTCGTTCCCGTGAATATCGCGGGCCTGGACGACAACATGTTTTCCGACACCCTGTTCGGCCACAAGAAGGGGGCATTCACGGGCGCGGAAAAGGCCCGCAGCGGGCTCATCGCACAGGCGGCCGGTGGCACCCTTTTCCTCGACGAGATAGGAGACCTTTCGGAAGCGTCGCAGGTGAAACTCCTGCGGCTTCTGCAGGAGCAGGAGTATTACCCGGTGGGTTCCGACATCCCTCTCGTGAGCGATGCCCGCATCGTTGCCGCCACCAACCGGGACCTGCGCGAGATGACCATGTCCAAGACGTTTCGGAACGATCTCTATTTCCGCCTCTGTTCCCATCAGGTATGTATCCCCCCCCTGCGGGAACGCAGGGAAGATATTCCCGTTCTCCTCGACTTCTTTTTCAGGGCAGCGGCCCAGATCTTTAGAAAGAGCGCGCCCAGCTATCCGCCCGAACTGGTGACCCTCCTCTCAAGCTACGATTTCCCCGGCAATATCCGTGAAATGAAGTCCATGGTGTTCGACGCCGTAGCCCGACATGTCTCGGGAGTTCTCTCTCTGGAGCGCTTCCGCGAGGTTATCGGGAACATGCCGGCTCCAGCGGGCAATGAGTCGCTCCTCTCCCAGCGCCTCAACGACTGGCTGCTCCAATCCGGGGGCCGGTTTCCCAAGGTGCGCGAGGTTGAGGAGCTGCTGATTGATGAGGCAATGAAGCTCGCCCAGGGAAACCAGGGCATTGCGGCCTCACTGCTCGGCTTTACCCGACAGACTCTCAATAAGCGGCTCAAGGTCAGAAAAGAGAAGAACGGGTAATACCCTCTGATCCTTATTTTCCTTCATTATCTTCCTCTCCGATTCACGCTCAATCCCGATCCGTTATGCGTTTCACACTGAACTGCTATCCAACAACGGCGATAGCGCTTCAGTAAGGGTGAAAAAACTTGTTTTCTGTAAAAATTCTTTACAGGACGCCTATATCTTTTATTTACAGGCGTATTTCTCCCTCCGCCACGTTCGTTCCGCAAATACCTTTACACAAGCCCATCACACGAAAATTATAAGCAAAATCTTAACCTTACAAAATCAAACGGTTTTTTATCGAGCCGGTCGTTGGCACAGCCTCTGCTATTAATGAACAGCGTTACGACAGTCTGCACCGGTAAGCGAAACCGGTCTGTCGGGCCTGAACCGCTCCGGTGGAAATGGTTGCTGCAACAGATCCGGATGCAAGCTGGAAGCCGCATGAAGAACGGAGGTGATGATTGGGAGCGTAAGCTGAACGAGTGGTATCGTGTTGGAAATGTTGGTAAAGCGACAAACCATGTGTGTAAAAAATCTTATTAGGAGGCAGGAAATGGCATTAGCAAAACAGGTATTTGGATTCTTCACCCCCCCGGTTGCATTAATGGGTCTTGGCGCCGTTGACCAGGTAGGAACGGAAGCCAAAAAGCTCGGCGGAAAGAAAGCCCTGCTGGTAACCGATAAAGGGCTGTCCAAGGCGGGCGTGGCCGATCAGGTCATGAAGCTTTTGGAAGAGGGCGGCGTGCAGGCGGTTCTCTTTGACGGCGCCGAGCCGAACCCTACTGATAAGAATGTCGCGGACGGCCTGAAAGCGTATCAGGAAAATAACTGCGACATGCTCGTTTCCCTTGGCGGCGGCAGTTCCCACGACACCACGAAAGGAATCGGTATTGTCGCAACCAGCGGTGGAAACATACGTGATTACGCAGGGATCGATACGCTGAAGGCAAACCTTCCTCCTTATATTGCGATCAATACAACCGCCGGTACCGGCAGTGAAATGACCCGCTTCGCGGTTATCACGAATACCGATATCAAAGTAAAAATGGTCTTTGCCGACGCTCGGGTCATGCCGAACATCGCAATCAACGATCCGCTGATGCATGCCGGAATGCCTCCCGGCCTTACCGCCGCCACGGGTATGGATGCTCTGACCCATGCCGTCGAAGCCTACCTGACGGCTCTCAGTACCCCGATTACGGAAGCCTGCGCCATACAGGCAATCAAGCTCGTTGCCAAATGGCTGCGCAAGGCTGTTGCAAACGGCCAGGATTTAGCGGCCCGTGACGGCATGGCATATGCCGAATATCTGGCAGGCATGGCCTTTAACAGCGCGGGCCTCGGCATCGTCCACTCCATGGCGCACCAGCCCGGCAGCGTACTCAACCTGCCGCACGGCGTATGCAACGCAATCGCATTACCGTACGTGTGTGAGTTTAACCTTATTTCCAACCTGGAAAAGTTTGCCGACATAGCCGTTGCAATGGGCGAAGACATCACCGGCCTTTCTCCGAAGGAAGCGGCAATGAAAGCCGTTGAGGCCATCAGGACCCTTTCGAAGGATATCGGAATTCCTTCCGGCTTTTCCGCTCTCGGCATGAAGGAATCCGACATTCCGTTGTTGGCTGAAAACGCCATGAAGGATATCTGCACGTTCTTTAATCCGAGATCCGTTAAGGTTGAGGATATCATCGAACTGTACAAGAAGGCCATGTAATGAATTGCGGGAAGGGGGGCGTTGCCCCCCTTCCTGTTTCCATGTCAGCGGACATGAGAGGCTGAACAGTTTATTTGAATAGTTGCGCCAACATGAAATGACGGAGGAATCTAAATGAAGAAACTATTTGTTGTTGCGGCATTCTGTTTGCTGCTGGCCAGACCGGATGTCTCTCTGGCCGCGGCGTACGCGAGGGATTATATTCCTCTTCCCCCCGGGACGTCCCTTTTCTGCGCTTACTTCAATCATGTTACCGCCAATAAGCTTTACAGCGACGGTAAGAAAGTGGGTGACGATTTCAACCAGACGGCAAACATAGGGATGCTCAGGTATGTCTACTATACGAGTATCGGCAAGGCGCTTTACGGCGACGGCGGCTTCACCATCGACCCGCAGTTCATTGTTCCCTTTGTCAATATCGACCTGGGGGGCAGCTATGCCGCCCTTAATGGTGGGAAGGAGTTTTCCACTACAGGGTTTGCGGACCCGGTATTGCTTACGACCTTCTGGTTTATCAATGATCCGAAGGACAAGTTCTGGGTGGGATTCACTCCCTGGCTGACATTGCCGGTGGGCCAGTATAACAAAAATAGGATAGCAAGCCCCGGAGGCAATCGGTGGGCAATAAAGCCGGAAATCGGCGTTGTGAAAGGCATCGGCGAGAAGGCGTATCTGGATCTCATCCTGGGCGGCGAGTTCTATACTGAAAATGACAAGTACATGGGCAATAACAAGCTGGAGCAGGATCCGACCATCCAGGCGGAAGCCCATCTCAGTTACGACATCACCAAGCAGTGGGCAATCGCTCTGGATTATTTCTACGTTAACGGCGGCGAAAAGAAGGTCAACGGCGTCAAGCAAAATGACTCCATGAGCAATCACGGCTTGGGGCTGACCCTGTTCTTTATGGTGGGCACCAATAATCAATTACTCTTATCGTACCGGGATGACTTCTCGGTAAAAAGCGGGGCGGGGACTAATACTTTTGGGGCGCGCTGGGCGTATTTCTTCTAAGTGAAGGCGGAGCGTTACAGGGTGTAATAGACACTTTTCGCTCATTACACGGTAACCTTCACCTTTTTCTTTTTCGCATAGTCCGATGATCCGGGTTCCATGCAAAATATGAAAAATGGCATTGTCACTTCGAACTCTGTTCCGAAAATCCTCCTTTTCGGTGTTGGGCGCCGCATCTTTCGGGCGCCCGTATTTTTTGATGCTTGAAAATCCGTTTTTCATGAAAAAACCTGCAGCCTTGTAACTCGTATGATTTCACGATATTCCCCCTCCCTCGACGGGAGGGGCTAGGGGGGTGGAAGTAATTAGTGGCCATCCGGAAACACCGGACGAGCCACTACCGGGTATGTAAGCGAATTTGCAAGTGTAAAATAAATTAACATCCGTAATGTATTAAAATAGTGTCAATTGCGACATAGCTGTAAAGCATGTATACAATGCCGGCGAAAAATAAAGTCACAGTAAATTATTTTGAATAAAATTGCTTCGATATTCCGACTATATTTCGCAAGACGATATGGCATAAAAACTGCTATGCAAAGACTTAAGACATACACTCCATATTTTATTGTGGGGCGGAACTTGTTTCCGCCCATTTTTTACAGAAATGCGGTCGTATGTCGGTCTTTGTTAGTAAGCGGAAATCGTTCCGCTTTACTAAAATACAATATATTATGGGAGGCTACAGTATGAAGGATGTTGTTCAGAGTATTGATCAGTTGGTTGTAAAGGGGCTTGAGGCGCTGGAGGTGATGAAGAAGCTGTCCCAGGATGAGGTGGACCGAATCACGGAGTCCATGTGCAAGGCCGGTGTCGAGCATGGCCGCAAACTGGCGGAAATGGCCGTTGCGGAAACCGGCATCGGAAAGGTGGAAGACAAGGTCGTTAAAAACTATTTCGGCAGCCAGGTTGTCTACGACTACATGAAGGACAAAAAATCCGTCGGGATTATCGATGAGACCGACGGTGTTATCAGCATTGCCGAACCCTACGGCGTCATCGCGGGGGTGACGCCCACCACCAACCCGACGGCGACGACGATGTTCAAATGTCTGAGCGCCCTGAAGGGCCGCAACGTCATTATTTTCGCTTTTCATCCCCGCGCGCAGCAGTGCAGCGCTGAGGCCGCTCGGGCTCTGCGCGACGCCGCCGTTTCGGCCGGCGCGCCCCTGGACTGCATCCAATGGATCGAGGAACCGTCGGTCGAGGCCACCAATGTTCTCATGAAGCACCCCGGCGTCTCCATGATAGTCGCCACCGGCGGCGGCGCAATGGTGAAGGCGGCCTACAGTTCGGGGCATCCCGCTCTCGGAGTCGGGCCGGGCAACGTTCCCGTGTATATCGAAAAATCCGCGGACATTGAGATGGCGGTGAACAACGTCATCGCTTCCAAGGCCTTCGACTACGGAACACTCTGTCTGACCGAGCAGTCCGTCATCTTCGATAACGAGGATACTGCCGATAAAACCCTGCGGCTGTTCTGGGAAAAGGGCGCCCACCTGTGCGATGAACAGGAGAAGGCAAAGCTGGAAGCGATCATGTTCGACAAGGAAAAGGGGGTGGCCTCGGGCCGGATTGTCGGCCAATCTCCCCAAAGGATCGCCGACATGGCCGGCTTTTCCGTTCCGGACCATGTGAATCTCCTGCTGGTTCCATTGAACGCAATCGGCCACGAGGACTGGATGAGCCATGAGAAGCTCTCTCCCGTACTCGGATGGTATGTTGCCGCCGGAAAGGATGAGGCCATCCAGGCCGCGGTTGCCCAGTTGGAATTCGGCGGCGCTGGACATACGGCCGTTGCCTTTTCCGAAGATGAGAAGATTCTTGAGGAATTTGCAGTCAAAGTCCCAGCTGGCAGGGTTATCTGGAATCAGCCTTCCATGCACGGGGTTGTTGGTCTCACCAGCGGGATGGTGCCTTCCTTTACCCTTGGTTGCGGCGCACGGGGCGGCAACAGTACCACGGAAGGCGTGACCTTCAGAAACCTGATCAATATCAAGAGAGTGGCACGGAGAATCAGACCTGACGCACCGACGGAATAACAGGTCCGTCAGCGTAGAATGTCGAACTCCCTCCCTCTTGAATCTCTCTGAGAGGGGGCGAGAGGGAGGCCGCAACAATATCATGAAGCATCATTGCAGAGGGAGGCCGCAACAATATCATGAAGCATCATTGCAGAGGGAGGCTACACTATGTACTACAAGGAGTATCAGAAGAAGCTCGTTTCAGCCGAGGAAGCCGTACAGGTTGTCAAATCGGGCGACTGGGTGGATTACGGCATTTGCGTCGGCCATCCCGTAGCCACGGACAAGGCGCTGGCGGCCCGCGCCGGTGAGTTGACGGATGTCAAGGTGCGGGGAGGGATAACCATGTGGATGCCGGAAATCTGTTCCGTTCCGGACCCCGGCAAGCATTTCACCTGGAATTCGTGGCACTGCACCGGGGTCGATCGCAAAATCATCGAGATGGGGTGCGGCTTCTACAGCCCCATGCGCTATTCCGAGTTGCCGAAACTGTACCGGGAAAACGTGCAAACCGTGGACGTGGCCATGTTTCAGGTCGCGCCCATGGATGAACACGGGTACTTCAATTTCGGGCCCCAGGCATCTCACATGATGGCGATGTGCGAACAGGCGAAACGGATCATCGTGGAGGTGAACCGGAACATGCCGCGCTGCCTGGGCGGTTTCGAGGAAGCCATCCATATTTCCCGTGTGGATTCCATCGTGGAAGGGGACAATCCGCCCCTTGCGCAACTGCCGTCAAACGAACTTACCGACGTGGACCGCAAGGTCGCGCAACTGATTGTGGAGGAGATACCGAACGGCGCGTGCCTGCAACTGGGGATCGGCGGCATGCCCAACGCCGTGGGCATGCTGATAGGCGAGTCGGATATCAAGGACCTGGGGGTCCACACCGAGATGTACGTCGACGCCTTTGTGGACCTGACGAAGCAAGGCAAGATCAACGGCTCCCAAAAGAACATCGACCGGTTCCGCCAGGTGTTCGCCTTCGGCGCCGGGACGCAGAAGCTCTACGATTTCATCCACGATAATCCGAGCATTCAGAGCTGTCCGGTGGACTATATCAACGATGTCAACAGGGTGGCCATGATCGACAACTTCATTTCCATCAACAATGCCGTTGAGGTCGACCTGTTCGGTCAGGTATCCTCGGAGTCATCCGGGACCAAGCAGATAAGCGGCACCGGCGGCCAACTGGATTTCGTCATGGGCGCCTATCTGTCAAAGGGCGGAAAGAGTTTTATCTGTCTGTCCTCTACGTATGGCAAAAAAGGGGATGTCAAGTCCCGGATCGTGCCGACTCTTACACCCGGCAGCATCGTCACCGCCAGCCGTACCTGTACCCAGTGGGTGGTGACCGAGTTCGGCAAGGTCAACCTGAAAGGGAAGAATACCTGGCAGAGGACCGAGGCACTCATATCTATAGCCCATCCCGATTTTTGTGATAACTTGATCAGGGAAGCCGAGAGGATGAAGATCTGGCGCAACAGCAACAGACGGTGAAAAACCGTTTGATTGACTCCGGCCGGAATCGTGCCGCCGGCGACCCTTTTGAAATGGACGGCACGTAATGCGCGCACAAGGAGGTATTCGAAATGGCGGGAACAATAAAACTGATGATCGAAAAAATCCTTGCCGAGCGTTCGAAGGGAAACGAGACGCTGGTCGGAGTAATCAAGACGAAGTTGATTTTGAAGGGTATAAATCCTGAGAAATACGATGAATTTTCCGATGACGATCCGAAGATAATCAGGAAGCTGAAGAAAATGACGCAGGATGTGTCCAGCGGCGCCAGAAGGCCGTTCATGAACATCAGGATCGCCAGTTCCGAAAAGGAGACGGTTGATGATGCCGTTACGGAACTCATGGGCATATTCGGATGCAACAATATGAAGATGATGATGTATTTCGCTTCTAGCAAGTATGATCCCCATGAGATAAGCGCCGGCATGCAGGCGGCTTTTCCCGGCGCAACGGTTTTCGGATGTTCCACGGCCGGAGAGATCGTAAGCGGCAGGATGTTGAAGGGAAGTGTCGTCGCCATGGCTTTCGACGAGGAGTCCATGGTGAATGTCAAGGTTGAAGTGGTTGAACATCTGGGCAGAAAGATCGATGTCAACGCTGCTTTCCGTTCTTTCGAGCGACACTACTGCGAAGCTGCCGAGGAAATGAAACCTTCGAAATATCTCGGTATCGTCCTGATAGACGGAATGTGCGGAGTAGAAGAAAAACTGATGGATGTCATCGGCGATAGAACTAACGTCATTTTCGTGGGAGGGTCCGCGGGAGACGATCTGAGGTTCCAGTCGTCCCATGTCTTCGCCAACGGCAAGGCATACCGGAATGCTGCCGTACTCGCTCTCCTCAGACCCGCCGTGCCCTTCGATCTTGTCAAGACCCAGAGCGTGCGCCAAATGGGAGCCGAGCTTGTCGTCACCAAGGCGAACGAAGATCGCCGCGAGATCATGGAATTCAACCATAAACCCGCGGCCACGGCTTACGCGGAAGCACTGGGCGTGTCGGTCAACGAGCTGGCCGCCTGCTTCCCGAGCCACCCTCTCGGCCTTGTCATTGATGGGGAACCGTACATCCGGAGCCCGATACAGATCCTGGGGGACAGCGTAGTATTCCAGTGCAGTTCCGTTGAGGGGATGCCTCTTTCCTTGCTCGAACTGACTAATATTATTGAAGATACGAAAGAAACACTGGAGCGCTCCAGGGCAAAACTGGGAGGGATATCCGGAGTAATCGTTTTCAACTGCGCCCATCGGGCGCTGGAACTGGAGTATAAGAACCTCACCGCAAAGTACGGCGAGGTGTTTGCCGACATTCCCACAGTGGGATTCAACTCCTACGGGGAGCAGTTCATCGGTCACATGAACCAGACCGCGACCATGATTGTGTTCAGATAGTCTCGGGAATGGAAGATCAATGATTCAATCCGGTGTCAAAAAGCAGATATCCACTCTATTGAAAAAGGAGATGTTATTATGGCGGGACAGGGACAGGGAAATCCGGCGGTTGTAGGTCTGGCCGGTTTTGGCATAACAACTTTGCTTCTACAGTTTCACAATCTTGGCTGGTGCGGGACGGGGGTAGTATTCTGCGCCGCCATTATCGTAGGCGGGGCCGCCCAGTTCATTGCCGGTCTTCAGGAGTTCAAGTGCGGCAACAATTTCGGCTACAGCGCGTTTACCGTATTCGGCGCATTCTGGATAGCCTTGGGGATGATCTGGTTGATCCTCGACCTCCAGGCGACGCAGAACACTTTTATCGGTACTCATCTGAAGATTACCCCGAGTGATATCGGGATATTCCTGCTTGCTTTCACCCTCTATGCGGCAATCATGTGGGTGGCCTCTCTGCGCATCAGCGGCATGATGGCCTTCACCTTCACGACGCTCATCATCGGGTTTGTGGGTCTTGACCTGGCGTTTCTGGCGGGCATGAAATGGCTTGTCCCGGTTGTCGCCGTGGATCTGATAGTGTGCTCCCTCTGCGCATGGTACATGATGGCGCACATCATCTTTCTCCAGGTCTTCGGCAGGGACCTGCTGCCGGTCGGTTCGCCGTGGATATCCACCGGTCAGGCCGCTCATGACGCGTCCGGAGGCGCCTCTCCGGAGCCCTCTGAAGCCTAGTCGGCGGTAAGAAGACAATGTGCGGAGATGGTCGCAGTGATGTCATTCCTTCACGACCATCTCCGCACCGTACGCTCCATCCAAAGCACATCCCCGGATACATACCATCCAGAATCTTCCTTGAATTCTCACCTCCATGCCGCTATACTGGCTCGCGTTTGTCATTTCCCACCTTTGGAGTTTTCATGAATATCCACGAATATCAGGCCAAGGAAATCCTGCGCTCATACGGCATTCCGATTCCGCGGGGACGCGCCGCATTCACGGAGGCCCAGGTGGAGCGGGCCGCACGGGAAATGGGGGGGCGCTGTGTCGTCAAGGCACAGATATACGCGGGAGGTCGAGGCAAGGCCGGCGGAGTGCGCCTGACGGGTTGCGCGGATGAGGCCCTCCAGGCCGCGAAGGATCTTTTCGGCAGGACGCTCGTTACTCCCCAGACCGGACCGGACGGGCTGGTGGTCAGGCGGCTTCTCGTCGAGGAGGCGGTGGAAATCGCGCGTGAGTTCTATCTCTCCATTACCCTTGACCGGCAGTCCTCGCGCTACTGCATGATCGCGTCCGCCGAGGGCGGGATGGAGATCGAGGCCCTTGCGGAAAAATCCCCGGAAAAGATACATATCGTCACCATCGACCCCCTTGTTGGTCTCCGTCCCTACCAGGCGAGGAAGACCGCCCTTGCTCTGGGCATGACGGGGAAGCTCTGCGAAGAGTGTGTTACCCTCATGATGAACCTCTACCGCTGCTGCCTGGAAAAGGACTGCTCCCTGGTGGAGATCAACCCTCTCGTGGTCACCGGATCCGACTGGCTCATGGCCATGGACGCCAAGATCAATTTCGACGACAACGCACTGTTCCGGCATCCCGAGTACCAGGAGATGACGGACTTTTCACAGATTGACCCGCTGGAGATCACCGCCGGCGAGTTCGACCTTTCCTACATCAAGCTGAAGGGGAATATCGGCTGCATGGTGAACGGCGCCGGTCTGGCAATGGCCACACTGGACATGCTCAGCGAATACGGCGGCGCCCCTGCCAACTTCCTCGATGTGGGGGGCGGCGCGGCCAAGGACCGCGTGGCCGCGGCGTTCAAGATCATTCTCGGCGATCCCGACGTGAAGGGCGTGTTCGTCAATATCTTCGGCGGCATCATGCGCTGCGACGTTATCGCGGAGGGGATCATCGCGGCCGCCTCGGAGGTGGGATGCACGCTTCCCATCGTGGTGCGGATGGACGGCACCCTTGTGGAGGAAGGAAAGCGGCTCCTCCAGGAATCCGCACTGAACGTGCTGTTTACGCACGATCTGGCGGAAGGGGTAGAAAACATCGTCCGCATGGTTCAGGGATAAACTGCACGTCGAACGTCGCGCGTCGAACGACGAACAACGAATTAATAAATCCACGGGGTATACAATGTCCGTTCTCGTCAATAAAGATTCCAAAGTCGTCGTCCAGGGGATAACCGGCCGGGCAGGCCTGTTTCATACCCGCCAGTGCCGGGAGTACGGCACGAAAATCGTCGCCGGAGTGACTCCCGGCAAAGGGGGAACCATCATCGATGGGATTCCGGTGTTCGATACCGTGGAGCAGGCGGTCCGCGAGACCGGGGCCGATGTCTCTATGATCTTCGTCCCGCCTCCGGGCGCGGCGGATGCTGTGCTGGAGGCGGCAGCCGCCGGCGTGGGCCTTGCGGTCTGCATCACCGAGGGCATCCCGGTGAGGGATATGGTGCTCGTCAAAAGAACCCTCCGTGAGAGTTCCACTGTCATGATAGGACCCAACTGTCCGGGAATCATTACTCCGGGCGAGTGCAAGGTGGGCATCATGCCGGGCGATATCCACCTGAAGGGAAAGATAGGGGTGGTCTCCCGGAGCGGTACCCTTACCTATGAGGCGGTGAAACAGCTCACGGTCACCGGCCTCGGCCAGTCCACCTGCATCGGCATCGGAGGCGATTCCATCATCGGCGTCAACTTCCTCGACGCACTGCGCCTCTTTAACGAGGATCCGGAGACCGAGGGCGTTTTCCTGATCGGAGAGATCGGCGGGGGAGCGGAGGAAGAGGCGGCGGCATGGATTCGGGACAACATGAAAAAGCCGGTAGCGGCATTCATCGCCGGACGTACCGCTCCTCCGGGAAAACGGATGGGCCATGCGGGCGCCATTATCAGCGGCGGCAAGGGAAAGGCGGAAGACAAGATACGCACCCTGCGTGAGTGCGGGGTTGCCGTTGCGCCGAGCCCCGCAAAAATGGGCGAGACCATGGTACAGGTCATGAAATAGCGCGGTATGTCTCAAAATGTCTTGCTTTTGTCGTCTCCGCCTTTATACTTCAACCTGATGAATACGGCGATGTAAGCAATCGCCCGAACGGAGTGATGCGATGGAGAGTGTGTTCACTGTATGGATCGTGATTGCGGCCGTCCTGGTGGTGGTCGCGGTGTTTCTTGTCCGGGCTCTCATCGAGATCCGGGCGACGGTAATCGCCGCAAGGGGGCTCGTGACACGTATCGACACGGAACTTGTCCCGGTGGTGAGGGACCTGCAGGGTGTGCTTGCGGACCTGAAGGTGACGACAGAGGGGATAGCGTCACGGGTGGATGATGTGAAGTCTGCCATGACGGCGGTGGGTGATACGGGACGAAACGTCACCAGGATCAATGTGGTGATAGGGAACGTGGCGGATCTCCTGACCCGCATCACTCTGGTATCCACCGGTGTCAAGGCGGCCGGACAGTATGTGTGCGACAGAATCTCACGGAAAAGGGGGTAACAGGTATGTCGGATGAAGATAGGGGATCGAGTTTGGCGACAGTTGTTGTTTCGTTTCTTGCCGGAGCCGCGATCGGTTCGGGACTGGCTCTGCTCTTTGCCCCGAAGACGGGCAGAGAGGTTCGTGAGCAGATCAGGGACCTGACCGATGACGCAGTCGACAAGATCAAGGAGTACGCGAGAGACGCCCAGGACAAGATCAAATCGACCTACGAGTGCGGCAGGGAAGCGGTGATGGAAAAGAAATCCATCATCAGCTCAGCCATCGAGGCGGGCAAAGAGGCAATGGAAAAGGAAAAGGAACGGCTCAGCGAGCAGCACAAGGCCTAAATGTCGTTGCAAAAAAGCCCACATCACGTGGGCTTTTTTGTGCCCTGAATCTCCGTTCGTCAAGGAGGGGGTATGAAAGTGCGCCGGAATAAAGACATGAGCCCGTTCTCTTCTCTGGATTGCGTGGTGCGCGGTTTACGTCCCGATGAGTTCAGCCGGTTGAAGCGGTATTCCTTCCGATGCCTGCGGGGTGCGCTGGCTGTCACCGGGAATTTCCTGGAGCACAAATGCCTGGTGCGGGCGTCGGCGCTCTCCTTTACCACTATCCTGTCGCTGGTGCCCCTTCTTGCCCTTGCCTTTGCCATATTGAAGGGATTCGGCGTTCAGAACGCGCTCGAGCCCCTTATTCTCGAACATTTGACCGTCGGTTCAAGCGACGTGGTCACGAAGATCGTCTCCTACATCAATAACACCAAGATGGCCTCCCTCGGGGCTATCGGCCTTGCCGCACTCCTCGTCACGGCGGTCTCGCTCCTCGGCACGATAGAAGAGTCCTTCAACGATATCTGGGGGGTTGAGGAAACCCGCTCCATCTACCGAAAGTTCAGCGATTTCCTGAGCGTGATGTTAATCGGGCCGCTTCTCCTGCTCGCGGCCATGAGCGTCGCCACCAGTCTTCAGAGCCAGAGCCTGGTCCGCTGGCTGCTGGCAACGGCCTATTTCGGCGACTTTCTTCTGTTCTGCTTCCGGATTATCCCTTTCATCAGCATCTGGCTTGCGCTCGTCTGCCTCTACAGCTTTATTCCCAATACGAAGGTCAAGCCCGTGTCCGCCCTCCTCGGCGGAGTTCTTGCCGGCGCCGCCTGGATCATTGCCCAGTGGGCATACGTCCATTTCCAGATCGGCGTGGCCAAATACAACGCCATCTACGGCACCCTTGCCGCTCTCCCGGGCTTCATGGTGTGGATTTACGTTAGCTGGGTGATTGTCCTGTTCGGCGTGGAGGTGGTTGTTGCCCATCAGAGCAGGAAGACGTATCTGCATGATTTCGAACCGGGAAACCTCAGCTATGCGACACGGGAGACAACGGCCCTGGTTGTCCTGCTGTCCGTGGCCGAGTCGTTTTTCCGCGAGGAAAGGCCCTGGACAGCGGAAAGGCTGGCGGACGAACATCACATACCGGCGCGGACCGTGCGAAAGGTGCTCTCGAAACTGGTGGCGGCCGACTATCTCGTCGTCGAGGAGGGGGAGCAGGCGTACTATCCCGCCCGTGATCTGGAGCACATCCGGATCGATGCCTTTTTGAAAGACTTCAGGCGCCAGGGGGAAGAGTTTCCCGCCCGCGAGTCGGATCGAACGGCTGTGACGGCGCGGGATCTTTTATTGCGCTGTGATGCCGGGATCCAAGGTTCTCTGGACGGTCTCACCCTGAAGGACCTGGTGGAGCGGATCGCGGCTGACGGGGAGGAATCTTCCTCGGAAAACGAAGGCTCCGGGCATTCGGGAGGGTGACCCTTCCGCGGCGACCGCCCTGCCGAGGGCCGCATCAAAGGATGAGAACGCTGCTTTTCCCTGGTCAGCCTACGAGCGATCGCGCCGTCTCCTCCGCCTGCCGCAGAACCTCTTCCGGAACCGCATCGACCCTCGCAGGGCCGGTGCCGCATACAAGAATCAGGCATGCCGGAGTGAACGAAGGATGACTTCAACTGCCGATTACATTTCTTAATATCTTCTCCGCAGCTCCAACCCCCGGTACCCCGCCACAAACCCGAACTCCCGCAGTGCGTCCCGGTATTCGCTCCGTTCCGACGCGGTCCCGTTGATCTTCTCAACCATAATTCCCTTCACAGGGTTGAATCCCCTTGAAAGAAGGGCCTTGAACATCCCCAAGGCTTCATGGAGCCGGGGGTGGTCAGGAGGAATGTATACGCTCAATTCCCTGCCGTTTTTCATGGATTCGAGCACCACCTTCTTGCCGTGAAAGACCAGGTGATTGGACGGTATCCGGCGGGGGAGCCTCCCCTTCAGCCCTTCGAGCCCGATCCCGCAGAGGGAGGCGGGGTCCTTGGCATTCATCCACCAGATCCCTTCCTCGTCCAGTCCCTCGCGCAGGAAGCGGAAGGCCTCGAAGGAAAGGAACTGCACGCCGGGAATCCCTTCGAAGAAGTAGCCGCTCAGGATCTCACCCGAGAGCTCCATGAGGCGCAGCACCGGGAACAGCCGTTTCCAGCGGAACGGCTCGGCCTCGTTGTCCAGCAGCTCCCTGAACAGGATGCCGTAGCGGTCGAAAAGGATGCGGACCCGTTCCCTGGCCAGTTCCTGCCCTTCAATCCCCTCCGGCTCCTCGGCAGGAACGTCCAGCATCCGCCAGCTCCCCTGGATCGGCCTGCCTGCCGCCCACCGGTTCATTGTCCCGCGCCTCGCCGTACCCCGGCCGCCGTGACCGTCCGCCGCGGGACCGGCCGGCTCGAAGCCGTTCAGTATCCCCTTGCGCAGCGTCTCTAGTGAGTCGTTTGCCGTGACCGTCTTCCATGTCAGCTCCCAGAGCCGCCGGGCCGACTCCTCGGTGGTCAGGCCGGCGTGCGCCGCGATATCGAACAGGCCGTATCTCCCCCTGGCGTCGGGGAAGAGCCCCTGCGCCCGTTCCCGCTCCTTTTCGCGGGGAACGGCGAACGTCTCCATCTCCGATTCCAGGGCAAAGGAGACCGTCTCCTTTCCCGCGCCGTACCAGATGAGCGGCGTGGAGTGCAGCAACGAATCGAGCCAGGAGGTGTGGTAGTTCTCCATCCTGGCAGGCAGGATTTCCTCCTCCCAGAGGTGAGCCGAAGCGGCGAACCCGAACAGCCGTTCGAGCCTGGATTGCAGATCCTCCATGGTTCGGCCCGGACGGGTAAGCCCTTGGTACGAGGCGATGAACAGGGGGAGATGGTCGATGGAAAGGGGCTGGAAGGACGGTTGTCGCGCCAGACGGGCCATCCTGAGGAGGCGGTCCAGGTTGTCGGTGAAGCAGACCTCCTCCGTCTTGCTCCCCTCCAGGATTGCGTCCACCACGACCCGGCCGTCTTCCGCCAGTTCCCCGAGGAGTTGGTCCGCCTCGTCCTCGCCCAGGCCGAACGACTCCTCCACGCGGGACCTGGCGATGGGTCCGTAGTAGGAGAGCCACTGGGCCAGAAAGTCGGCCCGGTCCATCTCCCCCTCGGCAGCGCCTTCCCTGTGCGGGACGCTCTTCGCACAGATCCCTCCCTGCTCGACCGGAAAGAGCCTCGTCAGCAGCGGCATGTTTTCCAGGGCGCAGAGATGGCGGGTCGAGCTTCCCCAAATGGTCGCGGAGACGATCTTTTTCGTGATGTTTTCCGGGAGCTCGGACGGAAATCCGGGCCAATCCCTACGGCATGCGTCAAGGAGCGCCTCCCATTCGCCCAACGGGACCAGGAGGCGTTCCTTGAGCCAGTCCAGGAGCTCGGCGGGCGTTGACGGGGCATAGTTCGGCTTCAGCCGCTGCAGCCGCGCCTCCAGCTCCCGGGCCAGCCGCGGATCGATGCGTGGCCTGAGCCGGGAGGAGTAGAGGACCTCGTCCAGGAGCTTCCTGCTCAGCCCGGTGGTCGCCCGGCCGGCGGGCGTATCGTCCTCGTACATGTACTTGTTGGTCTGCCGCCATATGAGGCCGCCGCAGAAGGGGGAGGGGACCTCGTTCTGCACCTCCGCGACCTCGGTCCGTCCGGTCTGGAGGTTGTCCAGCACCGTCTTCAGGTTCGGAAGGTCGAAGGCGTCCTGGAGGCAGTCACGCCAGGTCTCCAGCACGATGGGAAAGTCCGGGTAGCGCATGACCGCTTCGTGGAGCTTCCGGGCCCGCAGCCGGTTGAGCCAGAGGGGGAAGCGGCGGTGGAAGCCGGCCCGGGGGAGAAGGAGCGCCCGGGCTGCGTTCTCCCTGAACCTGGCGCCGAAGAACCCGGAGGATTCGAGGCGTTCCCGCAGCAGTTGCTCCACGTTTTCCGGGGTGACCATCCGCATCACGTCGGTCACCCCGGTATCCTCGGGGAGCACCAGCAGGATGCTGGTGTCGCCGCTGTAGACCTCCAGCGGGGTCCCGTGCCGCTTCTCCCACGCGGCCGACAGCGCCAGGGAATAGGGGCGGTTGAGGCGTCCGCCCCAGAATGTGTGGAGGACCGACTGCATCCCCACGGTGCGGCCGGCTCCGCCGTGGAAATGCTCGATGACCAGCCGGCCGCGGTGGGGGAGCCTGCCGTTGCAGGCGGCCTTCTGGCGGAGGAGGAATGAGGTGAGACGTTCGGCCGCATCCGCGCCCATGGCGTGTTCCGATTCCAGTCTGCGGCGGAATCTCTCCGGATGGGACAGTTCCGCATCCGCGTCCCGGAGAAAGTCCATGATCCTCTCCGCGTAGTGGAAATCCCGGTCCTGCTCCTCTGCCCGCCAGAACGGGACCATCCCGGTGGCAGCCTTCCGGGGGGAAACCTCCACGGCATTGTGGGTGATGTTCTCTATGCGCCACACCTGGGCGCCGAGGGTGAAGGTCTCGCCGACCCTCCGCTCCCAGACGAACTCCTCGTCCAGCTCTCCAATCCTGGATCGGGAATCCCTGACCCGAAGCTCGTAGTAGCCCCGGTCCGGGATGGTGCCCCCGGAGGTGTAGAGGAGCCAGGAGGCCCCCGGCTTCGCTTCCACGGTGTTGTCGATCCGGTCGATGGAGACGCGGGGATTAAGCTCCCTGATGCGGCTCTCCGCGTAGCGGCCGGCGAGCATCTCCAGGACCAGCCCGAACTGCCCGGCGGAGAGGTTGCGGTAGGGGTAGCAGCTCCTGAGAAAGGCGTGGAGGGCATCCAGGTCCCATCGCTCCGAAACGGTCATGGAGATTATGACCTGGGCCAGCACGTCCAGCGGGCACTCCACCGGACGGACCGGTTCGATGGCCTTCTCCCCGATGCAGCTGGCCATGACCGCGGCGAAGAGGAAGTCCATGCCGTGGACCGGGTAGAGCCTCCCCGTGCTGGTTTCTCCGACCCCGTGCCCGGCCCGGCCCAGGCGCTGGAGCGCGGACGAGACCGAGAACGGGGTCTGGACCAGGATCACCTCGTCCAGTTCGCCGATGTCGATGCCGAGCTCCAGGGAGCTGGTGGCGACGATGGCCCGCAAATCCCCCTTTTTCATCCGCTCCTCCACCTCAAGCCGGATCTCCCGGGCGATGGAGCCATGGTGGGAGTAGGCGATGATCTCGTCCTCGCCCTCGTTCATGTAGCGGGCGATCTTCTCCGCCACCCTCCGGCTCTGGGCGAAGACCAGCGTGGAGCGGTTCCCGAGGGCCCTCTGCTTCAGCTCCAGGGCCAGGTTCCGCCACGGGGTGTCCTCCTCGTCCTCCTCCACTGCCGTTCCCGCGGACCGGACGGTCAGGGCATAGCGTTTTGCCTCGTCCGAGCGGAGTATCCTGACCGGCCGCTTTCGAAAGATCGGCTCGCCGCACCCGTCCGAGCGCTGGAAGCCGCCGATGAAATCAGCGATGACCTCCAGCGGCCGCACCGTGGCGGAAAGGGCGATACGCTGGAATTCGCCGCTGGTCAGGGTGAGTCGCTCGATTGCCGTAATGAGGTGGGTGCCCCGCTTGCTGGCGGCTACTGCGTGGATCTCGTCCAGTATCACGGTCCGGATCCCGCGGAAGAGCTCCTCACCCCCTCTGGCGGTGAGCATGATGTTCAGGCTTTCCGGGGTGGTGATCAGGATCTCGGGCGGATGCCTGCGGATGGCCCGCCGCTCCTCCGGAGGGGTGTCGCCGCTCCGGGTCATCACCCGGATCCGGGGGAAGGGGTGTCCGGCCCTGTCAAAGCAGTCTGCCAGTCCGTCGAGGGGAGAGAGGAGGTTTCTCCTGATATCGTTGTTGAGCGCCTTGAGGGGAGAGACGTACAGGACGCGCACCTGCCCGCCCGGCCAGTTTCCCGTCAGCAGCTGGTTCACACCCCAGAGAAAGGCCGCCAGGGTCTTGCCGCTTCCGGTCGGGGCCGTGGCGAGCACGTGGCTGCCGGCCGCGATCTCCCGCCAGGCCAGGGACTGGATGGGGGTGGGGCTTCCCATCCGCTCGGAGAACCAGCGGGCCACCAGCGGATGGAACAGGTTCAGCACGTCGTCCATGGCGATGTTTCCGGGTAGGGGGCGGAGAGAGTGATCATGCGCTTAGTTGAAATGACCGGCGCCGAGAGTTTCCCGCGCCCGGCCCAGGGTAAGGTCGTACAGTTCTTCCAACAGCTTGTTGCATCCCCGCAGTCCCGCTACGACCTTTTCGGTCCAGTCGAGGTAGTCCAGCCTGCGCTCCAGTGGCCAATTGGCAGGCGGGGTCAGGTCGATTGCCCGGACGTTGGAGATCTTGTCCGCCAGCTTCACCAGCTTCGCCCTTGCGGAGAGATGGGGGGCATGTTCTATCTGCAGCCGCTTGCGCTCCGCCTTGGGCAGGCTCTTGTCGTCGGTTACCTCTTCCACGACGTATCGGACGTCCGGGCCGAAGGTCCCCTCCAACTCCTCCGCCGTAGTAAGGGTATCCTCGATGGTGTCGTGAAGGACGGCGCTTTGAAGAACCACAGCGTCCGTGACCCGGCCGACGCGGGCGAGGATTTCGGCGACCTCAATCGGATGGTTGATGAACGGGGACGCTTCTTCATCCTTCCTTCGCTGGTCCCTGTGCTTTATCGACGCGAAATGCAAGGCCTTCAGAATGACCGCGCAGTCACACGTTTCCTTCATATTTTCCTCCCTTGTCACATATCAAGAGTCTTCCCGTACCCACTTTGTCTACGCCGTCCCTGTCGTCGGCTGAAGTTCCGCCAGTCGCCGCTCGATCTTCTTCACAATTGCGGGGTTGACGGATACGAAGAAAGCACATTCTCCACCTTTCTCCCTTGTTTTTTCGATCACGGCCGGAATTGCCTTGTGGAGCAGGTTGTCCATGTCCAGCGTCGGTATCGTGAGCCCGCCGGAGTAGCCGAAGGTTCCCCATATTACGACAAATTCGTAGCCGGATTCTTCCCAGACTTTTATGCCCACTCCATTGGCACGATCCCGGAATTCCGATTCTTCCCGAGGTGCGTTGCGGAGCCGGTTCAACAGTTCTCGACCTTTTTCCGATCGGTCGATGATGAAGGCATAATGTTCCGATCTGCCGGTGACACGGTCATGCACGTATCTCGAAATCTCTCCCACTTTCCGCACCTCTTCCTCCTGAATCCCTGTTCGTTAGATTGATCCTGGAAACGGCAGTTGGAGTCGTCCGAAGAGAACGACTTCGGCCTGATTCGTTGCTGCTCTTGGCGAAATGGAGCGTCAACAGCCGATGGTGTCCGAACCCGCAAGTTCATAGGCTGTAGCGAAATGAGCTTAGAGCAACTGTGTTCTCTGTCAAGCAAATGATGCAGGAGTCGGATGAAACTTTGAGCAGCAGAAGGAGGGCATTCGAAGTGAACGAAGGATGACTTCAACTGCCGAATCTAGGTTTATTTCCGTCAGTGATACCTTTGAATTTGTGATACCTTTCTTCCCGTCTGATGTGCTCTCCGGACTCAGTACCTGTCCGGATTTACCGAGAAAGCGGAAAGCAGATTTTCTGTCAGACCGCTGCGTTGCCGAGGAAGCGCGCGTTGGTCGAGCCGTGGGAAGCCGCGTGAATTACATGCCTATCCAGTCTCTCCCACAGCCGCCGCGGAAGGGGAGAGAACCCTCCCGCTGATGACCGAACCTGAGTACCCCGCGCTGGATGTTTCCCCGGTGCCCCACAGAATGCCGGCAGCATTGGCACTTAAAGCCACTACAGGAAGAGCCAAAGTGACAAACGTCGGTAAACCAAAGAATGCCAGGGTGATACTTCCGGAAAAACCGGCTGCGAGAACACGGTTGACACAGTGGCAAGTTCCTGTGAAGTCACTGAGGGTCAGTGAGTCGCGCCGCAGAACGTTGCGGTATACCCTCCAACCGCCTCCCGGTTGAACAGGGAGGGATCCGCTGAGAGTTATTACCCCTCCCGTAGACACGGAAAGCCCTACTCCCCCGACGCCCGCGATGAAGGGGAGGCGCTGAACAGCGCCTCCTCCCTGCCGGACGTAGAACGCTCCACCTGCAAGCCCTATGAAGAATATTCTTGCAAGGCCGACGTCAATTTCGCCACCGCCTGACGTGACGATGCTCCAGTCGGAAGGTTCATATAATCCCAGGTTCATGGCGTATCCTCCTTCCATCGTGGCAGACAACTTCTGCCCCGTCGTGATGATGTTCCCACTTCCCGTTACCCGAACAAAACAGTGAAGAGGCGATTTTCTTTAAGGGAAAGACATGTTTATTGTACATCAAAATCATACCGGCGACAGGTAGCGTAGAAAAATGGCCACGGAAAAACAAAAGAATACGTGGTAATAGTGGAGTATGATGCAAAACACCCGGCATGTATGAGGGGAGATCCGAAGCCGGGAAAACGTACCAGTGAGGCTGAAAATGACCATGGACATCGGCATCATCTCCGACACCCACGGAATGCTGCGCTCAGAGGCGCCGGCGGCGTTCGCGGGGTGCGGATTGATCCTTCACGCCGGAGACGTCGGCTCCCGGGCCGTGCTTGAGGCGCTCGGCGCGATAGCGCCCGTGGTGGCGGTGCGGGGCAACTGCGACAGGGGGACGTGGGCACAGGGTCTCCCCGCAACGGAAGTGGCCGAAGCGGAGGGACGGATGATCTGTCTGCTGCACGACCTGGGAGAGATTGACCTCGACCCGGCGGCCGCCGGGTTCCGCATCGTGGTCAGCGGCCATTCCCACCGGCCGTCCGTGGAGGAACGCCGGGGCGTCCTCTACCTGAATCCGGGAAGCGCCGGGCCGCGGCGCTTCAAGCTGCCGGTGACGGTCGCCCGGTTGCGGCTCGACGGGGACCGGGCTGACGCCGAGATCCTGGAACTGTCCGCGACTCGCTGCACCTGGTAGATTGTATCAACCCGGAAACTCCCGATGAGACACTGGTTGTTTCCGCTTGCAACTCACCGCACAGGACGGTTACAATCCGCCCATCGTTGCTGATGGAGAATTTGCCCGAGATGTACCATGAGAGCATTCCATGATTGAATTGAACACCGTTACCAAGCGATACGGTTCACTTACGGCAGTCGACACTGTATCTTTCACCGTCACGGCGGGAGAGTGCTTCGCTCTGCTCGGACCCAACGGCGCCGGCAAGACGACCATCGTCAAGATGCTGCTCGACTTTACGCGACCCACGGCGGGAAGCCTGTCCATTCGCGGCATTCCCACCACCGACCCTGCATGCCGGGCATCAATCGGGTACCTGGCCGAAAACCACCGTATCCCGCCATCCCTTTCAGGATGGCGCTACCTGCTGCGCTGTGCCGAACTGCTGGATCTGAGCCGGTCCGATGCCGCGGATCAATGCGGGCGCATCGTGGAACTGATCGGGATGCAGGGGAGGGAGCATGCACCGGCGGGCACCTATTCCAAAGGCATGATCCAGCGGTTCGGGCTGGGCGCCGCACTCGTGGGAGACCCGAAACTGCTGATTCTCGACGAGCCCACCTCCGGCCTGGATCCCATCGGCATCAGGGAAACGCGCCTGCTCCTGGAGTCCCTGAAAGAGCAGGGTATGACGATCTTTCTGAATTCGCACCTGTTGTCGGAGGTGGAAAAACTGTGCGACACCGCGGCAATCATCAACCGCGGCGCGCTGCTGGTGAAGGACGCGATTTCCGCCATTGTCAGGGACGGCGATACGCTGGAAGACGTTTTTGTACGACTGGTGAAAGGGTGATATGAAAATGCCGAAAACGTTCCCGTCCGTTGCCAGGATTGCCCGACACACCTTTTTCGACGAAATGCGGCAGAAGAGTTTCATCGTCATGTTCGCCGTCTGCGCCCTGTGCGTGTTTCTTGTCCGCGGCTGCTACCACGGCGATTACATGGTGAACGGGCAGCATGTCGATGCCGGGGTCATTGTCAGGGCCGTGTCCAAGGTGACCTTCCACATCATCGGCGCGGGCGTGATGGTCATCACGGCGCTGCTTTCCATGCGCATATTCAGGCGCGACCGGAACGACGGGACGCAGTCGTGCGTTCTGTCGAAACCGATAGCCCGGTGCCAGTATGTTGCCGGAAAGATAGTCGGAGTATGGGTCGTGTCGCTGCTGTTCATGTTCGTCCTGCACGGCATCGTGTTCCTGGTCACTTCCTTGAGTTTGCGGGATTTCATGCCGGAGTACCTGGCCGCTTCGCTACTCTGTTCCGTCAACCTTCTGTTCGTGGTCGTTGCCGTGCTCCTCCTGTCGCTCCTGATGCCCGATATCGTCGCGTTTCTCTGCGTCTTGGGCATAGGTGTCGTGAGCTTCGTGGCCGACGGCATCTCCGCCGTCAGCCACAGCCAGATGGCGCAGGCGATGATGCGGCAGTCGGGCGCCGCTCCGCACTCGGACCTCACATGGTGGAAGGCTGTGTACTATGTCTGGCCGAAGCTCCTGGGCGTTCAGCAGTCGGCGACTTCGCTGCTCGGGAGTGAGCCGTTCCAGGGATTCGGCTCCCTCTATCCGTTCATCAATGTGCTTCTGTACTGCCTCGTTTTCGGCGTGGCGCTGTTCCGGCGCTTCGGGAAGGAAGACATTGGCTGATCAGAGGCTTTCTCTGTATCTTTTATCGGCATCCCCCCGGAATCATGCACCCTTTCCCAGGAGCTTCCTGAAGTCCTCGAAGGGGTGGAACCCCGCCAGGGCCTCTTCGCCGTACAGGAAGAACGGCACCGCCAGTATCCCGAATTCCCGTGCCCGGCGCCAGTCGGCGTCCACGGCATCCGCGAAGCGCCCGTTTTCCAGGACGTCCACCACCTGGTCGGCCGGCAGTCCCGCGGCCCGGCAGATCTCCTCCAGCACCGGGAGCAGCGCGATGTTGCGGCCTTCTACGAAGTAAGCATGGAAGGCGGCCCGGCGAAACAGTTCCCCCTTTCCCATGGCCTCCGCCCATTTGCCCAGCTCCTGCGCCCTGCGGCTGTTGGACACGGTAGTCCTTTTCTCCCCCAGCGGCAACCCCAGTTCTTCGGCGGCGGTCCGTATGCGGCCCTTGCCGGCGGGAGCGTCATCCCGCTTCCGGTTCGGGAACAGCGCCGCCAGCTCAACCCCCTGCTCGGGTATTTCCGGGTGCAGCGGAAAGACCGTCCAGCGGATGGGGATGCCGTATTCCTTTTCAATCCTGTCGGTACGCACGGTACCCAGGTAGCACCACGGTCAGATGTAATCGAAAAAGACCTCAAGTTCCGCGGCTTCGTTCATGGCAGTTCTCCTTTTTTGCACAAAAGTATCGCGTCTATGACGATTATCCGGCAAACTACATCGGTGGCAAGCAAGTATAACCGGAAGAGAATGAATAAAATCGGTTTCTCGGCAGTCCGTCAAACGGTCCCGGGCCAATCAGCGCGACGAACTGAACAGCGCCTTGCTGTAGCGCTCCCTGGCCGCTGACGCGAGTGCCTTCTTGGTAGGTTAGCTGGTCAGGGTCGCCATTGCCGGGTGATTACTGTCAAGGAGAAACTGATGCGATATACTATGTCGCAAGGTCAAGATATGCCGTCCTCACGCAGTACCTGTCCGAAGGCCCTTCTTCCATAGTGGAGGTGGAAGTGATTTCAGGTAATAGTAACTTGCCGGCATTTGTTACCGCCATTTTGTCTGTCATAATCCTGGCCGGCTGTGCAAGCAGCGGCGGGGATGTGAAGAGGCAGGACTTTGAAATCAGCTCCTTGGCGAAGAATGATATTGATATGGTGGCGGAAACGCATCAGCAGGTTGTCTTTGCCTCCCTTCGGGAGCTTGCGGTCAAGTTGTACAAACGCAATCCCCGGGAATGGAAAAAGGATGGGAACAAGTGCCTGGAAGATGCAGTAGCGGCCCTTTCCGCCGATCCGTTTCCGAGTGTTGAGGGGAAGACAAGTATCGACTGTATACGCCTTGCCTTTGATGAGGAATTTCGCGGTGACAGGGTCAAGGCATTTGTCGCCGGCCTGGAAACCATGGTGCTGAATTCCTATGACGGGCACAGGAGGTTTTACGTTTACAACATGCTTGATGCGCAGAAACTCTATAACAGTGCCCGGAATATCGAGCTGGCCTCGTGGCTGATCCGCACCAAACACGATAGCAACAACACGCTGTTTCTCCTGAGTTCAGACGAAGGGGGCAAAATGAACGTGGGTATTGAACGTTTGTTCGGAAAGATGATCAATGCCCAGGATATGATGGCCCAGATTATGGCAGACAGGACCAACCGGACGATAAAAAATGTTCTTCAGTCGTTGGTAATGGCATTTATTCCGATCTGATGTTTGGTAAGGAGGGAAACACATTGATTCGAATCCTTATAATATTCGCCTTTCTCCTGTTGCCGGTTTTGTCCGGCTGCACACTTTTCAACATCAACATTAGTTCCTCGGTAAAGCCCCTGGAAGAGAAGGTTGTCGAAGGGGAAGGTCGGCCCAAGCTGCTCCTTCTGGATATCGCCGGTTTCCTATCGGAGAAGGAGCCTGACGGAGCCCTCCTGGCAAAGCAGAAACCTTCGATCGTAGCGCGGGTGAGGGAATCCCTGCGAAAAGCCGAACAGGATGAAGACATTGCCGGGGTGATTGTGAGGATCAATTCGCCCGGGGGAACGGTTGCTGCCAGTGATATCATCCATCACGAAATAGAGGGGTTCCGGAACCGCAAAAAGGTTCCCGTGTACGCATGTATCACCGGAATAGGGACATCGGGCGCCTACTACATCGCAACCGCAGCGGATCGAATCACGGCGCACCCGACCGCGGTAACGGGGAGCATCGGCGTTATCCTGCTCAATTTCAACCTGGAGGGGCTTCTCGGCAAGATCGGCGTCAGCGAGCAGTCGATAAAGTCCGGCGCGAAAAAGGATATCATGTCGCCTTTCAGGTCGAGCACCGACGAGGAACGGCGCATCATGCAGGAGATTATCGACGGTTTCGCACGGCGCTTCGTCGATGTGATCATGGCGCGCAAGAGCAACCGGCTGGAGCGGCCGGAGCTCGAGAAGCTGGCGGACGGGCGGGTCTTTACGGCCGAACAGGCCGTTGCTGCGAAGCTCATAGACCGGACGGAATATCTGGACGATACCATCAACGGGATGAAAAAGGCTTTGGGAATAAAGGAGGCAAAGGTGGTCAGCTACTACCGGCCGGGCGATTACCGGGGTTCAATCTATTCCGCCGCGGATTCCGGCGCCGCGTCGGGTGTAAACCTGATCACCATAAACGCCGACGGTCTGGAAATGCTTTCCTCGCCGCAGTTTCTTTATCTGTGGCGGCAGTAGGGCAAGCGGAGGGTGAGAGAAAGGCATTTACTAAGAAGGAACCTGACTACGCGACAGGTAAGACCAAACAATCTGGTCTCTCACAAAGCTCACAGAGGTAAAGAAAATCCATAAAAGGAAGGCAAAACCATAACTCCAGGTCTTTACAGCGGAAGCGGAAGTTTTAACCGCTCAAAAGATTTGGTTTTCTCCGTGTCCTCTGTGGCCTCTAGCGGAGCGCAGAGAGCGGGTGAGAGATAAAAGTTTTGAGTTCCAGCCTGCCTTTGACAGGTTACATTGTGGCCGTGTTTTCACTTTGAATCGGAGGCATCAATGGGAGTAGGAACCATAATCAGCGTACTATCAAAGATCCCCTGGGGCCAAGTGGTGGAAACTGCTCCGAAAGTCGCGGATGCCGCGGCTAAGCTGTGGAGCTCGGTCACCAATCGGTGGAAGCAGGATTCCCGTCAAAGCGAACACAGTGCCGCTGCGCTGGATGCGCATCAGTCTGAGCCGGATTTGCTTGAAGCAAGGGTGCTGGCGCTGGAGGACGGCGTAAAATGCCTTCAGGATCAAATGCAGGCGTCCTCGGAGCTGATAAAGGCGCTTGCGGAACAGAATGCCCGGCTGGTTCAGCGAGTCGAAGTGATTCGAATCCGTCTTGTGCGCTCTGCGATAGCTGCGGCTATCGGCGGCGCTATCCTGCTGGCCGTAGTCATCTACCTCTTGTTCCGAAATTGATGTCTAAACAGGTAGCAGGGGGGCGAGCCTCATTCGCCGGGTTTCCCTTTGTTCGCGAAGTAATAAGCCGGCTGAATTCGATTCTGTCCGGCTTTTTTTGTCGGAAAACAATTCTTCCGTCGGCAAGCCTGCGTTATCAAGATCTTTCCCGTACCCCGCATCGGTAAAATGAGACCTTCGGGATGCATAGGTTGAATAGAGCGGGGCTCCCTCCGAGACATAATTGGGGCACTGTCCATGTTGACGAACCGAGCGCGTCGGAGCGGCAATATTCTTCCTGCTCTTACCCGCGGTAAGGATATCTCCTTTGACTTCAATCATGAGCGGGAGTATATTTCCTTTCGTTTCAGAAACGAAAAATGCCGAAATGGAATGTAGATTTACACGCGCTCAACTATCAAGGTGGGTGGTATGCAAGGGTAATAGATATCAGATGTCGGATAGTTACGTGAATATGTACTGTCATGTGAAAAATGGGTAGATGGGCAGGGGGGCATCAATAACGAGTTGCCATATCTCCGGAGGATTTGAATGCTGAAGGACATGAAGGCGCACAAGCACCTGAAACCCGGTGAAAACGGAACGCTGCGGCTGGTCGAGAGGTTCGGGGACACCCTTCTGTGCGTCCGTTACCGGTACGACGTCATCAGGGACATGCGAGTCAAGACTGCCGAGATTATCGTTGACGAAAAACCCGGGAAGGGATCGCCACGAATACGCGAGACGGACACCGTTCTGGTACAGGTACCCTTTACCATGAAAGCACTGCGCGAATGTCTGAAGGAGGTCGGCGCAAAGTGGGACCCTGAGCAAAGGCTCTGGCGTGTGCGATGGGGTCTGATACGTGGTGACAGGGAATTGATGGAGAGGGTTGTGAAGGGATGATCGAGTTTTTTCGGGAATTCCTTATATGAGGAAGATCGTTACTTCCTTATATTGTACATAATTTCCTTATATAGGTAATAGATGGCTTATATAGGGAAACCGGTGATTAACGAGTTGGCCCGAGGGTAAGGTGAAAATATGGCGATAATCATGAAGAATGGAATTGAAGGCAAGCGTTGTTCAACTTGTCGTGAATGGAAGCCGTTAGAGGAATTTCCAAAAGATCGAACTCATGGCACTTCGCAAGGAGGACGCCATTGCAGATGTAAGGAGTGCCACAGAAAAAAGCGAAAAGAAACCGGAGAATAAAGCCATGAAAGCATCTGACTTTCCCGGAGATCTCAATTCTTTCCTGAGCCACTACAAATATCAGCCCGAGCTTACCGCTCGGCTCGATGGTTTAGACGTCGCTTTTCTTGACCAATCCCTCATAAATGACATTGTTCTATGGAAGGTCAACAGGTATGTAAAAGTCAATGATGAAATTATTTCGCAAATCTCAGGGGTTAAAAGTCTTAAGGAAAAAGAACATAGGAAAAGCAAGGGGGTGCTGTCTGTCTTATTGAAGCTTGATGGCGTTGACCTCCCTATGGCTTCAACAATTTTAAGATTCGCCAACCCACGGGTCTTTCAGATAATAGACCGACACGCATACAGAGCAATCTACGAAACAAAGTACCCCCTATATCCAAGTACATCATCTGAGCGAAAGATTTCAGTGTATTTTGACTACATTGATGAACTCATCGAACTATGCGAACTCAAGGGGCTAGCATTTCCTACAATCGACCGTCTACTTTATATCTTCGACAAGAAAAAGAACGGCAAGTTATGAGCAAAGACCATCAGCGGGTTATCTTTATAAGGAGATACGACATGGCATCATTTCTTGTGGTAGAAACAAAAATTGTATCTTTATTTAGAGCCACTATATACAAACCGATACTGTGTTTCATTTGTGCAATATGTTTACTTGGTTGTTCCAGTAAAATATGTGTTACATATTACTCGGAACCGACAGGCGCAAAGGTATATGATGATGGCCGTTTATTAGGGTCTACCCCACTGACTCTTTATTACGAGCCATCTCCTGATTTCATTAATGGCGACTGTATGTTTCTGAAGCCTCTTCTTGCTCGATGGTTAAGTGGCGCTGAAAATAGTCCAACCTCCATCAAGGCATGTGCTTCAGAAGGTAAACAGTTGGTTTTTACCTTCTTCCGTCCCCAGAATATACCAGGTTCAGATGTTGACGCACAATATGCATCACAGTATGAATATCAACGAGAGATTCGCCGAATTAGAACCGAAGAAAATAATATGCGATTAATTCAGAACTTGAATTCTATCTCTAATGCGTATTCTGGGTCATCAAAGTCTAAAAATGCTGATGGAGGGTACATGACTAAAGACGCTAATGGAGTTCTTGTAAATAGTAATGATTGTTATCAAACAAAAGATGCCCTAGGGGCTATTGTTAACAGCGCAGGTTGTTACAAATAAATGGAGAGTTCGAAGTGCCAACGAGACAGTTAGACCGGTCCAAAACCCTGCCCGGTCAACTGCCAGACCGTTGGACACCATAAAATTAAATTGAGAGAGACTATGACAAAACACCATACTCTTCAGGCAGATGCATTAGCGCTCGACAGTTATGGACGTTCTGTAATCAAAGCGATCGCCCTTGGCGACTTTAATATGCTTGCCGATGCGATCATGAAATATTCAACAACGATGAAGAAAATAAAAATTCAACTAATCGAATTCCCATCCCCTGCAGTGTTTGATCCGAAAGCAAAAGAAATTCTTCGCAAAATAGCCGTTGGCGAAAGCTTCCCTGCTGACCAGTATGTTAAATCAATAGAGCAGAACTTTGAACTAGAAGGGCTGACGGAACTAGATGACGGTGAAGTAGAAGATCTAATTCAACCACTCTTTTACACTTGGTTCGGCCCTTATGAGTATGTTAGGGACAGCTTTGAAATAGGCTCTGCAATAGTTAGCAGCAGCGTTCCGGATAACCTGAGAGTATACATTATCGAGGCCAAGCAGTGTTATGCCTTCCAGCAATACATCGCGACTTGCTCTATGTGCAGGACCATATTGGAAACCGCAGTTCGGGATATCTGCATCAAAAGAAAATTCATTCGGTCAAATGCAAGCCCATTTGAGACTCATTCGTGGAGTGAATTGAGAGATCTAGTGTCAAAGGGGGCCTTGAACCAGCAAATCAAGTCAATTTATAAAAATCTGAGTAACATGATGCATGGACATAAGACTGCAAGCCGTAAAGATGCTCTCACCTACTTTAGGTCAACTCTAAAAGCCATACATCTATTGTACGATTACCATAGGCTTTAAACTGACATATGCAATGCGGGCATGAGAAACAAGTTCAAAATACAGTTAGGAACAACAATGAACTCACAACTAATTAAGCTTGTTATCGTTATAGTGTTAGCCACTCAAAGCATCTCATTTGCCCAGTCATGCTACGAAACTACAGTACAAAGCCCAACGCCGTTAATGGGAAATAACGGAGAAATCATAAAACTTGGCGACGGGACTATATGGGAGGTCAAATATGCCTATGAATATCTTTATGAATATTATCCGACAGTGGTCGTCTGCCCAGAAAAAGGAAAACTGATTGTCAATGGCAAGTCGATTAATGTGCAGCCTGTTTCATCTCGACCCAAAGCCGGCAAGAGTGGGCAGAATGTCATTGAAAGCATGATCGTAAGTAAGTTTGACGGGTTAAATGCTGGTAATATTTACAAACTCGCTAATGGTCAAATTTGGGAACAAATCGAACCGTGGGTTTGGGTCTGGATATGGGTAAATCCTTCAGTAATGATTTATCCGGCCTCTGGTGGATACAAAATGAAAGTGGAGAATATTGAACACCCGGTTCTTGTCCAGCGAATCAAATGATACGATTGCAGGGTAACTAACAGCACCTTGGGAAAAGTCCAACAATCGGCGGCACTCAGTCGGCGCGGAGAACCTCGCGCCGCTGGTGCGCCTCATAGCCGTTATACCCGAACAAAGAAATGATAAAATAGCAAACCCATACAAAAGCCAAACCCAAGACAAGAAAATTCACGAACGGTCGGGAGTTTCCAGTGCAAACTAAACTTGTAATCCTTGCCAGTGTCATCGGAGGAATTTCTGCTCTCTGTTTCTCGACAAATCAAAACATCCTCCTTTCATTAGGTTCCGCCTTAATTGCTTCGGCCCTTTATCTACAAACTCTATGATGATTCAGTGTTGGCAAGCAGAGGACGACCGGCAAAAAATAATCCATATAAAACGCAAACCTAACGGAGGATGCCATGAAAGAATTTGTTGAGTATGCGAAATCCCTTACTAAAGCAGTAGAAAACGAATACACAAGACTTCACGATAAAAAGATATCGCTTGAGACAGAACTTGCAGAAATTAATAAAAGAATTGCGCTTATTGAACCAAAAAAGAAACGCATCGGTATCTACAAGCCTGAGCAAATGCTCTGTCCAGTATGTTTCATTGATAAAGACCTTTCTGTTGAAATGAAGCCAGTACCATCTGAAAGCACTTCTGATATATTCAGGTGTCCCCATTGTTCCTCCGAAATTGAAGTTGAAAACTGAAAGGGATAACCACGTAAAAGCAACGGTCAAGCCGCTGCTTTCCGGACCCCGTTGAACAGGAACTGAAAAAGGAGGATTTATGAACATCAATGACCTCAAGAGAGAATACGAGAATGCCGGGAATGGATGGCTACGGGCCGCTTTCGGGAGTATTGTCCGTAGATACTACGATGAAATTGAGAAATTGAGCCCAGATGAACGGAAAAAATTAATCAAGGCCATAGGGGCGCCAGATACCTATGTTTCCGAACTAAACAAAGAGCTGAAAGGAGTTGAGTACGACAGGATTCATAAACATACTCGATAGCTTTGCAAGCAACGTGTTATTCAACCTTGAATCGACAGGTGGGCAATATGAAACTTATTGTATGCGATGTTGAAGGTACAATTTTCAAAGCAAACTACCGAATCAAAGGCACTGATTTTGCCTCAACTATGTGGCAACCACTAGCGCAGAGACTTGGTGAAGCTGCTATTGTCGCAGAGCTAGAAACACATCGAAAATGGGACAATAAGGAGTATAGCAACTACATAGAGTGGGTTGAAGATACTGTTGAAATTCACAAGCACCACAAACTTCACATAGACATCTTTAACGGGCTTGTTGCTGAGGCTGAATATAATGACGGTGTCATCGATTTTTTTGAAAAATTGGACCGCAATAAATACATACCGGTACTCGTTTCAGGTGGTTTCCAGGAGCTTGTGAGAAGGGCACAAAAAGACCTGAATATCAAATACGGATACGGCGCCTGCGAATATGAATTTGATCCGGTTACGGGGTATTTATCTTCTCACACAATGACACCATGTGACTTTGAGGGAAAGTATCAATACGTGAATGCGTTGTTTGCTATATACAACCTAAATCCAAACAAAGACTGGGTATTCATTGGAGACGGCAAGAATGACATTCACATAGCAGGCAAGGCCCCGTTCGCTTATGGAATAAACTCCCATCCAGAGCTTGCAAAAATTGTAAATTTCAATGCAACGAGTTTTAGCGAGCTATACTCTCGATTGATTGACGACGACGACATTTACATAATGGACGACACTGATTTAGTTCAGGAAGAAGTTTCGGGAATCGAAGAAAAAGACAAAGCGTGGGAATCGACTCTAGCAGAGCTAGAAAATGCAAAGATAACACTGGCAGCAAAGGTGGCAGAAACTGAATACCTTAACGAGGTATTAACATTTGCATCATCAGAAAACCAAAAAAATGAAGCTGAAACTATTGAACTTAGAAGGAAGTGTACGACTCTTCAGCAAGAAGTTATTGAACTTCAGAAAACTAAGGAAGCTGCTGAAAAACGCTTGGAAAAAGAAGAGAAGACTCGTAGAAAGGAAATTAAGGATTTTTGGGCTCTTCATTTTAGGCACTTTTCTTTCACAAATAACTTCTTGCATGAAGCAGCGAAATTACTGCATGGCGACCGTATGAGATTGGAAGAGCGGCTGTTGGAGCTACACGAAGCATCCGACCCAAGGACACTCAGCCGCAGTAAGTATCACGTTTCTGGCATGGATCATCTTGGTCTAACCCTCGTCGGTGGTGTCGCTGCACGTATCGATTTCAGAGTAGTGCATGGGCAACTGCACAAAGTAGAGATTGTAGAGTTCTACAAGAAGAACGAAACCTAGCTACGTTCGATGGCTTACCTTCAAATATGATAGGAGGTTGTCATGAAACGAAAAGAAGGCGACGGTCCATTTCCCAAAAGTGTTTTCCCTACCTCGGTCTTCCCTCGCAGAATCTTTCCTTGGATGGGCGGTGATGACGAAGAAGAGAACGATACTACTTCGAACTCACCTGAATCCTTTCCCAATCGCAAAGATGCGACTGATGATGAGGAAGCTCAATAGCCACTACTATGCTTTTCTGTGATGTTCAACCTGCGGCGGCACACGGTCTCCGCTGCGCTCCGCCGGTGCGCCTTGACACGTTGGCGAAGGAAAACTACACTGTCCAATCAATAAGATTGAGGGAGGGGATGCGTAAAAACTCACGGGTGTTATTGGTGACCAGAGGGATTCCTAACGATACAGCGTGCGAGGCAATAAGCATGTCCATGGAGCCAATGGGCGTGCCGTCTTTTTCCAGTGATGCCCGAATATCTCCATAGACGTGGGCCGCCGCTTCATCATAAGGGACAACTTCCAAAGGAATGGTGAACTCGTCGAGAGCTTTGGCGTTTTTCTCTCTATGGGAGCTCTTGGCGACTCCGTATCGTAATTCCGAGAGAGTTATGGAGGAAATTCCGATGTCGCCAATCTGGTAATCCAGGAAACGTTCAAGCACGGCAGCCGGCTTTCGCTTGATGATGTAGATGCAGATATTGGTGTCGAGCAGCAGTTTCATCAGAAACTCTCCCGCTTGTCCGGTTCAGGCTGGATGCGCTCGGACATGAAGTCGCGGGAAAACTTCTTGAGGCTGCCGAAGAGCGAATTCCACGAATCGCTCCGGGGAATCAATTGAACGACGTTGCCGCTTTTCTTTATAAACACCTCACTGTCGTCGAAGCGAAATTCCTTGGGAAGCCTTACTGCCTGGCTTTGTCCATTTTGAAATATTTTTGCTGTTTTCATGATTGACCTCCTCAAAATATATATTTTGAGTATATATTTAAGGTTTTGAGTTGGCAAGAAAGATTTCAACAGCGATGGGAGAATGAGATCCCAATCGGGTAAGGGGGAGTTTCTCTCTCCACCTCCCCACAACCCGGCATGCGGGTCCGCACCGGGCGGTTCACGGAGTTACCGGGCCGTAGTCAGGCAATGGATTTTCACCCACAGTTCTTTTACAGATATGAGCCCCTGTTCCTTCAGCCATTGGTTTGTCATGCCGTGCTGGGAAAAAATAGGGATACCTGCCTGTTTTATTGTTGGCAAAAAATTATATAAAACTAAAACAGTGCGTATGCCAAGGATAGCGCGTGCAGTAGCGGTAGATTATCCCCATCATGTCACGTAACGCGGCAACAACCGCTCTGCGGTATTTTTCGATGACGAGGATCGCCGGTTTTATATTACTGTTCTCAGGAGATCCAGCCAGAAATACAAGCTGGAAATTTGGGCGTATTGCTTGATGGGAAACCATGTTCATCTGCTTACCGTTCCAAGGGATGAATCCTCTCTGGCCAGAGCAATAGGCCTTGCCAATAATGTCTACACGCACTATTTAAACCGCAGGCTCGGCAATTCCGGAAGGGTCTGGCAAAATCGATTTTTCTCATGCGCGGTGGAAAAAAAGACGTACTTATGGAGCGTCGCACGCTACTTAGGATGGAGTGGGAAAGGGGGCAGGCTGGATAACCAATCCCGGAGCCGTCAGTAGTCCACGCCCGGCTGGGGCTCCACTCCTTGTCGGTAGGCATGCTTTATCTCACATACCTCGCTGACCGTATCAGCCAGCTCGATGATGCGAGGGTGGGCGTCGCGGCCGGTAAGAACCAGGTGCATCAGCGGCGGGCGACGTTCCAGGATCTCCAGGACCTGCTCCAGGTCCACCAGCCCGAGCTTCAGGGCGTTGTTGAGCTCGTCCAGTATCATCAGGTCGTACCGTCCGGAGGCCATTTTTTCTATCACAAGGTCCACGGCGTCCTGGGCGTTTGCCCGGTGTTCGGTCCACGGGTACGGGTTGCCTTGAATGCCGCAGAACCCCTTGCCGGTGGCGTGCAGCTCCACGTCAGCTCCCAGCAGCCTGATGCCGTCCCACTCCCCGGCGTACAGGTCTCCTTTCATGAACTGGATGATGCAGACCTTCATGCCATGGCCGCGGGCCCGCAGCGCCATCCCCAGGGCCGCGGTGGTCTTCCCCTTGCCGTTGCCCGTTATCACGACCACCAGTCCCTTCCGTTCTTTCGGCTCGAGCCTATCGATCCTGTCCGGCGGAGTTCCCCGTTTGTTCATGGCAGCCATCCTCTCACCTTTCTAAAACCTGCTGCGGCAAGCCCTGTACCTATCACTCATCATCCCTCTTTCTCACCTCCCTGACAACCCTGCCGCCCAATCCCGGGCGGGCTGGAAGTGGAGCGGGTGGAACGGGTCCGGGGGGCAAAGGGGGAAGCCCATTAAAGTATAATTTTATCGCAGAAAACAGGACGGAGTTCCAGGAAAAGGTGCGGCAGAAGAACCGAAGAAGATTCTATGGCCGTATCTCGACAATCGTGCCGTTCGGCGCCATCATGTCTATTTCATCGATTTCTTCGTCTGTTACGGCAATACACCCCTTTGTCCAGTCAACCTCGGAGTGGGAATCGCCGACCCACGAGAATCCCTTCTTGATACCGTGGATCATGATGCCGCCCCCCGGAGGAACGCCCAGTTCCTGTGCCCGTTTTCTGTCTCTCTCGTTCGGATAGGAAATGTGAAGGGATCGGTGAAACCGGCTGTCCCTGTTTCTTGAATCGATGACGTAGGTTCCCTCCGGGGTCTTGTTGTCGCCCTCCCTTTCCTTCGGTCCAATCGGGTCTCCCCCGAGGGCAATCTTGTAAGTTTTGATTACCTCGCCCTTTGCCATCAACATCAATCGTCGCGTCTTTTTTTCTATCAGGATCCTTTCAGCCGATCCGTTGCGGCTCGCATACGCAAAAAAACTCTGTTCCAGTTCCTTGACCTTTCGTTGCAGTTCAGCAATCTCGCTCTCCCTCCCTTTTACCTCCTGCTGGAGAGTCTCAATCCGTTTCTGCTGCGCGGCAATCGTCTCGTCCTTGAGAGCGACGGTAGTGATAGACGATATCATCGTCTGACTGTTCTGCCGGTACCCGCTGGCGGGGTACTCCCTTATGATCTTCTGAAAGCATTCCAGGGACTTCCGGTAGTTTTTCTGATCGTTTTTCGGATGGGCATACAGAATCCCCATCTCGAACAGAACCCTGTCTCCCCTGCCGGGATCTCTTTCCAGTATATGCCGGTACGTTTCCAGGGAGGCCCTGTAGTTTCCCTGATGAAACAAGTCATTCGCTTCTTCGAAGGTGGCTTTGCCCTGGAATCCGCTGCATCCGGACAGCAGAAGCAGAGCCAGCATGATGTGCCTCATCCCTCACCTCATGACGGAACCATCGGTTATATCTCGTGTTATGAGCATGCAATACGACGGACAGAAGGATAATGAAATGGCAGGGTTTTGAGACCCTGCCGTTTCATCGTCCGGAGCAACAACAGGAACGTTGATGACTCCCTTACCGCGACCTACTTCTTCATCGATTTCTGGAAAGCGGCGTCGGCCTTTTTCGCCTTTTCATCCGCGATCCTTTCCCTTTCCATTGCCGCCTTTTCAGCATTTTCGGCGCGTGCCGTGGCATCGTCAGCCTTCAGCTTGGCCGCATCGGCCGCTGCCTTGGCAGCCTGCGCATCCTGCAGCGCCTGATCAGCTTTCGCATCGATCAGTTTCTGCTGCGCCTCCACTTTTTCGAGTTCACTGGTTGTTGCGCAACCGATCATCGTAACGGGGAATACAAGCAGCAGTGAGATCAGCAAAAGACCTTTCTTCATCTCGAATCACCTCCTTTCCGTTCGGTGTGCCGTGCCGGGAAGAGGGGACGCCTGTCCCTTCCTGGCAGGATCAATCAAGATGCCGTCGATGTCCAAGTCATACTTCAGGCGTTTGACCGCATCTCTGGCCTCGCCGGCATCGTTGAAAGGGCCGGCGAGGACACGAAAGCCGTTATCCCGTGCTATCACCCGTGCCGGGATCTGCGGCCCCTGGTGGTTGATAATGGCGGCAAGCCGCCGGGCCTCGATCTCGTCACGCACATCAGCGGCCAGAACATACCAAGCCTTCAGTGTCAGTTCCGGTATTTCCGGTCTGCCGTACAATGCGTCCGGGTGCTCGACTTCCAGGGGTTCCGGAGCCTCTGTTTCACTTCCCTGACGCATCGCCAGGATGGGAACGGGAATCCCCCGGGCCTCGGACTGAACTTCCTTTACTTTTTTCCAGTCAAGCGTGCCCGCCGATTTCTTTTCAATCGTTCTCAATTTTGCATGCATCTTTTCGAGTTCGCCGGCATCAGAGTTTTCCAGGGGCGTATGAGCCTCCATGTACAGCACCCCATTGCGTTGACCTATGAGATAGGGCTGGTTGACAATGGCGACAGGCGTATTGACCGGCGTGTCGTTGAATAGCGTCTTCACGTTTTCCGGATAGAGCCTCATGCAGCCGTTGGTTGCCTGAAGGCCGATGCTGGCCGGTTTGTTGGTGCCATGGATCAGGTATCCCGATTTGCTCAGATAGAGCGCGTATTCTCCCAAGGGGTTCTTGGGTCCAGGCGGAACTTCCGCAGGGAGGATATCCCCTTTTTTCCGATGATCCGCGGCAATTGAGGCTGGCACATGCCAGGTCGGCCGGGTTGCCTTACGCGCCACGCGCATCTGACCGGTGGGTGTGGGCCGCTCCTCGGTTCCGACACCGACCGGGTAGGTCGACACCACCATCGACGTGCCGTCCCCTTTGAAATGAAAGAGCCTCATGGTGGCCAGGTTGACCACAAGCCCTTTTCTGGGAGCGTCCGGCAGGATGAAACTCAGGGGCAGAATGATGCGCTCTCCTGCCTCGGGCACCCATACATCGACCCCAGGATTCGCCGCACTGATTGCATTGATCCCCAGACCGAAGTGCCGCGCGATATCCGGCAGCGTATCCCCCTTTTCAAGTCTGACGACCGCCAACCGGCCGATGACGTCTTCTCCTTTCGCAGCCGGAAAATCATTTTTTTCGATCTTTTTGTCAGGATGGCTTGTAACATTCCGGAATTTATCCTGAATGTTTTTCATGACGGCGCATCCCTGCAGTGACATGATCAAGACGCACAGGGCAATAAGACGAAGCCGATTGGATACGAGTGACAGGTGTAGGATTCGGAGCATGGTGTAAATTTGGTACCTTTCTATAGTATGAAAAGTTGAATTTCCGCGTCAGGACACAGAAAAGCCGGGGACCGAACATCCTGTGATATTTCGGCAACCCGGCTGTCTCAGTAAGACCCTGTAGGCTTTCCGCCCCATTCTCGCGAATGGTTTAGCATTATCGTTTACCACCAGCGTATGAATCCGTTTTCCGTTACCGATGCGAACCGGCGTGCTTCGGCGCTCTTCAGGGCGCTTACTGGCGTGGCCTCCCTTTTTACATGTTTGAAAACAAAAAAGCCGGGACCGAACATCATGCGATATTTCGGCAACCCGGCTGTCTCGGTAAGACCCTGTAGGCTTTCCGCCCCATTCTTGCGAATGGTTAAGTATTATCGTCTATCTCTCGAGCAATTTTTTCGCATGATTATCATTTCCATGAGGATTTGTCAAAATCTTTCTGACATCCGGTTGAGGAGGCCGAGGCTTTGCGTAGAAGGCACAGGGAAACCATAGAATCCCGACGGCTCGAAGTCATTCGCAACGGACCGCGCTCCCGAACCTGGATAGTGGGGGACAACTGTGGTATTGTCAAAGCCGTACGATATTTTTGGGAGGAAGACATGGAACACACGCACATCATCGTCGAAGAGCTGAGCGATATCAGCGGCCGCTTGCACACTCTTGTCAAACATCTCGAAGGAGATCATGAAAAGCAGCATTGGGACAAGGCATGTATGGAGATCGATACCCTGCTCCGCCTGGTGGAAAGCCGTATAGCTGCACGAGGGGGGTATTGATGCGTTGACGACGACAGGGCGAATCCGAAGTTTTGGGAGTATCCGCCATACCCTTCTCTGAATTGGGCGAATATCATGGAGTCCGGTCCCGGAACGGAGAAATCGTGATTGTTTTCCTCGCCGGGACTTCCGTCCTCGACGCATGACAAAGAAAAGGCTGGTACGCTTCTCTAAAAAACGGCATCATTTCACGCATGTGCCATCCTGGAAGGAAACCGCGTCCATGAGGTATTACCCCATTCTTGTCGTCATGATTGCCGTGTTCATCGCCGGGTGTCCCGGGAAAGCGTTGACGCCGGTTGCCGTGAAGATTCCCACACGGGCGATCGACTACCAGAAAGAGGTGAAACCGATACTCGACAGGCGCTGCGCGGTCTGCCACTCCTGCTACAACTCGCCCTGCCAGCTCAAGCTCGACTCGTTCGAGGGGACGGACCGCGGGGCCACGAAAAGGGCGGTCTACAACGCCTCGCGATTGAGCTCCATGGACCCGACCCGGCTCTTCATCGATGCGCAGACCACGGGCGAATGGCGCAAAAAGGAATTCTCCACGGTCACCGGGAGCAGCGTGGCGGACGGTCTGAACGATTCGATCATGATCCAGTTGCTCTACCACAAGATGAACAATCCGAAGAGCAGCGGCGAGTACCGGCCTGAAGCGGACGACCTGACCTGTTCGGAAAACCGGGCCGAGGTGGGCGAATACCTGGAAAAGCATCCGAACCGCGGCATGCCCTACGGGTTCCCCCCGCTCAAGCAGGAGGAGTTCGATATCATCGCCGGTTGGCTTGTCCAGGGCGCCAGGGGACCTGATGCGGCCCGGCAGGCGGAGCTGACCACGCCGACGCCCGCCGCCGCCCTTGCCATCCGGCAGTGGGAATCATTCCTGAACCGGGACGACGCAAAACACGCCATGACCGCTCGCTACCTCTACGAGCATCTGTTCCTGGCCCACATAAAATTCGGCACGCCGACCAACGAATTCTACGAACTGGTCCGCTCCAGGACCGCGCCCGGCAGGCCCATCGACCTGGTTGCCACGGTGCGCCCCTATGACGATCCCGGTGTGGAGCGGGTCTACTACCGCTTCCGCAAGATCCACTCCACCATCGTCCACAAGACCCACATGGTCTTTCATTTCGATGACGCCCAACTGCGGCGCCTCACCGAACTCTTCATCAAGCCCGAGTGGCTGCAGCCCCCGCACCTCATGGGCTATGACCCCGTAGTGAGCGCCAATCCGTTCGCTGCCTTCGAGCAGATCCCGCCGCGCTCTCGCTACCAGTTCCTGCTGGATAACGCGCTCTACATTATCATGACCTTCATCCACGGCCCGGTGTGCAAGGGGCAGATAGCCCTCAACGTCATCGATGACCATTTCTGGGTGCTGTTCATGGAGCCCGACCATGACCTGAGCGTGGCCTTTCCCGGATTCCTGAAGACGTACGTCGACAAGCTTCGCATGCCCGTCGAGAAGGGGAGCGACCTGCGCATTTTTTCTGCGCTGACCGATCGGCACAGCAAGGCCGCTGTCGAGTTTTACAGGGCCCGCCAGGACTATTACACGTCGCTGAACTACGGCGGCCTGGGCTACGAGTCCATCTGGAAAGGCAACCGCGCCGATGATGCGCCGGTGCTTACCGTCTACCGCCATTTCGACAGCGCCTCGGTTCACAGGGGGGTGCTGGGAAACCTGCCCAAGACCATCTGGGTCCTCGACTATCCCCTGCTTGAACGGATCTACTACGCACTCGTCGCCGGCTTCGACGTGTACGGCACGGCCGGCCACCAGCTGGCGCTGCGGCTCTACATGGATGCGCTGCGCGTGGAAGGGGAGAGCTACTTCCTTGACTTTCTGCCCCCGGAAAAGCGACGGGAGCTGATGCAGTCCTGGTACCTGGGGGTCGATCCGGATAAGGTGCACTATTACCCGTCTGCCCTGCCGGCGAAGATTGCCTTCACCACCGACGATCCGAAGCGGGAGTTCGTCGAACATGTCGTGAAGAAGCACCTGTTGCGTGCGGCGGGGATCGCGTTCGATCCTGTGAACTATCTGCCGGCAGGGGGCGCCTATCCGCGGATGCCCACGTCATATACAACAAGGGATGACTACCTGCGGGCGTTTACCGCCCTTTCCCGGCCCGGCACGGCCTTTTTCTCACTGGTGAACGAGCACAACGCCAATCTGGCCTACATGAGGATCCGCCTCAAGACCGGCAGGGACGTTGCCGGCTCCATTGTCATCAACCGCTGGCATGACAACGTCGCCTTTCTGTTCGGAGAGGACGGGCGGCTCGATCCCTCTAAGGACAGCGCCGACTTCATCCCTGGCCTCATCGGATCCTATCCGAATTATTTTTTAGATGTCAGGGAAGAGGAACTGCCTGATTTCTTCGATCTCCTGGCCAATTTCAGGAAAAGTCCGAAGGATCTGGAACG